>JBPCNA010000142.1:0-13865 GCA_051001735.1 Solirubrobacteraceae bacterium
ACCGCAACGACAGCATCAACCCCGACCGCATACAACGCCTCGACCTGATCCCGCCGCACGACTGCAACATTCCCTGCACCGGCCAGGAATCCTGCCACCCAACCCGACGACCCCCTGAACGCTTACCGGCCTCAAGCGCACCGAGATCCTCTCGGCGCAGTTCAACGGCGCGACGCTGCTCGTGCTCGGCCTGCTGATCGTCTACGAAGGCATCACGCGCCTGGTCGACCCGCCCAAGGTCGGCGGCACCGCGGTTCTCCTGGTGGCGCTCGCCGGGATCGTCGTGAACCTCGCGGCGACCTACACGCTCTCGAAGGCCAACCGCCAGTCGATGAACGTGGAGGGCGTCTTCCAGCATCTCCTGACCGACCTCGCCGCGTTCGTCTTCACCGCGATCGCCGGCGCCGTCATCATCCTCACCGGCTTTCACCGCGCCGACGGCATCGCGTCGCTGATCATCGCCGCGATCATGATCCACGCCGCCTACGGCCTCCTACGCGACTCCGGCCGCGTCTTCCTCGAGGCCGCCCCCAGGGGCCTCGACCCCGACGCGATCGGCAACGCTATGGCCGCCCTGCCCGGCGTGGCTGAGGTTCACGACCTGCACGTCTGGGAGGTCACCTCCGGGTTCCCGGCCCTCTCAGCCCACGTGCTCGCCGAGATCGACTCGCACTGCCAAGACGTCTGCCGGGCCCTCACCAGCCTGCTGCACGACGAGTTTCACATCGACCACACCACGCTGCAGGTCGAACACGAAGGCGGCGGCCTCCTCACGATCGCCCCGGCTGGGCCGCCGCGTTAGAGCCCTGGCAGTCGGGGCCCCTCAGTGTTCAGCGACGCGACAGCGTCTGGCACGCCGGGACGGTTGGACCGGGAGGATCACCGCACTTGTCGATGAGAGCTTGCTCGCGGAGGAGATGGCGAGCGTCCGCTCGGTCATCGAATCGTTCATTGGCGGAACCGTCGCTGGCTACCACGATCTGCGCTCGGGCTCAACGTCTTGTGGGTCGTGATCTTCGGTGCGCTGTTCTGGATCACGGCGTGGCGCGACCGACCCGACGTGCGGGATGAAGGTCGACCGGGCCAAGGCCGTCTGCAAGAGCCTCGCCGGCGAGACGTTCTACTTCTGCAGAGAGCGCTGCCTCCACGCGCTCGAAGCCGACCCCGCCCACCGCGACCCGGGAGTCGAGGGTGTATCCGAGACTCTGCATGCCAATTGAGACACCGAACCCGAGCAACACGAGCTCCGTGCCCTGATCGCCCACGGCATCGTCCAAGAGACTTGCGCCGGTTCCAGCTCACCCGCGCCGCGGCGCTCAGCCTCGACACCACCTGACACCAGGCCATCAACCCGGCGGACACGAAACCGTCAAAACCCGGGACACGGAAGCGTCAATCAATACGATCCGCCGTGACCGAGCGCCCACCGTGCTATCGTGAAATTGACGTTCACGTAAGCTCCGTAGGAGGACCGGAATGGCCAGCGGCGGCACGAATCAGGCGATTGCCTCGTCGGTGCGGCGGCGTCCCGGCGTGGCCGGCGACCACCATCACTACCGCTGGTGGGCCCTCTCCTGCACGAGCCTCGGGATGCTCCTCGCCGCGACCAACTCCGGCACCCTGATCATCGCTCTCCCCGACCTCGAGCGGAGCCTCCACGCCGGCCTGCTCGCCCTCGTCTGGGTGATCCTCGCCTACATGATCGCCTCGACCGTGCTCGTCCTCAGCGCCGGCCGGATGTCCGACCTCTTCGGCCGCAAGCGCGCCTACGTCGCCGGCTTCCTCCTCTTCGCGCTCGGCTCCCTCGGCGCCGGCTTCGCCGCCGACGTCACCCAGCTGATCCTCTGGCGGATCCTCCAGGGCGTCGGCGGGGCCTTCCTCTTCGCCAACGCCGCCGCCCTGGTGACCGACGCCTTCCCCCGCGAGCAGCTCGGGCTGGCGATGGGCGCCAACACGATGATCGCCGCCGTCGGCCTCGTCCTCGGGCCCGTCCTCGGCGGCGTCCTCGTCTCGATCTCCTGGCACTGGGTCTTCTGGTTCAACGTCCCGTTCGCCCTGATCGGCGCCGCCTGGGGCGGCCTCGTCCTCCGCGAGCTGGCCAAGCCCGACACGACCCGCGGCTTCGACCTCGGCGGCAGCGCCGCCTTCCTCGTCGGGCTCACCGGACTCGTCCTCGGCGTCTCGCGCGGCGGGCTCAGCGGCTGGTCGGACCCCGTGGTGATCGGCGGCCTCGCCGCCGCCGCCGTCCTCCTGCCGCTCTGGGTGGTGATCGAGAGCCGCGTCCGCGCGCCGATGCTCGACCTGACGATCTTCCGCAGCCGTCTCTTCGCCGCCGCCTCCGCCGCCTCGTTCATCAACGGGCTCGCCCGCTTCGCCCTGATGTTCCTCTTCGTCTTCTACTTCCAGGGCGCCCAGGGCGACGACCCGATCACGGCCGGGATCAAGCTGATCCCGCTCGCCCTCGGCATGCTCGTCGCCTCGCCGCTCGCCGGGATCTACGCTGACCGCCGCGGGTCGCGCGGGCTCGCCGCGCTCGGCATGGCCGTCGTCGGCCTCGGCCTCGCCCTGATGACGACCCTCCAGGTCCACACGCCCTACTGGCAGAGCACGCTCTGGCTGGCCATCGTCGGCATCGGGTCCGGCATGTTCAACAGCCCCAACACCGCCGCGATGATGGGGACCGTCCCCGCCCAGCGGCGGGGGATCGCCGCCGGCGCGCGGATGCTCCTCCAGAACACCGGCGCCGTCCTCTCGATCGCCTTCGTCCTCGCCATCGTCACCTCGGCGATCCCCAAGCCGACGCTGTTCGCCATCTTCTCCGGCCTCACCAGGGGCCTCTCCGATCAGAAGCTCGCCCCGTTCATCGCCAACATGCATCTCGCCCTCTGGGTGCTCGCGGCCACCTCGATCGTCGGCGCCGCCGTCTGCCTGATGCGCCCGCGCCACGCCGCCGAGCCCGCCGTGGTCGCCGAGGCGGTGCCCGTCCGATGACCCCGGCGTCATCATCGAAGGTAGCCCGCGCCCTGCGCATCGGCGACGTCGCCCGCCTCGCCGGGACGACGCCCCGGACGATCCGCTACTACGAGGAGATCGGCCTGCTCCCGCTCCCCGACGGCGAAGGCCGCCTCGCCGGTGCCCACCGCGTCTACGACGACGCCGACGTCGAGCGCCTCCGCGAGGTCATGCGGCTGAAGGCCCTGCTCGGCGTCTCGCTCGACGAGCTCAAGGAGCTGATCGCCGCCGAGGACGCCCGCGCCGCGCTGCGCAGCGAGCTCCTCCGCGACGACGTCGACCCCGCCCGCCGTCGCCACCTCCTCAACGAGGCGCTCGGCCTGCTCGACCGCCAGCTCGAGCTCGTCCGCCGCCGTCAAGGCGAGCTCGGCCGGCTCGAGGACGACCTGGCCGACCGCCGCCGGCGTGTGCACTCGCGCATGCGCGAGTGCGACCAGCCCCCGCTCCGAGAAATCGATCACGCCGACGTGAGCCCCGCGCCCGAGCCGGCCCCCTTCGAGCGGTGACCGGACCCGCCGTCGCGTAGCATCAGGTCGGTCAGATGGGTGATATCGGCGAGCCGCTGCGCGAGACCGAACGGCCGGCGCCCGTGCGCGTCCCGGTGCCCCGGCCGGCGCCTCCGCGACCGGCGCCCGCCCCGGCGCAGCCCGCGCCCGCGTGACCCTCGAGCCGGTCGCCCAGCCGCTTGTCGGCTTCCGGCGATGGGGCGCCCGGCGGGGCGGGCTCTACTCGGGCATCTTCGTCGCCCACCGCTTCGTGCCCAACCCGGCGCTCGCCATGATCGCCCCCCGCGCCATGCCCACGCCCTGGCCGACCGACCACGACCGCCACGCCAAGTGCTTCGCCCTCGGCGGCCACGACGCCCCGGCGCGCCTCTGCGGCTGCGGCTACTCCGCCTACTACGCCCTTCCGCCCGAGCCCGACCTCCCCGCCCCCGAGGCGGTCTGGGGGGCGGTTGTCGCCTGGGGGCGGATCGTCGAGTGCGAGCGCGGATTCCGCGCCGAGTACGCCCGCCCGCTCGCTCTCTACGAGCGCCCCAGCCCGCTCGACCGCGGCGAGGGCGGGCGGCGCCTCGAGCGCGTGGCCGAGCGCTACGGCCTGCCCCTCCTCGGCCGCGACGAGCTCGTCGCCTATGCCGGCTGGCACGGCGAGCTCGTCGCCTGAGGCCGCCGGGCGCTTTGTCCCAGCGGCGAGCCGTTCGGCTTGCCGCGCTAACGTCTAGATCCAGGGCCGCCGGCGGCGGCGGCCGGTCGACGATCGGAGCGATGAGCATGCGGGCACGCGGATCCAGCACGACGACAACGACTCGGGCGCGCCGGCTCGGCGGCGCCGCCATCCTCGCCGCCCTCATGTTCGTGTTCGCCTCCTCCGCACAGGCCGACCTGGCCACGCCCAAGATCGCCACGTTCACCTCGCCCGCCGCCGCGGTCGGCGCGGCGCTCAACGACAACGCCGTCGTCACCGGCGGCTCGTTCTCGCCCAAGCCCACGGGCACGGTCACCTTCAACCTCTATGACGTCACCGACCCCAAGTGCGCCGGGACCCCCGTCTTCACCTCGACGGTGAAGCTCGACCTCCCGACCCCCTCGGCTCCCTTCACCGCCGTCAAGTCCGGCACCTACAGCTGGATCGCCACCTACAACGGCGACGCGCTCAACAACAAGGTGTCGAGCAAGTGCGCCGACCCGGGTGAGACGGTCGCCGTCAGCCCGGCCACTCCCACCGTGACCACGACCGCCTCGGGCTCGGTCTCCCTCGGCGGCACGATCACCGACTCGGCGGTCGTCGGCGGCGGATACAAGCCGAGCGGAACCGTCACCTTCAAGGCCTTCGGTCCGACCGACCCGACCTGCGCCTCCCCGCCCGTCTTCACCTCGACCGTCAACCTCGGGACGTCGACCGTCTCGGTGCCCTACACGCCGACGGTGGCCGGCACCTACCGCTTCATCGCGACCTACAACGGCGACACCGCCAACTCGCCGGCCGGCAGCGCCTGCGGAGACGCCGGCGAGTCGGTCGTCGTCACCCCCGCCGGCGTCACGCCGGGGACGAGCCCCTGCAACCCCGGCAAGATGGCCCAGGACCTCGCCCATTCGCTGGTCGCCGCGCTCACCGGGACGCCGGGAAGCGCCTTCCAGGCGACGTGCAGCGCCGGCGTGCGGATCGTGCTCCGCGCCAAGGAGATCCGCCCGGGCAACCCTGGCATACCGCACCGCGACGGGTTCACGACGATGGCCAACACGCTGACCCACAGCACGAATTCCGGCCAGATCGCCTTCACGCTCAACCCCCAGGGCGTGGCGCTCCGCAACTACGCCACCAGCCACGGGACGAGCCTCGTCGTCTTCGCGATCGTCCACATCCGTCCCGACAAGACGTCGGTCTCCAGCGAAGCGATTCAGATCTTCAACCTCCAGTAGGCCCTCGACCGCCGGTCGCCGCGGTTTCGACCGGCGGTCCATAGGCCGGCCCGCGGCCGCGGGCTAGGCTGGCGCGGCCCGGGTCGCGGGGGTCGTGGTGGTGGTCGTGGTGCCCGGGCGAATGGACATTGTCGAGGTGCCGGGCGCCCACGGGGCTCGGTCTACGCCCAAAGGACAGGTATGAATCGCAAGTTCTTCACAGCGGGTCTCGGTGCGTCGGCCGTGCTCGCCTTCGCGGCGGCCTCCCCGGCCTCGGCCACCATCATCGGCGGTGCCAGCCAGAACAGCACCCAGGGGATCAACTCGACCCAGGGCGCCAACGGCGCCACGGCGACCGGCGACGTGATCGTCGTCGGCGGCGGCGGCGGCCCGACCGGGGTCCAGAGCTCGGCCAACAGCGAGGGCAGCGCCCAGTCGATCGGCAGCCCCGGCGGCAACGACGCGATCATCACCACGACCGGCGTCGGCCCGACCCAGAACAGCCAGCAGGGCGTCAACAGCCAGCAGATCTCCGCCAACGGCGCCGAGGGGCTCCAGCTGTCGCGCAACGTCCTCGGCAACTCGCAGGTCATCGGCGGCGACCAGAGCTGCGTGCCGCCCGGCGGATGCGTCTCCAGCGTCATCATCGGGACGCCTACCCAGGCCAACGGGCAGGGCGTGAACTCCTCGCAGAGCGCCGACGGCGGCGTCACGACCGGCTCCTCGATCACCACGCCCACGGTGATCATCAACGGGCTCGCCGGACCGACCTCGCAGTTCTCGCTCAACGACGCTCTCAACAGCCAGATCATCATCGGCTGAGCCGGTCGGCGCCGCCGGCGGCCCGGCTCGCCGCCGGGCCGTCGCCGCCCGATGATCCTGCGTGCGGCCGGTTCAGACCCCGGCGGGCCGGCTCAGGCCCCGGCGGGGGCGGCGGCGGCCGCGTGGCGGCGGACCATCAGCCACGTCACGTAGAGGCCGAGGGCAAACAGCGGCAGGCCCGTGGCGGTGCGGGCCACGCCGAGAGCGAGGACGGCGCCGGCGAGGTACAGCGGGAGCTCGATGACGATCCGCAGGTAGAACAGCCCGGCCCACATCCAGCTCGCCCGGTTGAACGTCTGCAGGCGGGGCCGGTCCGTCCGCCAGCCGTCGCCCAGCCGTGCGAGCTGGCTGATGACGACGCCCACCAGCGGACGCCGGACGAGGATCGAGATGACGAAGGCCGAGCCGTACACGGCGTTCAGGAAGAGGCCCGGCAGGAAGAAGTTCTCCGCCCGGCCGCTGCGCACCGCGATGAACGCGGCGATCGCCACACCGAACAGTCCGGACACGGCGTGTCGGGGCGTCTGGCGGCGAAGGAGGCGCCCGATGGCCAGGGCGACCGCCAAGCCGACGGCGACGATCGCCGCGGTCCTCGTCGTCGACCCCAGGGCCGCGTAGACGACGACGAAGGCCACGCCCGGGAGCGAGGTCTCGAGCATGCCGAGCGGCCCGCCGATCGCGTCGGCGAGGTCGAAGGCATACGCAGGCCGGCTGTCGGGCGGCGGATCGTCCACGCCCACGATGATGACGCACTCGCGCCGTCGCGCTCGCCCGGCCGCCCTTGCTACCATGAAACTAGTTGCCCACACAACGTTTCGAGGGAGGGGAGCCGCGTGCACGTCGAGATCTGGTCGGACATCGCCTGCCCCTGGTGCTACGTCGGCAAGCGGCGCTTCGAGGCCGCCCTCGCCGGCTTCGAGCACCGCGACGCGGTCACCGTGACCTGGCGGAGCTTCGAGCTCGACCTCGCCGCCCCGGCCGAGCGCGCCGAGGACGGGGCTACGCACCTCGCGTCGAAGTACGGCATGAGCCGCGCCGATGCGCTCGGCATGCAGGAGCGCATGACCCGGACGGCCGCTGCCGACGGGCTCGACTTCCGCTTCGACATCGCCCGCGCCGGCAATACCTTCGACGCCCACCGCCACCTTCACCTCGCCGCCGCCCACGGGCTCCAGGACGCGCTGAAGGAGCGCATCATGCGCGCCTACCTCACCGAGGGCGAGCTGGTCAGCGACGCCGCCGTGCTCGAGCGGCTCGCCGTCGAGGTCGGCCTCCCGGTCGACGAGGTCCGCGACCTGGCCGCCGGCGACCGCTACGCCGGCGAGGTCCGCGACGACGAGCGCACGGCGCGGACGCTCGGGATCGATGCCGTGCCCTTCTTCGTGTTCGACCGCGCCTTCGGCGCCTCGGGCGCTCAGCCGCCGGAGGTCCTCCGGGAGCTGCTCCGGCGGGCCTGGGACGCCCCGCCTACGGTGCCGGTCGTGGCCGGCGGGGCAACCTGCGCCGTCGACGGCTGCTGAGCCCCTCAGCCGGCCCGGGCGGCGGCCTCGCGTTCGAGCGCGTCGATCTGGCTCGGCACGTCGAGGCCGGGCGGCTGCCCGGCGAGCCACCGCTCGGCGGCCCGGCGTCCTCCCAGCCGGCGCAGTCCGCGCTCGCCGTGCTCGGCCGTGAAGTCGGCCAGCGCCTCGGCGCGGCGGCCGCGCCGGCGCCGGTCGGCGACGTCGACGCTCAGGCGGTGGTCCTCGAGCCCCGCGGCGAGCGCCTCGATGCCCTGACACGGGGGGATGCACGAGACGGCGAGGACGGCGGTGCCGGCGGCGCCGACGGCCGCCCGCGCGTCGCGGAGGGTCTCCTGCGCCGGGCGTCCGATGTCGGCCTTGGTCACCACGAGGAGATCGGGGACCTCCATGATCCCGGCCTTCAGGAACTGGAGCATGTCGCCCGAGCCGGGCTGGAGCACGACAAGGACGGTGTCGGCGAGATCGGCCACCTCGATCTCCGACTGGCCGACGCCCACCGTCTCGACCACGACCACGTCGAAGGCGGCGGCCAGCGCCTGTGCCGCCGCCCGCGTCGCCGGCGCCAGCCCACCGAGCCGCCGGCCGGTCGCCGTGGAGCGGACGAACACGCCGCGGTCGGCCGGGTCGAAGGCGATCCGCACACGGTCGCCGAGGAGGGCCCCCCCCGAGCGCCGCGACGACGGGTCGACGGCGAGCACGGCCACGCTTCGCCCCCGCCGGCGCCACTCGGCGACCAGCGCCGAGAGGAGCGTCGACTTGCCGACGCCGGGCGGTCCGGTGACGCCCACCACGTGGGCGGCCGCCTCGCCGCCGAGCGACGCCGGCGACACGGCCCGCAGGAGCGCGGCCGCCTGCTCGCGGTCGGCCGGCGTCTCGCTCTCCACCAGGTTGAGGACGGCCGGTGCCGCCGCCAGATCGCCGTCGCGCAGACGGGCGGCGAGCGTGATCCCCTCCCGGCGCGCGGCCTGCTCAGCGGCGTTCACGCCTGGGCGGCCTGGTCGTGGCGCTCGGCCACGAGGGCGACGATGTCGCCGATGATCTTCGAGAAGCGAAAGTCCTTCGGGGTGTAGACGGCGGCGATCCCCGCCTCACGCAGCGGCTCGACGTCCTGCTCGGGGATGATCCCCCCGACCACGACCGGCACCTCGACCCCGCGCTCGCGCAGCGCCGCCATGACATCGGGGATCAGCTCGCGGTGCGACCCCGACAGAATCGACAGCCCGACCACGTGGACTCCCTCCTGGAGGGCCGAGTTGGCGATCTGCTCGGCGGTCAGCCGGATCCCCTCGTAGACGACCTCCATGCCCGCGTCGCGGGCGTAGACCGCGATCTGCTCGGCGCCGTTCGAGTGGCCGTCGAGTCCGGGCTTTCCCACCAGCAGCTTCAGCCGCCGTCCGAGGCGGGCGGAGACCTCCTCGACGCTGTGGCGGACCGCCTCGAGCTCCTCGGTGGGGAGGGCGGCCCCGGCCCCCGCGTGGCCGACCCCGGTGGGGGCGCGGTAGTCGCCGAAGGAGTCGCGCAGCGCCTGCGCCCACTCGCCGGTGGTCACGCCGGCGCGGGCGGCGGCGATCGACGCCGGCATGATGTTGGCGTCCCCCGCCGCGGCGGCTGACAGGTCGCCGAGCGCCGCCGCGACGGCCGCCGGGTCGCGCTCGGCCCGCCAGCGCTCGAGCGCCGCCACCTGCCCGGCCTCGAGCCCCGGGGCGACCACGAGGATGCCGCCCTCGGCGTCGGCGGTCAGCGGCGACGGCTCGGTCTCGGTGAAGCGGTTGACGCCGACCACGATCTGCTCGCCCGCCTCGATCCGCCTGATCCGCTCCCGGTGGGAGTCGACGAGCGCCGCCTTCATGTAGGGGACGGCGGCGACGGCGCCGCCGCGCTCGGCGACCGCCACCATCTCGGCCCGCGCCCCGTCGAGCAGCTCGCCGACCAGCCCCTCCATCACGACCGAGCCCTTGAAGATGTCCGGGTACTCGAGCAGGTCGGTCTCCAACGCCAGCACCTGCTGGATGCGCAGCGACCACTGCTGGTCCCACGGCCGGGGGAGGCCGAGCGCCTCGTTCCAGGCCGGGAGTTGGATCGCCCGGGCCCGGGCATCGCGCCCCAGCGTGACCGCCAGCGCCTCGAGCACGATTCGCTGGACGTTGTTCTCCGGCTGCGGCTCGGTCAGCCCGAGCGAGTTGACCTGCACGCCGTAGCGGAAGCGCAGGAGCTTCGGATCCTCGACGCCGTAGCGGTCGCGGCCGACCTCCTCCCAGAGAAGGGACATCGCCCGCAGCTTCGCGTGCTCCTCGACGAAGCGGACCCCCGCGTTGACGAAGAAGGAGATCCGGCCGAAGACCGCGGCCATCCGCGCCGGGTCGCCGTCGAGGCGCTCGCGCACGCCGTCGAGCACGGCGATCGCGTTGCTCATCGCGTAGGCGATCTCCTGAACCGGGGTCGCCCCGGCCTCCTGCAGGTGGTAGGAGCAGACGTTGATCGGGTTCCACTGAGGCACGTGCTCGACGGTGTAGGCGATTGTGTCGGCGATCAGCCGCATCGACGGCTCCGGCGGGAAGGCGTAGGTCCCGCGGGCGAGGAACTCCTTGATGATGTCGTTCTGCGTCGTCCCCTGCAGGCGCCGGCTGTCGACCCCCTGCGCCTCGGCGGTGACGATGTAGAGCGCGAGCAGCCAGGCGGCCGTCGCGTTGATCGTCATCGAAGTGTTCATCTCGGCCAGCGGGATGCCTTCGAGCAGCGCCGCCATGTCGCCGCGATGGGAGATCGACACGCCGACCTTGCCGACCTCGCCGCGCGCGAGCTCGTGGTCGCAGTCGTAGCCGGTCTGGGTCGGCAGGTCGAAGGCGATCGACAGCCCGGTCTGGCCCTTGGCCAGGTTCTTGCGGTAGAGCGCGTTGGACGCGGCGGCCGTCGAATGACCCGAATACGTGCGGATCAGCCAGGGCCGGTCGCGCTGCGCGAGCCGATGGGCGTCGCCGCTCATGGCGGCAATTGTAGGCTTCGCCCGAGCGATGGCCACGCCCGACCGCGACCAGCCGCGGACGATCGACGTCCACCACCTCGGCCGCGACCGGGTGATCTGCGCCTGGCTGGTCGGCGACGTCGTCGTCGACCCGGGCCCGTCGTCGTCGGTCGCCGGCCTCCTCGCCGGACTCGGGGACACCCGGCCGCGGGCCCTGGCCCTGACCCACATCCACCTCGACCACGCCGGCGCCGCCGGCACGCTGGTCCGGCGCTGGCCCGCGCTCGAGGTCTGGGTCCACCAGCGCGGCGCCCGCCACCTGATCGACCCGAGCCGGCTGTTGGCCAGCGCCCGGCGGCTCTACGGCGAGGACATGGACCGCCTCTGGGGCGAGGTCGAGCCCGTGCCCGAGGAGAACATCCGCGTGCTCGAGGGCGGGGAGACGCTCGGCCCCTTCGCCGTCGCCTACACCCCCGGCCACGCCTCCCACCACGTCTCCTACTTCCACGAGCCGAGCCGGCGGGCGTTCGTCGGCGACGTGGCCGGAGTCCGGATCGCCCCCGCGGCGCTGACGCTCCCGCCGACGCCGCCCCCGGACATCGACCTCGAGGCCTGGGGCCGCTCGCTCGACGCGATCGAGACCTGGCGGCCCCGCACCCTCGGCCTGACGCACTTCGGGTCGGTCGACGACCCGCCGGCCCAGCTCGAGACGATGCGCCGGGCGCTCCCACGCTTCGCCGAGCGGGCCCTCCTGCTCGACTCCGACGACTTCACCGCGGTCCTCGAACGCGAGCTCGCCGAGACCGTCGACCAGGCGACGGCCGCCAGCTACCGCCAAGCGCTGCCGCCCGACCAGAGCTGGGCCGGGCTGCGCCGCTACTGGTCCAAGCGCGAGCTAAGCTCCCGGGACGGATGACGCAGACGATCGAGCGACCCCGCCTTGACGGACCGGGCACCGGGACCGGCGGGGCGTGGAAGGTGATCGTCCGCAACGACAACCACAACACCTTCGACCACGTCGCCGGCACGCTCGCCCGCGTGGTCCCCGGAATGAGTCTCGACCAGGGCTACGCGATGGCCGAGCGCATCCACAACACCGGCGATCGTCTGGACCGGCGAGAAGGAGACCGCCGAGCTCTACTGGGAGCAGCTGCGCGACGCCGGGCTGACGATGGCCCCGCTCGAGCGCTGAGCGGCCCTACGCGCTCTCGCCCTCGGCCAGCGCCGACGTGCTCGTCGGCGCCTCGCCCGCGCCGAAGTTGGGACCGAAGCCCCGGGTGACGACGTCCTGCCAGGCGTAGACGACCGGAACCTGGTACCAGCCGGAGCACTCGACGCGGAAGTCGATCATCTCATCGCCCAGCCAGTAGCGCTCCCAGTCGAGCTTGGTCTCGAACTCGAGGACCTGGAGGAACTTGTAGCGGTCATCGCGGGCCCGGTAGACGACCTGGGAGCGGGCGCCGTAGCGGAGTGAGATCTCCGAGATCTCCGCGAGCGCCTCGGCGAAGTCGTCGCCGCGGAAGCCGGTCGCGTACCAGGGGATGTGGACCACCCCGGCGGCCATCAGGCGCCGACCTCGGCCCGGATCGCGCCAGGTCCGTCGGCGGTCCGGCCCTGCCCCTCGGCGGTGGCTCCGACCAGGATGGCGATCTTTCCCAAGTGCTTGTTCTCCTTCATCAGCTGGTGGGCCTCGGCCACGCCGTCGAAACCGAACGTCCGCCAGAGGACGGGACGGATGCGTCCCTGATCGATCAGCTGGTTGGCCTTCATGCATTCGTAGGCGTTGGCGAAATGCGAGCCGACGATCTGCTTCTGGCGCATCCACAGATAGCGGACGTCGAAGTCGAGGTCGAAGCCGGTCGTCCCGGCGCAGATGACGACCTTGCCGAACGGGCGCACGACGTAGACGGAGGTCGGGAAGGTGGCCTTGCCGACGTGCTCGAAGACGATGTCCGGCGGCTCGCCGAGGATCTCCTTGACCGCCTTGGCGAAGCGGCGGCTCTCGGCGAAGCGCTTCTTCTCCGCCTCGCGATCCTCGCCGCCCTGGCGCATCATCCCCGCGTACTCGGTCCGGTTGATGTAGCCCGTGGCGCCCAGCTCCATCACCAGGCGCCCCTTCTCCTCGGAGGAGACGACGCCGACGCACTGGGCGCCGGCGGTGGCGCACAGCTGCGTGGCGAAGACGCCGAGCCCGCCGGCGGCGCCCCAGATCAGGACCCGGTCGCCGGCCTGGAGGTTGCACTGGTCGATCAGCATGCGGTAGGCGGTGAAGTAGACGAGCCCGTAGGACGCCGCCTCCTCCCAGGTCAGCGCCGGCGGCTTGGCCAGCAGCTGCTGGGCCTGGACCTTGGTGAACTCGGCGAACGAGCCCCATGTCGTCTCGTAGCCCCAGATCTTCTGTGACGGCGCGGCCATCGGGTCGAGCCCGTGCACCTCGACGTCCTCGTAGGAGGCCTGGTTGCAGTGGATCACCACCTCGTCGCCCGGCGTCCACCGCGTCACGCCCGGGCCGACCTTCCAGACGACGCCGGCGGCGTCCGAGCCGCCGATGTGGTGGCCGTACTGTGGGTGGTCGCCGTAGCCGAAGACGGAAACCGGCTTGCCCATCGCCGCCCACACGTTGTTGTAGTTGACGCCGGCCGCCATCACTCGAACGACGACCTCGAGGGGGCCGGGCTCGGGAACTTCGATCTCCTCGATCTGGAAGGCGTCGCGCGGCTCGCCCTCGCGCTCCTGGCGGATGACCCAGGCGGCCATCATCGGCGGCAGCGTGCCCGGCGGGACGTCCAGGTTCCCGGCGTGCTTTAGGTCGACGGCCACAGCGCGGCAATCGTATACGCCGGCGCTGTCCTCCGAGCGCGCGCCGATTCGTCATTCGCCTGGCCTCTGAATACACTGGGCGACTGCCGATGCTCCAGCAGTACAAGACCCTCGGTGCGATGCTCGCCCTCCGCGAGTTCACCGCCGACGAGCTGGCCGCCCAGGCGGGCGTCAAGCGCGCGAGCGTCCAGACGGTGCTGACTCGCCACCGCGACTGGCTCGAGCCGATCGGCCGCCAGGCCACCGGAAGGCGCGGCGGGCAGCTCGTCCGCTACCGGCTGCGGCCCCATGCGGTCGAGGAGGTGCGGCGGATCCTCCGCGGCGTCGAGG
>JBPCNA010000143.1:0-8766 GCA_051001735.1 Solirubrobacteraceae bacterium
GGCGGCGACCCCCCCGGCCAGGGCGACGTGGTTCTCCTTGATCAGCACTGCGTCGTACAGCCCGGCCCGGTGGTTGGTCGCCCCGCCGGCGGCAACCGCCGCCTTCTCGAGCGCGCGCAGGCCGGGCGTCGTCTTGCGCGTGTCGAGCACCTGCACCCCGGTCCCGTCGACCGCGCGCGCGCAGCGGGCGGCGAGCGTGGCGACGCCGGACAGCCGGCCGAGAAAGTTGAGCGCGGTCCGCTCGCCGGCGAGCAGCGCACGGGCCGAGCCGTCGACCCGCATCACCGGCCCGGATTCGCGCCACTCGCCCTCCGGCCCAAGCCGCTCGACCACGGCGCCGGGGTCGAGCCGGCGAAACACGGCGGCGGCTACGTCGCAGCCGAAGATCACCCCCGGCTCCTTCTGGCTGATCGTCGCCCGGGCGCGGGCGGCGGCGGCGACCGTCGCCTCGTTCGTCACGTCGCCGGTGCCCAGGTCCTCGTCGAGCGCGCGCGCCACCAAAGAGTCGTCGACGTCCACGCGCAGCAGGTTAGGGGGCGGGTGCCCTAAGGTGCGCCTGAGCATGCGCAACGTCGCGGGACGCTTCGCCGGAAGCGGCGGCCTGGGGATCCACTGGCAGTCGTGGTGGCCCGACGATCCGCCGCGCGGAAGCCTGGTCATCGCCCACGGCGCGGCCGAGCACGGCGGGCGCTACGCGCCGCTGGCCGCGCAGCTCGTCGACTGGGGCTTCTGCGTCTACGCGATCGACCACCGCGGTCACGGGCTGTCCGAAGGCCGACGCTCGGTGATCGACCGGCGGACGCGGGCCGTGGCCGACCTCCAGCGGGTGATCGCGCACGCGACCAGCGAGCAGGACGGCCGGCTGCCGTTCCTGCTCGGCCACAGCATGGGCGGCTGCCTCGCGCTCGACGTGGCGCTCGGGCAGCAGGACCGCCTGGCCGGCCTGATCCTGTCCGGCCCGCTCGTCGAGCTCGACACGCCGAGGGCGCTCCTGGCCGTCAGCCGCGTGCTGTCGGCGCTCGTCCCGCGCCTCGGCGTCTACGCGGTCGAGGCGGCGGCAACCAGCCGGGACCCGGAGCAGGTCCGCCGCTACGAGGAGGACCCGCTCAACTACCGGGGCAAGCTCCCGGTCCGCACGGTGGCCGAGCTGGCCGGGGCGATCGCCTCGTTTCCCAGCCGCGTGCCCGCTCTGCGGCTGCCGCTCCTGATCCTGCAGGGCGGCGCCGACCAGATCGTCCCGCCGTCCGGCGCGCGGATGATCGCCGACCGGGCCGGCTCCGAGGACCTGACGCTCCGCGTCTACCCCGACCTCCGGCATGAGATCTTCCACGAGGCCGAGCCCGAGCGGTCGGCGGTGATCGCCGACCTGGCCAACTGGCTCGACCGGCACGTCCGGACGAAGCCCGCGGCGGCGCGTTCCTGGCGCGACTGACGGTCAGGCGACGGCTTTGAGCAGGTAGGCGCGGACGAAGCCGTCGAGGTCCCCGTCGAGCACGCGCTGGGCGTCGCCGACCTCGAAGTTGGTCCGGTGGTCCGTGACCATCGTGTACGGGTGGAGGACGTACGAGCGGATCTGCGAGCCGAAGTTGACGTCCTGGGCCTCGCCCTTCTCCTTGGCGATCTCCGCCTGGCGGCGTCGCTCCTCGCGCTCGGCGAGCTTGGCCCGGAGCATCGTCATCGCCGTCGCCTTGTTCGACGTCTGCGACCGCTCGTTCTGGCACTGGACGACGATCCCCGACGGGCGGTGGGTGATGCGCACGGCCGAATCCGTCTTGTTGACGTGCTGGCCGCCGGCCCCGCTCGCCCGGTAGGTGTCGATCTGGAGGTCGTCGTCGTTGATCTCGATCTCGCCGTTGTCCTCGACGACCGGCGCGACCTCGAGCCCGGCGAAGCTCGTCTGGCGGCGGTTGGCCGAGTCGAACGGCGACAGGCGCACCAGCCGGTGGACGCCCTTCTCCGCCCCGTAGAGGCCGTAGGCGTTCTCGCCGTCGACCTGGAAGGTGGCCGACTTGATGCCGGCCTCCTCCCCCGGGCTGACCTCGAGCAGCTCCGTCTTGAAGCCCCGCTTCTCGGCCCAGCGCATCTCCATCCGCAGGACCATCTCCGCCCAGTCCTGGGCGTCGGTGCCCCCGGCCCCGGCGTTGATCGTCACCAGCGCGGGTCCGTCGTCGTAGCGGCCGGAGAAGAGGCGGGCCTCCTCGAGCTCGAGCAGGCGCTCCTCGACCGACGCGATGTTCGCCTCCACCTCCGCGGCCACGGACGGGTCGTCCTCGGCCAGCCCGACCAGGTCGGCGAGCTCCCGGGCGTCGTCCTCGAGCGTCCGGAAGGAGTCGAGCCGCCGCTTGGTCCGGGCGTGCTCGGAGGTGACCTTGGCTGCCGCGTCCGAGTCGTCCCAGAAGCCCGGCTCGCCCATCCGCTCCTCGAGCTCGACGAGGCGCTCGTCCAGCGCAGGCGGGTCAAAGGTAGTCCGCGAGCAGCGCCAGCTGGTCGCGGACGGCAGCGAGGCGCTGCGGGGTCGGCTCGGACGTCGGGGCGGTGGCCATGCTTCGGTCCAGCGTACTACCGGTCCTCAGAAGTCCTGGTCGAGCGCCCCCGACTCGGTGACGGACGCTATCGACGACGGGTTCCCCGCGAGGTCGGTGGCGGCCGCGCTCGGCGTCCATTTCATCGTGGTGCTGCTCGTCACCGTGCGCAGCCCGTTGCCCGTCCCCGGGCCGAGGAGGATCGTGACGACCGAGCCGCCACCCGCGGCGCTGCTCAGCGTTGCGGTCGCCGCGAACGTCACCGTCTTGTTCCTGTTCGCGAAGGTCCCACCCGGATTCACCGTGCCGAGGCCGGTCGCGACCGTGCCCGACGAGTTGGTCGTCAGCGCGATCCCGACGACGTGGTTGACATTGGACACCAGGAAGTAGAGCGGAGCCGAGCCGGCGCCGCTCCAGCCGCTGATCAGGGTCGACGCCTTCATCGCCGAGCTGTAGGTCAGGGTCAGCGTGTCTCCGGCCTCGATCAGCCCGGGCTTGCCGCCGGCCTTGTCGGCTGACTGGACGTCAGCACCGCGGACCGGCGTGTTGTCGATCGCCCGGGCCGCGAGGGTCGCCGAGGTCGTCTTCAACCCCGGTGTCGAGGTCATCACCGCCCGGAAGTCGTAGGACCCGTCCGGCGTCGCCCCGGTCGTCGTGTCGAACGCGCAGGTGAAGGGCGCGGTCGTGTCCGTGCAGATGTCGGTCCAGGTGTTCAGGTTGGCCTTCGACCGCTGCATCAGTGGTTCACCCAGGCCCCGCCCACGACGTTGGTCGCGTTGAGCGACGTCGGGTGGGGCGCGATGGTGTCGATGTTGACCTGGATCGTCTGCACGACGCTCGCGTTGCCGGCCAGGTCGACGCCGTAGTACTTGTAGGTGGTGGTCGCTGTCGCCACCAGCGGGGCCAGGGCGTACTGGGCGGTGGGCGAGGTTCTGGGATCGCTGAGGTCGGTGGTGGACTTGACGAACGCGATGCCCGAGCCGGTCCCGTCGTCGACCGTCCCGTTGACCTCGACCGGCGATGTGCGGTTCCAGCCCGCCGCGTTCGCGGCCGGCGTGAGGAAGCTGCTGATGACCGGCGGGGCCGTGTCGACGACGATGGCGACCTCCGCGTTGCTGGGCAGGGTCTGCGCGTGGCCGACGACCCGAACCGTGTGGGTCCCGTCGGCGGTCCCGGCGGGGATGGTCACCGAGATCGCGGCGTTGCCGGTGGCGTCGGCGTCAGCCGATCCGGCGATCGGGGTTCCGTCGAGCGTGTACGTGAGGTGCTCGAGGGGCCCGAAGCCGGTGACCGTCCCCGCCGTCGTCGCCGGGAGCGGGGCGCCGAAGAGGCTCGTGACGAGCTGGACGGTCGTCGGCCCCGCCTGCGCAACGCCGCTCCGGAGGCTCTCGGCCCCCCGCCAGTTGACTCCGACGGCCGGGGTCACCGTGTACGTCCAGTCACCCGACGGAGTGCTCGTCTCGGTGCAGGTGCTCCCCGCGATCAAGCCGGCGCAGCCCGCGAGGACGGTCTGGACCACGCCGGTGCCGGCGTCGTAGCGCTTGACGTAGTAGCCGTCCGCCGGCCGTCCCGAGTCCGCCCCGGACGATCCCCAGGTGACGACGACGCTCGTCCCGTGGGCGACGGCGGTGGGAGCCGACCCCGGGCCGAGCGTGGCCGTCGAGGCGGCGCCGGTGCCGTGGGAGGCGGGGACGCTCCAGTAACCCCAGGCGGCGGCGGCCAGGATCATGGCGAGTGGGGCCGCGACGAGGAACGCGGCGGCGCGGTTGACGGCCGGCGCGCGCATCAGGGCAGCGCGTCCATGGCGACGGTGAACCTGGCGCCCTGGCAGGCGTCGGCCGCGGTGCTGCTCATGGAGAGTGCGCCGTTGAGCTCGACGGTCAGCACGCCGGCGACCGCCCCGGACTTGGGCGGGACGTTCCAGCCGGCCCCGCCGTTGGTCTGGGTGGTGAAGGTGAGCGCCGACGTGTCGCAGCCGCCGTGGGCGCCGTCGACGGCAATCGCCGGCGACGCGGCGGCCAGCACGAACGACCCGACGTGCGCCCGGATGTTGTTCGGATTCGAGACGATCACGTTGACCCCGCCCACGTCGCCCGGGGAGAGCGGGTCGCTCGGCGTCCCGGGACTCAGCGTGACGGCGACGACGTTGGCGAGTTGGGTTTGCGACGCGCCGGCACCCGCTCCCTGCCAGTAGCCGAGTGCCGCCGCTCCCAGCGCGACGGTCGCCACGGCCGCGACGGTCGTCGCGATCAGGGCCCGCGAGCGGGGCCTCGGCCGTCTCACCGCAGCCACCCGCTGCCGGTGTACACGAGCACGAGGGACGCGTGCTTGCAGCCGTCCTGGTTGACGGGCCGGTTGAGCATGGCGAGGCGCGGCAGCCGCGCCGCCGGTACGCCGAGCGCTGGAGGCTGCGCGTCGCCCGGGCCGGCAGCCGGAGCGAGGCGTAGGCCCCCGAGAGCTGGACGACGGCGAAGTCGGCCGCGGTGCACGGGTGCGCGCCGTCGGCCCCGGGCGCCCGGACCCGGGCGACCCGGACGGCCAGGCCGGTGATCCTCAGCGCGGCGGTCTGCCGGTTGGTGAGGCTCAGGTCGAGCGGCACCGCTGTCCCCGGCGCCAGGAGCCGGCGCGTGTCGCCGGCGATCGTGAAGCCGGCCTGGCGCCGGACCGCGACGAGGAGCGTCACCACTGTCCGGGCGACCTGCGCCGGGTGGCGCGCGTCTACGACGAGGCGATCGCGGGCCTCGACGCGGACCCGGTAGGTGCCGGGGCGCAGCCGCGCCGTCGTGCGAAGGGTGAGAGTCGCAGTGGCGGCGCGCGTCGAGGACGGGCCCATGGCCGCGGTGACGCCGGCCGGGAGGGGGCGGGTGGCGTTCAGCCAGATGCGGCCGGGCAGCCGCCGGCGGCCGGGACCACGATGGACGAGCCGCGGGCCGCGCGTGATGCCCACCAGGTAGGTGGCTGCGGCGCCGGGGACGACCGTGCGGCGGGGGATCGCCACGCTGATGGCGAGTCCCGCCGCCGGGGCCACGGCGAGCTTGGCGCGGGTGGCCGCCGGCTGCGCCGCGAGGGCGTAGACGGCCGCGCCGAGGCCGGCGGTCACGGTGAGCGCGGCCAATCGTGCTGCTCGTCTCTCCGTGGTCATGGCGGCCAGATCCGTGGTTGGGCGGTGGGCGGGAAAAACGGCGGGGGGCGGCGGCGGTCGATCGACCGCCGCCCCGCTCGCCTGCGATGCGTCGGGTGGGGCCGACCTAGCTGCTGGTCAGGGAGAGCGTGAGGGTCGCGCCCTTGCAGGCGTCCTGGCTGATGCCGGTGTTGGCCATGACCAGCGAGCCGCCGGTCGGCAGCGGGTCGGCGGTCGCCGAACCAGGAACCTGGTGCGGCAGCCCCGGGGCCGTACCGGTGAGCTCCGAGACATCGGCCATCGTGAAGTCGGCCGTGACGCACCCGCTGTGGCCGCTGTCGACGGCGACGCCGCTGAGGTGCACGGTGGTGACGGCGATCGGCGACGTAGTCGCGTTGGCGGCGGTGAAGCTGACCGGCTCGGCGTTGCCCGGCGTGATCCCCGGCGTGACCGTCGCGGTCAGCACCACCGCGCCGCTCGTACCGACCGTCGCCGTGCCCGACCCGGTGCCGCCGCCGGTGAAGTAGGCGTACGCCCCGCCGGCGACGGCCGGTGCGACGATGACCCCCGCGACGGCCAGGACCTTCCTCTGCTTCGTGAAACTGCGCATTCGTCCTGCTCCGTTTCCTGGGCCAGGCGCCACACGCCTTGCATGTCGCTGCCTTTCACCCTGTCCAACCAGGATCGGCGTGGTCGCTCCCTCATAACAGCGTGGTCGCCCCTCGACGGACCGCGTAGTAACTCCTCGCTCAGGCGGGCCGGGCCGCTACCTTGGAGGGGGTGAACGTCGACGCGCCACGACCCGACGTAGGTGATGAGCCGAGCCGGTCGCAAGCCTCGATCCGCATCGTGATCGCCGACGATCACGAGGTCGTCCGCAGCGGCCTGCGACTCCTCCTCGACGCCCAGTCCGACTTCGAGGTGATCGCCGAGGCCGGTGACGCAGCCGAGGCCCGGCGCCACGTCCGGGGCTTCAAGCCGTCCGTTCTCGTGCTCGACCTGAACATGCCCGGTGCGTCGAGCATGGACGCGATCCTCGCGATCCGGGGGGAGACCCCGGAGACGCAGGTCGTGGTTCTCACCATGCAGAGCGATCCGGCGGTTGCCCGCGAGGCGCTGGGCGCCGGAGCGGCTGGCTACGTGCTCAAGGAAGCCGCCGGAACCGAGCTCGTCGAGGCCGTGCGCCGCGCGCGATCGGCGAGACCTACCTGAATCCGGCACTCCGCGCCCGGATGGCCAGGCCACCGCCGGCCGCGCGTGACGACCTGACCGCCCGCGAGGGGAGGTACTCGAGCTCTTGGCCCTCGGCCACACCAACGCCGAGATCGGGGCGAAGCTCCATCTCTCCGTGCGCACGGTCGAAGGCCACCGGTCGCACGTCCAGGACAAGCTCGGCACCTCCTCGCGAGCGGAGCTGATGCGCTACGCGGCCCGCCGCGGGGCGGCCGACGACTAGCCGGCTAGACAATATGGATTGACCGTCCGTCCGGCCCGCGGTGTAGAAGGGGCCGGTCCCCCCACGTCGGTGGTGGGGTGACGTTCAGCCGCGCGGCTGGAACCCGCGCGGCGGCCCTACAACCGAATAGGAGGGAACCAGCCATGGTGAAGGCTAGATCCCTGGTCGGTCTGGACGTGCACGCGGCGAAGATCGTCGCGGCGGTCCTGGACGCCGAGACAGGTGAGCTGCAGAGGTTCGCGATGACCGGCGAGAGCGCCGGCGCCGCGGCGTTCTGCGCGGGGCTGCCGGGCCCGGTCAGGGTGGCGTATGAGGCGGGTCCGACGGGGTACGGCCTGGCGCGCGAGCTCGCGACGCGCCGGGTCGAGTGCGTCGTCGCTGCGCCGAGCAAGATCCCCAGAGCGGCCGGTGACCGCGTGAAAACTGATCGGCGGGATGCGGAGTTGCTCGCGCGGTTGCTGCTGGCCGGCAAGCTCCACGCGGTCAGGGTTCCGGGCGACGAAGAGGAGGCGCTGCGTGACCTGGTCAGGGCGCGCGAGGCCGCCCGGGTAGATCTGATGCGCTGCCGGCACCGCCTGTCGAAGCTGCTGCTGCGTCACGGCATCCGCTTCGACGACGGGAACGCGTGGACCGAGCGCCACCGCCAGTGGCTGGCGACGGTCGAATTGCCGTGGCCGGCAGCGCAGGCGACGCTGCTCGACGCCCGCGGCGCGATCGACGCGACGTTGCACCGCCGTGACGCGCTGGAGCGCGAGATCATCGGGCTGCTGCCGGGCTCGCCGTGGGCTGTCTCGGTCGGGCGGCTGCGGTGTCTGCGCGGGATCGACACGCTGACCGCGGTCGGGTTGTGCGCGGAGATCGGTGACTTTGAGCGGTTCGCCAGGGCGGAGCAGCTGATGAGCTACGTCGGGCTGGTCCCATGCGAGTCGACCACAGGGCAGCAGCGCCGGCTCGGCTCGATCACGAAGACCGGGTCCGGTCACGCCCGCCGGCTGCTGGTCGAGGCGGCGTGGCACTACCGCGCCCGCCCCACGATCGGCCGTGGCCTGAGCGACCGCCAAGCCGACCAGCCGCCTGCGGCGATCGCGGTCGCGTGGACCGCTCAACGGCGTCTTCACCGTACCTGGACGCGCCTCGAAGCCCGCGCGAAGCGCCGCACGATCATCGCGGTCGCCGTCGCTCGCGAACTCGCCGGGTTCTGCTGGGCGATCACCCAAACCGAGGGAGAACCACCAGCCTGAAAACCCCGACCCCTGATCCCGTCGGCTGGGCCGGTGGCGGCCCGGCAACGCGCGGGGAACCCGCGACATAACTATGAGCAACCCGCCCCCAACGGTGGGGCTGGCCACGCCCGATCTTAGACGGCGGATCCCCACGACGAACCATGGTCCTGCGGTACCCAACCCGCGTATATCAGTCTGACCGCGCGTCGCGCACAGCCTGCCGGACCGCCACCCGCCCAGCCGACCACAGCCAACCCTCACGGAGCGCAGAATGCGAGAAATCACCGACCCACACTTGACAAACGTCTCTCCATATCAGTGATGTGGCGCCTGCAGCCGTGCCATCACACGCACGAGCTTCCAGAAGAGCCATGAGCCGGCGCCTATCCCGACGAGGCAGATGATCAGCGCCTCGACGTTGGAGGCGACGATCAGGAGCAGGCA
>JBPCNA010000144.1:0-12608 GCA_051001735.1 Solirubrobacteraceae bacterium
CCCCTCCTGGGGTGGGGTTGTGTGCCCCCGGAGACCCCACCCCGCCCCCCCCCGGTTCCCCCCCTGCCCCCCTCCCCGGTACTGCGGATCGCTAGCCGAGGCCGTTGGCGGCGAGGAACTTCTGCGCGACGGCGGCGGCGGTCTGGTGGCTGAGGCCGACCGCGGCGTTCATCGACTGCATCGCCGGGGTGGTGAGCTTGGCGCTGACCGCGTCGATCGTCTGCCGGAATGCCGGACCCTCGCGTGTCAGCACCTTCTTGCCGACGACCGGCGCCACGTTCTGGTAGCCGAAGACGAACTTCGGATCGGCGAGGAGCGTGTACTTCCCGCCCACCAGCTGGGCGTCGGTGGTGAACACGTCGGCCACGTCGGCCTTCTTGCCGTCGAGCGCCGTGTAGGTCAGGCCGATGGTCAGCGGCTTGAACGTCGGGTTGACGCCGTAAGCCTGCTTGAGGCCGACGAGGCCCTCCTGGCGGGTGGCGAACTCGGGCGCCGCGATCAGCGTCAGACCCTTCCCCAGCGGCTTGAGGTCGGCGATGCTCTTCAGCTTGTGCGCCGTCGCGTAGGCCGGCAGCGTGGCCAGCGCGTCCGAATCGACGAACGGCGTCTTCCCGAGCAGCGTGAACCCGCGGCTCGACTCGAAGGCCTGCGCCTTGGTGTAGGCGTCCTGCGGGCTCGACGGCGGCTTGGTCTGGTGGGCGACGACAGAGAGGATCGTGCCCGTGTACTCCGGATACATGTCGATCTGCCCGCTGGTCAGCGCCTTGTCGGTGAGCTCGGTCGAGCCGACGTTCTCCTTGAGGTTGACCTTGTAGCCCTTGGCCCGCAGTGCCTGGGCGTAGAGCTGACCGAGGATCAGCTCCTCGGTGAAGTTCTTGCTGCCGATCGTGACCGCCGGCTTGCCCTTCCCGGGCTGTCCGGCGACCGGTGTGGTCTTGACGCTGCCCGTCGTGCTCGAGCTGCTGCTGCTCCCGCAGGCGCCGACCGCGACCGCCGCGCCCAGGGCCAGGATCGCTGCGCCGAGGCGCCGCCGTCCGATGAGTCGCATGTGCTTCCCCCTCCTCGTTTGTCTCGGGAACGTAACGTTCAGCCTCACTTCGCTGCCGGCACCCGCACTCCCGCCTGGGGCCGGCGCCGGCGATCGACGCGGAGGCCGCGCGGCGTCAGCGCCCCCTGGAGCAGCGCGAACGACCCGTCGACGGCCAGGGCGAGCGCCGCCACGCAGATCGCGGCGCCGACCAGGCCCGACAGGCTGTAGCTCGCCTGGTTGGCGAGGATGTCCCCGAGCGTGCCGCTGTAGCCGGCGAGGGACGTGATCGTCGCCGTGGCGACGACGAACACGGCGGCGATCCGTACGCCGGCGAAGATCGTCGGCAGCGCGAGCGGCAGCTCGACCTTGCGGAGGATCTCGCCTTCGCGCATGCCCATACCCCGCGCCGCGTCGACCACGTCGGGGTCGACGCCGGCGACGCCGACGTAGGCCGTGGTCAGCATCGGCGGCACGGCGAGGACGACGAGCGCGACAAGCACGTTGAGGAAGCCGAGCCCGATGAAGGCGACCCCGATCGCGATCACCGCCAGCTCGGGGAGCGCCCGGCCGATGTTGGCGATGTTGATCGCCGCGAACGACCCGCGGTGGAGGTGGCCGAGCCAGATCCCGATCGGCAGAGCGATCGCGCACGCGACGCCCAGCGCCGCGCCCGAGACCTCGAGGTGCTTGAGGGCGAGATGGATCAGCGTCGGGTCACCCGGCTGGTTGACCCCGTCGCGGCCGATGAACTTGAACGCCTCGACGAAGTCGTTCATCGCGTACGCGCCCACGGGGTCAGCAGGCGCTGGGCGCCGACGAGGAGGAGGTCCGCGAACACGGCCAGGAGGACGGCCAGGGCGCCGGCGGCGATCAGCTCCGTCTTGAAGACGTTCTGCCCGATCGCCTCGAAGATCGGGCGGCCGAGCCCCTCGTTGCTGACGTAGGCCGCCACCGTGGCCAGGCTGATCACGGTCACCGTCGCGATCCGCAGGCCGGCCATGATCGCCGGCAGCGCCAGCGGCAGCTCGACCCGCAGCAGCGACTGGCGTGGCGTCATGCCCATGCCCCGCGCCGTGTCGCGCACCTCCGCGGGCACCTCGCGGAGGCCGGTGAGGATATTGCGAAAGAGGATCAGCAGCGTGTAGCCGACGAGCGCGATCTCGGCCGTCGTCCGGGTCAGGCCGGTGATCGGGACGAGCAGCTGGAAGAGGGCGAGCGAGGGGATCGTGTAGAGGACGGCCGAGCCGATGCCGAACGGGCGCTCGAGCCGGCGGAACCGGTAGGCGGCCAGCGCGAGCGCCGTCGCGATCAGAAAGCCGATCGACACGGCGATCACGGTCAGCACGACGTGCTGGACGAGGGACGGCCAGAGCAGCCCGCCCCAGTTGCGGCGCACCCAGTCGAAGCAGAACGTACCGTTCATCCGCTCGCAGCCGCCGGTGCCGCCGGTGCCGCCGCCCCCGTAGTTCGGGATGACGACGTTGGCCGCCTTCGACGATGACACGACGGCGATCAAGCTCGGGCCCTTCCGGTCGGCTCGGGCTCGGCGTCGGCGAGCATCCGGCCGACGAGGTCGATCGTCACCAGGCCGCGGACCCGGTCGGCGTCGTCGACCACGGTGAGCGGGCCGCCCCCGGCCGCCAGCATGAGGGAGAGCGCGTCGCGCACGTTGGTGCGCAGCGCCACCCGGTGGCCGTTGGCCGGCGTGCCGTTCGGGGCGATCAGCCGGAGGTCGGCGAGCGTGCTCAGCGCGAGGCGCTTGAGTGCCCGGTCGGCGCCCACGAACTGGGCGACGAAATCGTCCGCCGGCCGGGCGAGCAGCTCGGTCGGGGTGGCGTACTGGGCGAGTTGGCCGCCCTCGCGGAGGATGGCGATCCGGTCGCCCATCTTGATCGCCTCGTCGATGTCGTGCGTGACGAAGATGATCGTCTTGCGCACCTTGGCCTGGAGGCGCAGGAACTCGTCCTGGAGGCGCTCGCGGCTGATCGGGTCGATCGCGCCGAACGGCTCGTCCATCAGCATCAGCGGCGGGTCGGCGGCCAGAGCCCGGGCCACGCCCACCCGCTGGCGCTGCCCGCCCGAGAGCTGCGACGGGTAGCGGTCGCGCATCTCGGCCGGGTCCATGCCGATCAGCTCGAGCAGCTCGTCGCTGCGCGCGGCCATCCGCGGCTTGTCCCAGCCCAGCAGGCGTGGCACCGTGGTGATGTTCTCGGCGATCGTCAGATGGGGGAAGAGCCCGATCTGCTGGATCACGTAGCCGATCTCCTTGCGCAGATCGTCGGGGGGGCGGTCGAGCACGCTGCGGCCGCCGAGCAGGATGTCGCCGTCGGTCAGGGGGATCATCCGGTTGACCAGGCGCATCGCCGTCGTCTTGCCGGAGCCCGACGGCCCCACGAGCACGCACACCTCGCCGGCCGGGACCGCGAGCGACAGCTTGTCGATCGCCGGCGCCTTCTGCCCCGGATAGCGCTTGGTGACGTCGCGGAACTCGAGCGTCGCAGCCTTCGCGTACGCGTTCGACCCCTCGGTGTGGGCGGTGTCGGCTGAGTCCAAGGCGAGAATCCCCGGCGGAAACCACAAGCCTATCCCGATTGGCAAGGGCCGAAGCGGCGGTTCTGCTTGAATCGCTCGGATGTCTCGTCGTCAACGCGCCCTGCTCACCCTCGTGCTCGTCACCGCGCTCGCGGCACCGGCGACGGCGCTTGCCCGCGGCGGCGGCGGCAGCGCCGGCTTCGGCGGGGGCGGCGGCTTCCGCGGCGGGGGTGGTGGCATCGGCCGCGGCTTCGGCGGTGGCGTCGGCTTCGGCGGGGGCCTCGCCGGCGGCGGCGGGATCGGCGTCGTCCTGCTCGTGATCATCGTGCTCGTCGTGATCGCCGTGGTCATCACCGGCGTGATCGTCCCCGCCCGCTACCGGGCCCGCCGCCGGCGACGCGTCGAGTCGGTTCGGCTGGCCGCCCGCGCCGCGGCCGAGGACGATCCCGACTTCGCCCCCGAGCTGGTGGAGCCGGCGGCGCGCCGCCTCTTCACCGCCGTCCAGTCGGCCTGGTCGGTCGGCGACCGACAGCGCCTGCGCCGCCTCTGCGGACCCGACCTCATGCGCGAGTGGTCGCGCCGCCTCGATGACTTCGATCGGCGCGGATGGACCAACCAGGTCAACGTCGTCGGCCCCGTCGACGTCGAGTACGTCGGCTTGACCAATCGCGCCGCCGACCGCGACGATCGCGCCGTCGTCCGCCTCGAGGCCCAGCTGCGCGACGTCGTCCGCGACCGCGCCGGCGACGTGCTGACGCGGACCGACAATACCGGCGACACCAGCCACATCTGCGAATACTGGACGCTGGGCAAGCCCGAGGGGCAGTGGCTCGTGCTCTCGATCGAGCAGCGCGCCGAAGGCGACCACCAGCTCGCCGAGCCGGTCGTCTCCACGCCGTGGGCCGACACCGAGCGCCTGACCGCCGAGGCCGTCGTCGAGCAGGCCACGGCCGAGAAGCTCCCGGAGGGCGTGGCGGTGAGCGACGTAGCGGCCGCCGAGTTCACCGGCGCCGCCCGCACCGCCGCGCTCGACCTGGCGCTGGTCGACGGCCGCTTCTCGCCCGACGTCCTCGCCGTCGAGGTGCGCCGCGCCGTCTCCGCCTGGGCCGAGGCGGTCGACGGCGACGACGCCGATCTGCGCGAGCTCGCCACCCCGGCCGCCGTCTCGGAGCTGCTCCATCCCGGCGATCCGAGCGAGGCGACCCGGCTCGTCGTGCGCGGACCGTCCGTCGAGCAGATCCAGATCACCGGGCTCGACGCCCACAGCCTGCCCCCGACGGTGACCGTAGAGCTCCACGTCCGGGGCCGCCGCTACGTCGAGAACCGCGACACCGCCGCCGTCCTCTCGGGGTCGCAGTCGACGGCCGTGCGCTTCGGCCAGCGCTGGACGCTCGGGCTCCAGGGGTCGGAGCTCCATCCCTGGCAGGTGGTCGCCGCCACGCCGATCGCCTGATCGGCACGCCGATGGCCGACGTGGAGATCCGGGGCACGATGATCCGCCTCGGGCAGCTGTTGAAGCTCGCCGGGGTCGTCGAGTCGGGCGCCGCCGCCAAGCAGCTGCTGGAGCAGGGCGCGGTCGCCGTGAACGGCGAGCCCGAGCGCCGTCGAGGCCGCCAACTGGGCGACGGCGATCAGGTCAGCGCCGTCGGGTCCGAGCTCCGGGTCCGCGCGACCGGCGTGTGAGTAAGGTGGTTGCGCCGGACACCGCGCGGGGTGGCCCGCCGGCCCGACCCCGGCGCGTGTGTTGACCGGAAACAACCTTGCCCTCCAGGTCGAAACCGTGACCCCCGGACTGCGCCTCCTCTCCGTCAGCGGTGAGCTCGACCTGTTCGCCGCCCCGGAGCTCAAGCAGACGATCGCCCGCGCCCTCGAAGGTGACACCCTCGACCTCATCGTCGACCTCACCGCGACCGACTTCATCGATTCGAGCGGCCTCTCGGCGCTGATCCTGGCGCTGAAGCGCGCCCGCGGCCGGGGCGGGCAGTTGATCGTCGTCGACGGCGGCGGCAGCGTTTCCCGCACCTTTCAGGTGGCTGGGCTCGACCAGATCCTCACGATCGTGGCCTCGCGCGAGGCGGCGATCTCCAAGCTGACGCCCGGCGCCGGCGCCGGCGGCTCGGGCGGAACTTCGGTGTCCCTCCGTCCCGACGCCCGCTCCGTGCGCGACCCGGACGCGATGTTCCGCCTCCTGCGCGCCTCCCCCGAGGCGGGCCTGCGCGACCGCCTGATCGAGCACTACCTGCCGCTCGCCCGCAGCGTGGCCAACCGCTACCGCCATACCCCGCAATCCTTCGAAGACGTCCTCCAGGTGGCCAACCTCGCGCTGGTGAAGGCCGTCGACGGGTTCGACCCCGAGCGCGGGCTCGCCTTCTCCTCCTATGCGGTGCCGACGATGATTGGTGAGATCAAACGCCACTTCCGCGACACCGCCTGGGCGCTCCACGTGCCGCGCGCCCTCAAGGAGAAGGTGCTGCTCGTCGAGCGCTGCGAGCGCGAGCTCTCGGCCGAGCTCGGCCGGGCGCCGACCGTGGACGACCTCGCCGCGACGACCGGCCTCAGCGCCGAGGGCGTGCTCGACGCACTCGAGGCCCGCTCGGCCCACGACGCCGAGTCGATCGACGGCGGCGGTGGGGGGGACGACGACGAGAACGGCGGGCGCGCGGCGACGGTCGGCTTCGTCGACGAGCGCCTCGAGCAGGTAGACGTGCGCGCGACGCTCTCGACCGCGATGGACCGGCTCGGCGACCGCGACCGCCTGATCATCGGTCTGCGCTTCGTCGACGGGCTGACCCAGACCCAGATCGCCGAGCGCGTCGGGGTCTCCCAGATGCAGATCTCCCGTCTCCTGCGCAGCGCCCTGCGCGAGCTCCGCGAGATCGTCGAGAATGGCTGACTATCGTCGGACGATCTCGTGCTGCGTGGTCGGCAGCCCGAACCGCTTCTCGATCTCCGCCGCGCTCACGCCCTCGCGATAATCCTTGTCGCCCTCGGGGTGGCTGAAGACGACGATCCGGTCGGCCGGGAAGGTCTGGAGGGTGTCCTGCACCGCGTCGAGCGGCTCGGATTCGCCGGTGTCTCCGGTCGCGCTTATCCCTTCCTCGCCGAGGTGCTCGACGCTCGAGCGCTGGACCCGGTCGGCCTCGCCGATCGCGCCGTCGGCGTCCGAGAGCCAGAAGCGCAGCGGCGACTCCTGGAGGGCCGGGGCGATCACCAGCACCTCGGCGTCGTCGGCGGCGCCGGTTCCCACCGCGTCGCGCAGGTCGGCCGCGCTGATCGGCTCGCTGGCGATGACCAAGATCTTCATATGTCCGAACGCTACCTCAGAGCTCGAGCAGCCGCAGGGTGAGCACTTCGGCGTCGCCGTGGGGGGCCACCGCGATCTCGTCGGCCAGCGTCTCGACGAGCGGGTCGAGGCCGCCGACCGCGGACTCTCCCACCAGCTGCGCGGCCTTGCCCGCGGCGAACGGTCCGAGGCGAAGTTCGAGCTCGCGCACCTCGACCGAGACCCCGAGCTCGAGCATCCCGCCCAGCAGTGCGTGCTCCGCCCGGGCGGTGAGCGCGTCGGCCACGAGCTGGACGTCGGACAGGCGGTCGATCGAGAAGCGCGCTCGGGCGGCGAGCGCGCTCACCGGGCGGCTGAGGACCCGCCGGGCAAGCGGGACCGGCGCGATCTGGAGCACCGCCGTAGCGCCTTCGGCGACCGCCAGCGTCGCCGCCTGACGCCCATCCGTCGAGGTTCCGTTGAAGGCGGCCGGTCGGCGGGCGCCCGGCGTCGAGAACTCCATGCGCACCTCGGTTCCCTCGCCGATCGCCCCGCGGAACTGCGTGCGGGCGGTCAGGGCCTGGATCACCGACAGACCGATGCCCTTGACCTCCTCCTCGTCGGCCGCCGGTCGCGGCCGGATGCCCTCACCCTGGTCGCGGACGACGACCTCGATGCACCCGTCGTGGATGTAGACCTCGACCTCGAGCGGTCCCTCGCGGCCGTCGTAGGCGTGGAGGACGACGTTGTTGGCTGCCTCGCTCACCACCGTCTTCATGTCGTCGAGCTGGCCGTCCTCGAGCGGCACAGCCTCCGCGACCCCGGCCAGCATCTCCCGTACGAGCGAGACGTTCTCCGGCAGGTTCACGAGCTCGAGCCGGATGTTGGGCGCGGTCTCCTCGGTCATCGCAGGGCGACCGGGGACGGTCGAGGCACCCGGCCCGCACGGTCTGGCACCGACGAGCCCGGAGAATCCGGGGAATTCGACCGCTTGGACGAGGGAGGGGGCCAAGGCAGACCGTTGGCGCTCGTCCGCGCTCGCCACCTGCTCACCGTGTTTTCCATTTCACCGTCCAGGATCCTCTCTCCGCTTCGCGGGACACGCGCCGCGGGCCGGGGCGCCCGACCAGGACCGACTCAGCCGGAGCGCCGGTTCTGCTCCAGCGGGCGCCGGACTGCTCGACGTCCCTCGCGACGGGACGTCGGTCGCTCGGCGCCGGCGCTCGGCCTACTTCGCCCGATCGGCGGCGCCCTTGACCTTGTCGGCCACGCCGTCGACCGCGTCCTTGACCGACGCGACGGCCTGATCGCCCTTGCCCTCGCGCTTGAGCTCGTCGTCTCCCGTGATCGCTCCCGCCGCTTCCTTGACGCGGCCCTTGGCCTCGTCGACATGCTTGTCGGTCATTTGATCGCCTGCCTTCCCTCTTCATCGTGGTCCAGTGCCGATACCCAGCCGGGGCTGAGGACAAACGGCGCCCCGCTCGCCCCGAGCCCGTGCTGGGCCCGGGGACGCTCGAGGCCGGACATGGGTCGCCGCTGAACTACAACGTCCCAGGACTTTGTGTCTTGCCTGGGCGGCTTGACACTCCCGACCACCGGGACCGGCCAGCGGTCGCAAGACCGCTGCGGAGCCCGGATCGGCACGCTGGGCGCGCCCGGCCGAGTAGGCGACCCGCCGACCCTGACAGCGTAGCGCCCGGCGACGGAGCACCGGTCCGAGGGCCCCACTAGGGTCCCTGGACCGGTTATGCGCGGCGCGAGGACCAGACACGGGGGTGGCAGCGCGGTGCGCGCCCTCCGCCTCGCCGCCGTGACGCTCGTCGGCGTCGCCGTGCTCCCCGGGCCGGCCGTGTCCGCGGGGGATGCGGTCAGCCTCTTCGCCAGGCCCGCCGAGATCCGCTCCGGGGCAACGACCGTGCTCACCGGGACGCTCCGCGCCGACAGCGGCGCCGCGGTTGGCGGCGCCCCGCTCGAGCTCCAGGCCGACCCGTATCCCTACCGCCGTTACTTCGACGCCGCCCACACCTCGACCGCGCCCGACGGCAGCTTCGGCTTCGGCACGGTGCGGCCCGACCGCAACACGCGCTACCGCGTCCGCTCCGCCGCCGGCTTCAGCCGGCCCCTCTTCGTCTACGTCGACGTCCCGGCCACGCTCCGGAGCTTCGACCACGGTCCCGGCCGGGCGATGCTGACGATGGTCTCCCGCCACTCGGCCTTCTTCCACTGGATCGGAGTCCCGACCTACTGGTACGTCGCCCGCCGCGGTAGCCGGAGCTTCCACCTGGCGGCGGTCAGCCGGACCCGCGAGCTGCGGCCCGGGCTCACCTACGCCACCGCCACGGTCGACCCGCCCACCGTCCACTTCGACTTCCGCGTCTGCTTCAACCCGACCGGCGAGGCCGGCGCCGGGTCACCCGCCTTCCACTCCCCCTGCCCGCACCGCGACTTCCTCGCCCGCGCGGCGAGCCGGCGATGAGCCGCCCGACCGCTCGCCTGCTCGCCCTCGGGACCGTCCTGGCGCTGCTGTGGCCGGGAGCCGCTGCGGCGCTCGAATACCAGGGAGCCGGGCGCGGCACCCCCCGCCCGGCCTATCCCGGCGGCGGGGGGATCGCCGCGGCCGCCCGCTTCCTCGACGGCCGCGCCGGACGCACGGCCTTCGCCGTCGTCGACGACAAGGGCCGGCTCAGCGGCCTGCGCCTCCACCTGCGCTTCAACTCGGCGAGCGTCGTCAAGGCCATGCTCCTCGTGGCCTATCTGGAGCGCCTCGCCGACGCCGGCCGCGGGCTCGACCCGGCGAGCCGCAGCCTGCTCTATCCGATGATCCACGTCTCCGACAACAACGCCGCCTCGGCTGTCTTCGGCATCGTCGGCGACGCCGGCCTGCGCCGGGTGGCCGGGCAGGTCGGGATGACCGACTTCGCGACGTCCGGGCGCTGGTGGGGGTTCACCCAGATCTCGGCCGCCGACCAGGCGCGCTTCTTCGTCGTCCAGGACCACCTGATCCCGCCGCAGTTCGACGGCTACGCCCGCGGCCTCCTCTCCGGGATCTCCGCCGACCAGAGCTGGGGCGTGCCGGCGGTCGGGCGGCCGCGGTTCCGCGTCTTCTTCAAGGGCGGCTGGCTTCCGAGCGAGGGTCTGGTCAACCAGGCCGCCCGCCTCGAGGGGCGGGGGGCGACGTTCGCCATCGCCGTGCTCACCACCGGCGGACCGTCGATGGGCTACGGCGAGCAGACGATCGAGGGGGTGGCGGCGCGGGTGCTCGGGAATGGCGCTTAGAGTGGTCCTACCTTTTTACTCATCTCTTAGGCGGTTCATGCACATTCAAGGAATGGAAGGCCCCGGGCCCCGGGCCCTGCGCGCTGTGCTGGCTCTGGCCTCGCTCGTCGTCGCCCTCTGCGTCTCCGGCGCTCCGGCCACGGCCGCGACGTCGCCGGTCGGCCTCCGCGTGGTCGGCGGGTCGTCGGTCTCCTCGATCGCCTACTTCCCCTTCCAGGTCGCCCTGTTCGTCCAGACCCCCGGCGGCTTCTTCGGCCAGCAGGGCTCGCTCGCCTTCTGCGGCGGGGTGATCATCGACCCGATCCAGATCGTCACCGCCGCCCATTGCGTGACGAACGAGGTCACCGGCGCCCTCGTCTCGCCGGCCAACGTCACGCTCCTCGCCGGCACGGCGACGCTCCCGCCGACGGTGCCCGCCCAGCCGGTCGCCACCTCGATCACCGTCGACCCGAGCTACGACCCCCGGACCGCAGATTCCGACGTCGCGGTGGTGACGCTCTCGAGGCCCCTCTACAGCGGATCGCCCCGCCCCGACGGCACCGCCACCGTCGCGCCGATCGCCCTGATCACCCCGAGCCTCGCGGCGCGCTTCGCGAACCCCAACGTGACGCCGGCCGAGCCGGTGGTGGTCAGCGGCTGGGGCGAGACGACCGCGCTCGGCGTCGGCGCCCAGGACAACTCCGGCAATCTGCCCCAGCAGCTCCAGGCCGTCCGCACCCATCTCGTCCCCGACGCGACCTGCGCGAGCCAGTACGCCGGGCTCGGCGGCATCGGCGTGCCGCCGATCACCTCGCGGATGCTCTGCGCCGGCGAGCTCGGCGGCGGCATCGACGCCTGCTCGGGCGACAGCGGCGGCCCGCTCGTGGTCGACATCAACAACCCGATCGGCCCGCCCGGGGACTACGTGCTCGCCGGCCTGATCGACTTCGGCGCCGGCTGCGCCCAGCCCGGATATCCCGGCGTCTATGTCCGACTGGCGACCCCGGAGATCACCGGCTTCATCAGCCAATCGGCCCGTGCCGCCGGACAACAGCTCGTCCCGGCGCCCACGCCGGTCGGGGTCTCACCGCCGCACACCGGGCTGCCCAACGCCGGCACGGCGCGACTCGAGGCGAGGAGCGGCCGCGTCAGGAGCCGGCTGACCCGCATCGCCGTCCGCTGCCGGAGCGCGCCGTGCACCGGCTCGCTCAAGCTCCGCACGACGATCACCGTCGGCGTCGGACACTTCTCGATTGCGGCCAACACGACGGTCAAGGTGCCGGTGCGGATCACGCCGAGCGGCCTGCGGCAGCTCAACCGGCACGGACACCGGCTGCGTACGCGGCTGACTTTGCGGACGACCGGCTCGCCGAGCAGCGCCCGGGCCTTCACGATCTCCGACTGACCTCGACGGCTCGCACGGTCCCGGCGCAGGTCTGCGCCGGGACCGCATCGAGCGCTGTGGGCGCCGAGGCTTGGGGGAGCGTCGGCGCCCGTCTCGCCCAGGAAAGGAGGGAGTCTCCCGGGCGAAGCTTTGATGCGCCGGGCGGGCCGGCGCGGAAGGCGTAAAGGGCGAACCTGGAAGCCGCGGATCTCTCGTCGTTCGAGTATTCTAGATCACGAGGACGGCGATTCGGTCAACCGCGGTGGCGGCGACCGCATCCCCTCCCGGCAATTCCCACGACGGTCTCCGCGCCGGAGCAGGCGCTCGAAACCGTGCCGTCGAGTCTACCTGAGCAGGAAGTCCGGCGTCGGGCTTTCGACGCTCAAACCGGCGTCTCCTCGTCGTCGCGGACCCGGTCGCTCTGCGGGTCGGCGTCGTCGTCGCCGTCTTCCCCCGGCGGTCGCGGGTTGCGCCGCTCCCGGCGTCCGAGCACCTAGATCCAGCCGACCACCGCGAGCGGCGGGACGAGGTAGATCAGGCTCTCCTGGATCGGGAGGCCGCCGAGATGGGCGAACACGGTCACGGCGCGCGGAGGACCCAGACGGTGAGCGCCTCGCCGGTGAAGCTAGTCTCGCCGAAGGAGCGCACGGCGAAGGGTCGCCCGGCGAGCGTCGCGCATCCCGCGGACGGAAGGCGGGCGGTCAGAGCGGCCGGCAGCGAGCTCTTGGCCTCGCCGCTTGCCCCCCGCACGACGACCTGGCTGCCGGTGAGCTTGTGGGCGAGGCGGATGAACCCGACGACGTCCTGGATCGTGACCTCGAGGGTCCCGAGCACGGCTCGCCGCCGGTCGCGCAGCGAAGCGGACGCCCCGGCGACGTCGAAGGGATGCTGCGTGGTCGCGACGAGGACGCGCCCGCCGCGAAGCACGCGGATCGCCGTGACGTGGTCGTGGCCGGTGACCGTCCGCGCCGCCTCCGCGCGCGCCGCGGCCAGGTTCCCGCCCGCGACGGCGTCGACGAGAGCTCGATCGGCGGCGACCCGGGCGAGGGCGGCGTGCACGGCGGCGCCCGACGCCTCGAGCCGGTAGCGCCCCCGGGCAAAGGCGGCGGACCGCCCGGCTCGCTGCTGGGCGGTCGCCGATGCGC
>JBPCNA010000145.1:0-32134 GCA_051001735.1 Solirubrobacteraceae bacterium
TTGGCGGCCGTCCCCTCGTCCCTCTGCCCCACGTTGCCGACAGGCGTGAGGGGGAAGATCCAGCCGGCGTCCGGGGGGGCGTCGGCGGCGGCCCCGGTGGCGGCGGTGGCGAGGGCGGTGGTCGTGGGGGGATCGGCGATGCCGGTCGCCTTCATCCGGTGCCTGCTCTGGAAGCGGCGGACGGCGTGCGTCGTCGTCCCGTCGTAGCGTCCGCTGACGATAACGTTCAGACCGGCCAGCTGGAGCAGGCTCTGGAGCGCGTGGACGAGCCGGCCGGTACTGCCGGGGCGCAGGCTGTGGGTGGAGAGGGTCGAGACCGCCTGGGCGACGATCGCCTGCGTCTGCGTCCCGTCCTGGAGCGGCCGGGCGGGCGGGGCGGCCGGCGGGCCGGCGGGCGGGGACGGCGCGGCGGGAGGCCCGGTCGTCACCCCGTAGGTCGCCCCGCCGGTACCGGCCGCGACGGCCGGGGCCGAGCCGCCGGCGAGCCCGCCCAAAACCAGCATGCAGATGCAGATCGTCGCCCGGGCGACCGGTCTGAGCGTCACGAAGCCCTTTCGTCGGCCTACGGGGTTAGCTGACGGGCTAGCGACACGTCGCTTCGAGCAGATCCTGCTCGATTCGCCCCAACAACTCGGTTCCCCCGCTCCCGGGCGCAGCCCGCGATTCGGCGTGCGGGCAATCTAGCGGATCTTCCGGGGGCCGGGGAAAGATTTGTCCCAGCCGGAGGTCTTTCGTCAGCGGTGGCGAGGCCGGCCGCGGGCGGACCGGCTCGGGGGGTCCTCGAGCAGGAGGCGCCCGATGGTGACCAGGCGGTAGCGGCGCTGGCGCAGGCCGCGGACGATGAGCGGAAGCGCGGCGACGGTCTGCTCGCGGAGCCCGCCGCCGTCGTGGAGGAGGATGATCGCCCCGGGTCGGGCGCCGGAGATTGCGGTGTCGGCGATCTGACGGGCGCCGGGGCGGCTGAAGTCGCGGGTGTCGACGCTCCAGAGCACCATCAACATGCGGACACCGGCGGCGGCGGCGAGGGTGACGTGGCTGAACGATTCGTAGGGCGGGCGGAAGAGGCGTGGGTAAGGAGCCCCGTAGGCGTGGATCTGGCGGGCGTCGCCGATGATCTCGGCGCGCTGCTGGGCGGGCGGGAGGACGGCGAGGAACGGGTGCGTGAGCGTGTGATCGCCGATCCCGAGCCCGACTTCGAGCTCCTGCCGGGCGATCCGGGGAAAGTTCGCGATCTGGGCGCCGACCTGGAAGAAGGTGGCCGGGACGTGGAGCCGTTGGAGGATGGCGATGATGGGCGGCGTGAACGGGCTCGGCCCGTCGTCGAAGGTGAGGGCGATCTCGCGGACCCGCGAGCCGCCGCTGGAGACCATCCTGGTGTAGCGGAGGACACGGTTGACCGCGGCGTGCTCGCGCACGGCCAGGCGGGCCTCCCGGACGGTGAGGGGAGGCGGCGGGAGAACCGCCGGCGCGGCGAGCCGCAGAGCGAAGTCGTCGGTCGTGGGAGCGAGGACGAGCAGGCCGGCGAGGCAGGTGAGCCCGACGGCGATCGCCCCGGCGATCGCCCCGGCGACTGTTGCGGCGATCTTCCGTCCGCGGGGCACGCGTGCGATTCTGGCGCAGGCCCGGGGCCGGCGGCGCCGAATACGCTTGGATGATGAAGATCAACCGCACTGCGTGGGCGCTGGCGGCGCTGGCTCCGGGGCTCGCCGCCTGCGGCTCGTCGCCCCCCCAGACGGTCACGGTCACCGCCGGCCCGCCGGCGTCCACGGCGACCACGGCGCCGACGACACCGGCCCCTGTGCCCCAGCGGACGACGACGGCGCCGGGGTCCAGGAGCGGCGGTACGCAGGCACCGGCCCAGATCCGCACCTCGCCGGGTCCGGCCTTCACCCGGACGACCGGCGGCACGTCGGCGGGGGGCGACCTCGGGGCGGCCGAGACGACGCTCACCCGCCTGGGCGCGACCCCGGTCTCGACGTCCACCTACGACCCCAACGAGACCCTGCGGGTCCTGATCGCTACCCCCCGGAACGCGAGCTCGGAGCAGGCGTTCTTCTTCGACGGGACCAAGTACCTGGGGACCGACACGAAGGTGTCGAGCGGCAGGATCGCCGTCACCGCCCACGGCGACACCGACGTCACGCTGAGCTACGGGATCTACCGGTCCGGCGACCGGGACTGCTGCCCGTCGGGCGCGCCGCGGACGGTCCGCTTCGAGCTCGACGGCGGCCACCTGGTCGCGCTCGACCCGATCCCGGACAGCTCGCTGCGCCGCTGAGCCGAATCGCCGCCGTCAGCCGGGCGCGCCGTTGGCCGTCCAGTCGACGGCGACGGGCGTGAGCGAGAGGAGCGCCACCCACGTGGCGGCGTCGGTCGTGCCGGACTGCGGTAGCCCGTGGGCGGCCTGGAAGGTGATCAGGGCGGCGGTGGTGGTGGCGTCGAAGATCCCCGAGGTCGGCGTCTGGGGCAGGGCGGCGGCGAGGTGCTCCTGCATCCAGACGACCTGGTCGCCGCGGCCGCCTCGGGAGAAGACGGGGACGGTGGTGTCGACGACGACGCCGGCCGCCGGGGTGAGGGCCTGGCCGAGCACGGCCCAGCCGTTGGCGGTGGTCTCCTGCCAGTCCCAGAACGAGAGCCCCTTGGCTCCGTAGGCGGCGGCGAGCTGGCGGAAGCGGAAGATCTCGGCCGAGGGCGTGCCGCCGTAGGTCTGCCCGAGCGGGCGGATCGGCCGGGCGTAGATGCCGTTCTCGTGGTAGGTGTGGCCGATCGCGGCGTCGGGGTTGGTGCCGATCTCGTGCCAGTAGATCTGGGGCAGGTTGAACTGGGCGCCGGCGGGGCCGAGGAAGACCGAATAGGGCAGGGCCTTGTGGCGGTCGACGTAGGGGAAGGAGGCGAGCCCGAGCGGGTAGTTGGGGCCGATCGCGGCGCGGAGGGTCTGGATGTAGGTCTGGGCGGAGGCGTACTTGCCCTCGTACTCGGCTTCGGCGTCGATCACCAGGCAGTCGGCGATCGCGGCGGCGCGGGCGCCGAGCTGAGCCTCACCGGCGGGGTGGGTCCCGTAGACGTACTGCCAGGCGCAGACGTGGAGCCCGCGCTGGTGGAGCCCGGCGACGAGGGCGGGGGTGAACTGGCCCCAGTAGTTGGTCGAGCCGTCGGAGCTCTTGACGAACACCGTCCGGACACCGGCCGCCTTGGCGCGGGCGGCGATCGCGTCCAGATCGCCGGCGTCGCTCTTGCTGACGTACCAGATCCATTGGCCCATGCCGTCGAAGGCGCTCCCGGAGGGCGGCGCCACGGCCGGCGCCTGGGGGCTGGTGGGCGGCGAGGGCGTGACCACCCGGATCGGGCCGAAGGGACGGGAGCGCAGGCCGGAGGGCGCGAGGAGGACGATGCGCCCGCTGCGGGCCGAGCTGGGCACGGTGACGATGAAGCCCTTGTGCGAGCGCCGGGTGGTGGCGGTCGCCGTGGCGTCGACGGAGGCGGTGGTCGCGGCGCTCGGGAAGATGACGGTGTACCCGCGGGCGAAATGATGGCCGCGGAGGACGAGGATCCCGCCGGGAGGTACGGCGTGCCGGCCGGCGGTGCAGGCGCCGAGACAGACGGCGTCCGTGATGACGGGCGCGGGTCCGGCAGGCGCGGCGGCCTTCCTTCTGTGCGCCTTCTTCTTCTTCTTGGGAGCGGCCTTTGGCGGGGCGGGAGGCGTCGGCAGGGTCCCACCGCCGCTGGGCGCGGCCAGGCCGCCGCTGTTGGCGGCGAGCGCCGGCCGGGCACCGAGGAGGACGAGGCTGCAGACCGCGAGGAGGAGCAGGACGGCGGCGGGGCGGCTGAACGGATGCGGGGCTGTTGTCATCGGAGCGGACCGGAATGGCATGCCGATTCGAACACGCCGGCGGGACGAGGGTCGCGGAAAGCGATTCGGTTGACCTTAGCGACGGCTCGGGAGGCCGGCGCAACTTGTCTCTCACGGCGCGGCTTGTAGCTTCCCCTGCGAAGACCGACGGCGAGGAGATTCGACGCTACGGTCGGGCTACGGGCGCCGACCTCCCCCGCCGGCGGGGCGAGCGGCTGCTGCGCCTCCCCGGCGCACCGGCGGCGGCGCCCGCCCCGGTGTCGGCCCCGGTGTAGGCGGACCGGCGGCGCCGCACGGCGCCCCGGCCGCGGCGGCGAAGCGATCGAGGCCGCGCGGCAGATCGGTGCGGAGATTGGCGCGGAACGCGACCGTCATGGCCACGGGCGGAGCGCAGGTGGAGAAGAAGTAGGCAGCCCAGTAGGTCCCGTAGGCGTCGTAGCTGAGGAGCCAGGCCGGCCTTCCGTCGGGAAACCGGATCCGGGCGAAGAGATGCTCGCGGTACTGCCCGCGGCGTCGGGCGAGTCGGCGGGCGATGCCCGCCCGGATCGGTGGGGCGGCCGAAGCCCGGCGCTCGACGGTGACGGTCAACTCGGCGAAGGGGTTGAGCGGATCGTTGAAGCTCGTCTGGACGGTCCCGGGCGGCGGCGCAAAGACGCGGCCGCCGGTCCAGCCGGCCGGCACGAGGGCAACGATCTCGCCCGAGCGGTGGAGCTGGGGCGGCCCGCTGGCGGCGCCGCCGGCGGTGAGGACGACCACCAGCCCGGCAACGGCGCCGGTCACCAGGGTGAGCACGACGACGGCGCGGACCCACCGCAGCCACCGCCGGAGCACCCGCTGGCGCGCGCCACAGAGGGTGCAGTGGCCGCTCGCCGCGTTGATCTCGACCCGGCAGCGCACGCACGGCTTGGTCGCAGGCGAAGTAGCGGAAGCCACGGGGCAAACCCTAGAGGCGAAGCTGACCCCCGCCTAGCCTAGGTGGTTGATTCCGTATTGAGCGGGGCGAGTGGCGGCTGGCAAGGGGACATAACAAGGGCGTCGAAGGGAGGCGTTGCTATCGCAACGTCGACCTCGGAGGCCGCGTGCACGCCACCCTTGACGCCCTTACCACCGCATTTTACGTGCAGATCGATGATTTCCTGCCTGCCCGCACGGGACCTGGGCATCCGCCGCTGCTGTCTGACGGCGAGGCGATCACGCTCGCGGTTTGCCAGATGCTGCTGGGACTGCCCAACGATCGCCAGTTCCTCGCGCTCGCCGGCTACCGCCTCGGGCACCTGTTCCCTTACCTGCCGCAGCAGTCGGGGTACAACAAGCGCGTCCGGCGCCTCGCGCCGCAGATCGCCTTGTGCATCGGTCACCTCGCGGCCGTTTCGCCTTCGTTCACTGCGAGCCTCCGACTGCTGGACACGACGCCGGTGCCTTGCGGGCAGTCCCGGGAGACGACCCGCCGCTCGGAGCTGGCCGGCAGCGCCGGCTACGGCTACTGCGCCAGCCACAGCCGCCATTTCTGGGGCTTCAGGCTGTATCTGCTGTGCGCCGCGGATGGCATGCCGATCCGCTTCGAGCTGTTCCCCGCCAACGTCGGCGAGCGCGACGGCGCACGCCAGTGCTCGAAGGACTCGACCTCGACGGATACACCGTTCTCGCTGACAAAGGCTTCGCCGGCGGGGAGTTCGAGTGCACGGCCTCCACGCCAACTTCATGCGCCCCGACCGCCGCAACGAGGAACCCCGCTTCGGGTCGCTCGGCAAAATCCGGCAATGGATCGAATCGGTCTTCTGGACCTGCAAAGGCCCGCTCACCCTCGAACGCCACGGCGGCCGCACCCACGAGGGCCTCGCTGCCCGCGTCGGACTCAGACTGCTCGCCCTCGCAGCAGCGCTCTGGCACAACCAAGCCATCGGCCAACCCGGACGCCACATCGCGCCCTACAGCCGCTGACCAAACGGAATCGACCATCTAGGTGGCCGACACCGGCCTGCGGCGGCGGCGGAGGAAGGCCGGTCCGAGGAGCACGAGGGCGACCATCCCGAGCGCCGGCCCCCAGAGCAGCGGGTCGGTCAGGCGCGGGTGGGCGAGGCGCGAGCCGAGGAGCGTGACCAGGATCAACTGGGGCAGCATCCCCACCGCCGTCGTCCACGTATAGCGGCCCACCGGCACCCGACCGAAGCCGCACACGAAGCACATCAGGCTGAACGGGACGAACGGGATCAGGCGCAGCACGAGCAGCGTCCGCACGCCGCCCCGCCCGACGACCCGCTCGACGGCATCGAGGCGGGCCGCCCCGACCAGGCGGCGGGCGACCGGACGCCCGAGCCAGTCGGCGAGGAAGTAGGCGGCGAGCGCCGAGGCGAGAAAGCTCGCGGACATCAACGGCAGGCCGAACGCCACGCCGTAGACGAACCCGGCCACCGCCGCCGGGATCTCCGCCGGAAAGGGGACCACCGTGTGGGCGAGGACGACGGCGACCAGCACGAGGACGCCCCCGACCCCGAGGCCGCGCAGCTGGAGGCGAAGCCCGTTGACGTCGCCGTGGGTCGCCGCGCCGAGGGCGTGGCGCAGCGGCGCGACGAGCAGGCACGCCGCGAGCAGCGCGGCCAACCCGAGCACGAGGAGCCCCAGCTCGAGCCGGTGGTCGGGCTCGGGGGGCCGGTCATCTTCGAGGCCGGGCGGCTCGGCGGAGCGTCGGTCAGACAGGAACCAAGCGTAGCCAGCCGGGTCTTCGATCGGCCAAGAAGCCGCGTCCGGTGCCCGAAGCGCTATTCTGAGCCTTCAGGCCGAAATCATTTCGGCAGAGCAGTGCAGGAATCCGCCGGTCGTTGCTGGACAGCATCCTCCGCGTACCCAGCACATAACACCGGAGGAACACGTATGCCAACCGGCACCGTGAAGTGGTTCAGCGACGACAAGGGCTTCGGCTTCATCACCCCCGACGATGGATCGAAGGACCTCTTCGTCCATCACAGTGGCATCGGCGGCGACGGCTACCGCTCGCTCGCCGAGGGCGCCAAGGTCTCCTACGACGCCGAGAACGGCGACAAGGGCCCCAAGGCGGTCAACGTCACGACGGTCTAGTCGCGGGTACGGCTCGGTCCCCTCGGGGCCGAGCCCGTATCACCCGCCGCGCCGCGCCGGCGCCGTCTCCGGCGCCCGCGCGAGAGGCTCTACTCCTTGGGCTTCTTCCGCGAGTTGATCGCTCCCTGGACCGTGTCGGAGTTGATCGCTCCCTTGACCGCACCGGCCAGCTTGCCGACGGCCTCCTTGGCCATACCTGCGGCCTGATCCACCTTCCCCGACGCCTTGAGCGAGTTGTCGCCCGTAAGGTTGCCGGCGGCCTGCTTGAGCTTGCCGAGTGCTCGATCGATCTGTCCGTCAGGCATGACGAAGTCTCCCTTGAGAAGTTTTTCGCCTCTGGGTGCGAGGCATTGCCCGCCTACGCTACCAGCCGACCTTCCCGACCCTCGGCGCTCAAACCGTCCCCGGGGCCTCGGTTCGCGGTACCTCTTGGGCGACCGCCCGGCTCAGGCCGACCACGCCGCGGGCCATCAGGGCCAGCGAGAGCACTTCGCCGACCGGAGCCAGCCCGCGGAAGGAGATGTGCTCGCCGAAGAGCAGTTGACCGATGAGGATCGCCGTCACCGGCTCGATCACGGTCAGCGCCGGCAGCGACCACTTCAGATCGCCCGCCTGGAAGGCGCTCTGGCTGAGCATCAGGCCGAGGCCGGCGCACACCAGGAGCGCGTAGGGCTGCCAGTGCCCGAGTGCCCGGAGCACGCCGTGGTCGAGCAGGTGGGCCGAGCTCTCGGTCAGCGCGGCGACCACGCCGAAGAGGATGCCGGTAGCCGACCCGAGGCACAGCGCCCGCCACCGCGGCAGCGCCCGCGCCGACAGCACGAGCGTGCCCACGGAGCCGAACGTCGCCAGGCCGAGCACGAGCCAGCCGAGTAGCGAGCCGCGCGGATCACCCGGCCCGGGCCGCGAGACGGCGAGGAAGAGCGCGAGGCCGGCGACCGTCATCACCGTCCAGCGCCATTCGTCGCGCAACAGCCGGCGGCCGGCGAGGACGGCCTCGGCCACGAGGGCGAAGACCAGCCCCGTGACCAGGAGCGGTTGGACGAGGGCAAGCGACCCGGTCCGCAGCGCGACGAACTGGAGGGCGTAGCCCGCGATGTCGGCCAGGTTGCCCAACAGCCACAGCGGCCGCCGGATGAGGTGGCCGATCAAGCCTAAGCGCATCGCCATCTCCGGCGGCGCCGCCCGGGCTTCGCGCTGCTGGAGCACCGACGACGCCGCGTAGCAGGCGGCCGACGCCAGGCAGATGAGGACGATCCCGATCGGCACGTAGGGCCGGTCGTGGGTGAGCTCGACCACCTGTTCGTAGAAGTGGCGGCCCCGGGCCAGTGCGCCGGCGACGAAGCCGTGGGCGGCGGGTGGCCGGTGGGGCGGCGGAAAGAGCGTCGCGAGCGCTCGCGCGATCACGTCGTGATCGACGGGCGATCCCGCTCGGGGGCTGAGGGGCACCAGGATGTTCATCGGGCGGACGTGGACGCTACCGTCCACCCATCCCTCGCCCGACCCCGGAGCGCGATCCCTTCCCCGAGCACCTGCGCCCGGCGCTGGCCCGACGCGGCCCGCTGCCGCCTGAGGATGGGGGCTGGAGCTACGAGATCAAGTGGGACGGCATCCGCGCTCTCACCTACCACCGACCTGGCGCCCGGCTGCGCATCGAGAGCCGCAACCTCAACGAGCTGACCGCCCGGTACCCCGAGCTCGGCGGCCTGGACGCGGCCCTCGGCGAGCGGCCCGCGGTGCTCGACGGCGAGATCGTCGCCTTGGGCGACGACGGCCTCCCGAGCTTCGAGCGCCTCCAGCAGCGCATGCACCTCGGGTCGGCGGCGCTCGTCCGGCGGCGGGCCGCCGAGGTCCCCGTCGTCTACGTGATCTTCGACCTCCTCTACCTCGACGGCCGCTCGACGATGGCGCTCCCCTACCGCGACCGGCGTGTCCTGCTCGAGGAGCTCGAGCTGAGCGGTCCCGCCTGGAGCACCCCGGCCCTCCATCTGCGCGACGGGGCCGGGCTGCTGGCGGCCAGCGCGGCACGCGGGCTCGAGGGTCTCGTGGCCAAGCGGCTCGACAGCCGCTACGAGCCGGGCGGGCGGGGCGGCGCCTGGCTGAAGGTCAAGAACCACAACCGCCAGGAGGTGGTGATCGGCGGTTGGCTGCCCGGGCAGGGTCGCCGCCGCGCCCAGATCGGCGCCCTGCTCGTCGGCTGCTTCGACGGCGGCGAGCTCCGCTACGCCGGCCGGGTCGGGACCGGCTTCGGCGACGCCGAGCTGCGGCGGCTGGCTGGCCTCCTCGGCCCGCTCGAGCAGCCGGCCAGCCCGTTCACCGGCGCGCAGCCGCCCGCCGAGGCGGTTCACGTCCGCCCCGAGCTCGTGGCCGAGGTCGAGTTCTCGGAGTGGACGCGCCAGGGGATGCTGCGCCACCCCTCCTACAAGGGCCTGCGCGAGGACAAACCCGCCCACGAGGTCTCCCGCGAACAGTCCGACGACCCGATCGCCGTCCAGGAAATCGAAGTCGACGACGCAGCCGTCCCGACCGAGCCGGGCCCCGGTCTCGGATACGAGATCGTCAAGGAGACGCCGACCACCGTCGAGGTGGAGGTCGACGGCCGCCGCCTGCGGCTCTCCAACCGCTCCAAGGTGCTCTACCCCGCGCGGGGCTTCACCAAGGGTCAGATGATCGACTACTACGCGGCCATCGCGCCGGTGCTCGCTCCCCACATGGCCGACCGGCCGCTCACCCTAAAGCGCTATCCCGACGGTGTCGAGGGGAAGTACTTCTACGAGAAGCGCTGCCCGACCCACCGGCCGGAATGGGTCGCCACCGCGCCGATCTGGAGCGGGCGGGCCGCGGGCGAGATCGACTACTGCCTGGCGGGCGACCGGCCGTCGCTGATGTGGGCGGCGAACATGGCCTCGATCGAGCTCCACACCTCGCTGTCCACCGCGGCGGCGATCGAGTGCCCCACGGCGGTCGTCTTCGACCTCGACCCGGGCGAGCCCGCCGGGCTGACCGAATGCGCCCGCGTCGCGGTGTGGCTGCGCGGCATGTTCGCCGCGCTCGAGCTCGAGATGGTCGTCAAGGGGTCGGGCTCGAAGGGGCTCCAGGCCTACGTCCCCCTCAACACGCCCACCACCTACGCGGAGACGAAGCCGTTCGCCCAGGCCGTCGCCGAGCTCGTCGAGAAGCAGCACCCGGAGCTCGTCGTATCGCGCATGAGCAAGCAGCTCCGCCCCGGTCGGGTGTTCATCGACTGGAGCCAGAACGACCAGCACAAGACGACGGTCAGCGTCTACTCGCTCCGCGCGCGGGCCGGGCCGAGCGTCTCGGTCCCGCTCGCCTGGGGTGAGGTCGAGCGCGCCCTGCGGCTCGGGGATCCCGCCCGGCTCCGCTTCGAGGCTGCGGACATGGAGGACCGCATCGCGCGCCACGGCGACCTGTTCGCGCCGATGCTCGACCTGCGCCAAACGCTCCCGCGACTCGGTTAGGCTGCGACGTCAACGAGCTTGGAAAGGGGTTGGTGTGGCGCTCGGCAGACGGCGGACGTTCCTGGTGGTGCTCGTCGCGGCCGGCGGCGCCGGGGTCGGTGGAGCGGTGATCGTCGCCGCCGACACGACCGGCCCGGTCACGGGCTGCGTCAACAACTTCGGAAGCCTCCGGATCAACTCGGATCCGACGGGCTTCCGCGGCGCCGGCTGCCAGACGATCCAGAACGAGCACCCGGTGACCCTCGGCGCGGTCGGTCCGCCCGGGCCCGCCGGACCGCCGGGACCAACCGGACCGCCCGGGCCGAGCGGCAGCGCCGGGGAACCCGGCAGGACACCTGCTCCGGGGACGACGGCGACGACGGGCAACTTCGTGGCCGGGGCCTCGTTCACGATGCTTCCGCAGCACTTCGTCCGCGCCGCGGTCGACTGCCCGAAGGGCGATCTGGCCACCGGCGGCTCGGCGGCGGTGGTCTCGCCGCTCGGCGAGTCGCCCGCCTTCGACAGCCCGAGTGGCGGGCCGGCCTTCCCGGGCGCGACCGGGCATCCGTCGGTCGGCTGGCTCGCCGAGGCGAGCAACACGACGCCACAGTCGGCGAGCCTCCGGATCACGGTCGTCTGCGCCGGGCCGGTGACCGACCTCGCGCGCATCACCAAGCGTCAGATCCTCCAACGTCCGTTGCGCAAGGCGGCCAGGCGCTGATCGGGCGCCGGTGCGGGTCGGGATCGATCGGCGCGGTCCTGCTGGCGCTCGCCGCCTCCGGCTGCGGCGACAGCGCCTCGGTCGCCGGGCCGCTGCCCGTGGCCAGGACGCCGGCCACCCGCGCCGGCACCGGCGCCGGACCGGCGGTCCCCAGCGGCTACGCCGGGCTCGGAGCCCGCAACCGGGTGTTCGCCGCCGCCCACCTCGAGTCGGCACGCGGCCGGGGGGCGGGCGTCCCGCTCGTGAGTAACGTCGCGGTCGACCCGGCCGACCGGGTCACCGACTACACCGTCCAGTTCAACGATCGCCCGCCGCTGTCAGACTTCGAGCGGCTGGCCGAGGCCGCCGGCGTCGCCGACCTCCCGCGCGACCGCAGCACGATCACCCGGGCGGCCGTCTGCCTGGTGTTCGGCAGCCCGGCCTTGAAGCGGCTGATCGGGCTGTCGTTCGTCCGGGTGACGACCACCCCGGGGACGGCGACGGCGCGAGTCGAGGGCGTCGCCAAGCCCGGCTGCTGAGCTTCACGGGCTGCGCTCGGTCTGCTCTTCGCGGAAACCGGCGTCGAGCAGCGCCGCCGACTGACGCGCGAGCTCGGGGGCGTTCAGGAGCACGGAGACGAGACGGATCCCGCGGCGGCGGGCCGTGGCCACCAGGCAGAGCCCGGCGGCGTTCGTCTCCCCCGTCTTCAGGCCGGTGATGCCCGGGAAGTGGGCGCGCTCGAGCGGGTTGTTGTTGTACAGGTAGAGCTTGCCGCCCTTGATCGGGAAGGGCAGCACCGCGCTCCGCTGCGCGACGATGCGGGCGATCCGCGGTTGGGCGAGGTCCACCCGGGCCAGGTGGGCGAGGTCGGCGGCGCACGAGAGGTTGTCGTCGTTGAAGCCGTCGGGTGAGGTGTAGTGGGTGCAGGCGAGGTGGAGCCCGGCCGCCGCCGTGTTCATCTCCTCGACGAAGGCCGGCACCGTCCCGGCCACGTGCTGGGCGAGGGCGATCGCCGCGTCGTTGCCCGAGGGGAGCAGGAGCCCGTAGAGGAGCGGCTCGAGCCGCACGCTGCGGCCGCGGGGGAGGAGGCCGACGCCCGAGCCCTTGTAGGCGAGTGCCTGCTTGGTGATGCGCACCAGGGCGCTGGCGTGGGCGCGTCTCACGACGAGGTAGGCGGTCATCATCTTGGTCAGCGAGGCGATCGGCACGACCTCCGTCGCGTGGCGCGCCCAGAGCACTTTGCCGGTATCGAGGTCGACGAGGATCCCCGCCCGCGGCTGGTGGTGGAAGCCGGCCATGACCCGGCTCGGCGTGCCGGGAACGGCCCTCGGGAGAGCCGGGAGGCGGGACGCCGGTCCGGTGGTGACCGGGCGGGGGCGCGGATGCGCCTGGGCGCCGCAGCCGAGGAGGAGCGCCGCCGCAAGGACCGGCGCGAGGCGCGGCCTCACCACGCCAGGGTGGGCGGAGGAGGAGGCGGCGTCGGGGCGCGGCGACGCGCGAAGGCCTTGATCAGGGCGAGGCCGAAGACGAAACCGCCGACGTGGGCGAAGTAGGCCACCCCGCCGCTGCCGCCGACCGGGTTGGCCAGCCCGAAGCTCCCGAGCAGCGCCTGCTCGGCGAACCAGATGCCGAGCACGGCGAGCGCCGGCAGCTCGATCACCGTGAAGAAGAAGACGATGAAGACGACGGTCAGGACCCGGGCCCGCGGGAAGAGCAGGATGTAACCCCCGAGGACCGCGGCGATCGCTCCCGAGGCCCCGACCGTCGGCACCGCCGAGTTCGAGTCGACGACGATCTGCAGGGCGAGGGCGGCAAGGCCGCCGATGATGTAGAACGCGATGAAGCGGACCCGGCCCATCGAGTCCTCGACGTTGTTTCCGAAGATGTAGAGGAAGAGCATGTTGCCGGCGAGGTGGAGGAGGCTCCCGTGCATGAACATGCTGGTGAGCGCGGTCAGCCAGGTCGCCGGCTGGTCGGGCGGCGAGCCGACCACCCCCGGCTGCCCCTGACAGACGACGCCGACGTCGGCCAGGCCGCAGTGGCTCGCGGAGTGGCTGAACTCGTAGGGGATCGCGCCGTAGCGGATCGTGACGTTCGCGTCGGGCCCGCTCCACAGCGACCCGCCCTGGCGGACGGAGTAGAGGTAGACGATCACGTTGACGGCGATCAGCAGGTAGGTGACGATCGCCAGCCGGCTGGTGGGGACGTCGTCCTTGAGCGGGATCATCCGGCGGAGTGCCGCGGCGGGGGTCGGCGCTTGGGGTCGGGGCGGCTCGGGGCGCCGCGGGCGCCGCCGGACCGCGTCATCCGGCGGCGGCCGCGAGACGGCCGATCCCGGCGCGCCCCTGGGGTACGTGCTGGTCGGCGTGGTAGGAGGAGCGCACGAGCGGGCCGGCGGCGACGTGCTCGAAGCCGAGCGCGTAGGCGTCGCGCTCGAGCTCGGTGAACTCGTCGGGGTGCCAGTAGCGCACGAGCGGGAGATGGTCGGCGCTCGGGCGGAGGTACTGGCCGACGGTCAGCACCTGGACGCCGTGGTCGCGGAGGACGGCGAATGTCTCGAGCAGCTCGTCGTGCGTCTCCCCCAGCCCGACCATCAGCCCCGACTTGGTGGTGACGGCGTCGCCGCCGAGCTCCTTGGCGTTCCGCAGGACGCGAGCCGAGCGGAGGAACTCGGAGCCGCGCCGGGCCACCGGGTAGAGCCGGGGGACCACTTCTACGTTGTGGTTGAACACGTCGGGCCGCGCCTCGATCACCCGGGCCAGCGGCATCTCCTGGCCCTGGAAGTCTGGAGTCAGCACCTCGACACGGCAGTCGGGGGCCTGGCGGCGGATCTCGCCGATCACCGAGACGAAGGCGCCGGCGCCGAGATCGGGCAGGTCGTCGCGGTCCACCGAGGTGATCACGGCGTGCCGGAGGCCCATCCGGGCGGCGGCCCGAGCGACCCGCGCCGGCTCGAGTGGATCGTGCCAGCTGGGCTTGCCGGTCTTGACGTTGCAGAAGCCGCAGCGGCGGGTGCAGGTATCCCCCAGGATCATGAACGTGGCGGTCCCGCGCTCCCAGCATTCGCCGACGTTCGGGCAGGCGGCCTCCCGGCAGACGGTGTGAAGGTTCTCGGCTTCGATGAGAGCCGTAAGCTCGCGGTAGCGCGGACCGCCGGGAGCGGGTACCTTGAACCACGGCGGCTTGCGTTTGCGCATGTCGACCGTGTTGCTACCGAGTATCTCGTGCACATTCATTCCGCCCGGCTTGGCCCGGGAGCGGGTAACATGGGCACGCTCAGTCATCGACCTAAGGGTATAGGGGGCGGTTTAGCTTGTCAGCGATCGAAGACGTGAAGTCGGCAGTTGAGGGCGCGTTGGGCAAGGTTGGCGGACTTGGCGGACTGGGCGAGCTTCCCCCGGCCAAGCTGCTCGCCGGTGCGCGCGTGGCCATCGGCGCCGCCGGCATCCTGGTGCCCGGCATCACTGCCTGGGTGACCGGTCTCAAGCCGGGGCGCAATCCGTCGGCCGTCTATCTCGTGCGCCTGAACGGTGCGAGCAACGCCGCCCTGGGCGCGGGCATGCTCGCCGGTCCGGCCGCGGCCCAGCCGCTGCTCATCCAGCTCGGCCTCGCGACGGACGTCGTCGGGTTGCTCGCCACCAAGCGCGCGCGCAAGAGCGGCAAGATCGGGATGCGCGCGGCCATCATCGGCGGCGTCACCGAGCTGGCTCTGGCCGGCCTCGGCGGCGCGGTGATCTCGGGGAAGGTCTGACCGGCTGAGTGAGTGACCCGGCCTCCCGGCCGGGTGGGGCGCGCACCCCTGAGCCCCTGAGGGGGTGCGCCGCCTCTACACCCCGTGGCCGGCGAAGGCCGGGGAGACGAGCGATTCGAGGCGAGCCGGTGAGACGAGGCGCTGGCGCCGGTTGTGGGCGCGCGCGAACTCGTGGGCCACGCGCCGGCGGAAGCACGGGAGCGCCCGGGCGCGGCCGGTCTCGATCCCGACCGACGTCATCCGCACCCCGTCGAGGCCGCAGGGAACGACCCAGGAGAACGGCTCGAGGTCGTTCTCGACGTTGACCGCGAAGCCGTGGGTGGTCACGCCGCGCGAGATGTGGACGCCGATCGAGGCGATCTTGCCGTCGTCGACCCAGACGCCGGTCAGGCCCTCCCGAAGTCCGGCGACGATGCCCTCCTGCTCGAGCGCGGCGATGATCGCCCGCTCCATCGTCCGCAGGTAGACGATCACGTCGGTGGTGCGCATGATCGGGTAGCCGACCAGCTGGCCCGGGCCGTGGTAGGTGACCCGGCCGCCGCGATCGGTGTCGAGGATGTCGATCCCGCGGCCCTGGTACCAGGACTCGGCGAACGGGAGCTCACCGGGCTCCGAGCGCCGGCCGCGGGTATAGACCGCCGGATGCTCGAGCAGGAGCATCACGTCGGGCAGGCGCTCGGCCTGGCGGGCGGCCCGCAGACGCTCCTGCAGCGCGACCGCCTCGCCGTAGGCGATCAGACCGAGGTGGCACACCCAGAGCTCGTCCATCTGCCCAGGATGGCATACGCGGCTACCCTGGGTCGATGCCCGGCGAGGCGATCACGCGCCTGCGCTGGCGCCGCCGCGGCGCCTGGCAGTGGCCGACGTTCGCGGCCGCGCTGGTCGCCGAGGCACTGCTCCTCCACCTGCTGCCGATCGCCGGGTCCGGGATCGGCCTCCCGGCGGCGACGATCCTCGCCGGCTGTCTCAACCTGGTGATCCTGGCCGCGCTCGCCCCGCTGGCCGGGCTCGTCGTCCGCCGGCGCCGCCCCGACCTGCCGCGGCCGGTGGCCCGCGACTACGCGGCGACGGCGCTGATGGTCGTGCTGGCCGGCGCCATCGTCGCCCTCGGCCTCGCCCACCGGCCGGCGGTCCTGGCCGGGCAGCGCTCGTTCCAGGCCCAGTCGAATGCCGCCCGCCGTTACGTCCGGCTGAACGCCGGCCCGGAGTACCGTCGGAGGATCGATGGCGCCGACACCTGGCAGCTCGAGCGCCACCTCTACCGAACCTGCGTCCCCGGCGCCGATCCGGCTCGGCGCCTGTGCCTCTTCATCGACACCGCACAATCCCCGCCCGGGGTGACGGTCGACCCCAACCGGGCGCCGAACTCGACCTACGTCGGCCCGGATGCGGTCGGCCGCGGGCGGGGGTGAGCAGTTGGAGCCGGTTTGCGTCTGACCTCAGCGCAGGAGGGCGAGCGGCTCCTCGAGGAGCTCCCGCACCCGGGCGAGGAAGCGCGCGGCGTCGGCCCCGTAGAGGATCCGGTGGTCGCAGGCGAGCGTCACGTCCATCGCGTGGCCGGCGACGACCTCGCCGTCGCGGACCATCGGGCGCGGGCTGACCGCGCCGACGGCGAGGATCGCCGCCTGGGGCGGGTTGATCACCGCGGTGAAGCTCCGTACGCCGAACATGCCGAGGTTCGAGACGGTGAAGGTGGCGCCGGCTAGCTCGGGCGGGGTGATCTGGCCGTCGCGGACCCGCTGGGCGAGCCGGCGCGTCTCGGCGGCGATCTCCTCGAGCGGTCGAGCGTCGGCGTCGAACACGGTGGGCACGACGAGGACTCCGTCGCCGGCGACGGCGACGCCGACGTTGATCCGCGAGTAGAGCTCGAAGTGACCGTCGCGCCAGGCGGCGTTGGCCCGGGGATACTCGCGCAGCGCCAGGCCGCAGGCCTTGACGACGATGTCGTTGTAGGAGGCGATCGGACGATCGCGGTGGATCGCCCGGAGCCGCCGGCGAAGCTCGACGCAGCGCTCCATGTCGACCTCGGCGGAGAGGGTGAACTCGGGAACGGTCGCCTTGGACGACGCCATCCGCCTGGCCACGACCTGCTGGGCGCGGGTGGGTTCCTCGGTCGTCACCTGGCCCTTGGCGCTCGCGGCGCTCGCGGCGGCCGGGTCGGGCGCGACGGTCCGCGTGGCGGCCGGGTCGGGCGCGACGGTCCCGCCGGCGGCCGGCGCCCGGCCGTCGACGTCGGCCCGGACGATCCGTCCGCCGGGACCGCTGCCGTTGATCTCGGCCAGGTCGAGACCTTGCTCGCGGGCGATCCGCCGGGCGATGGGCGACGCCTTGATCCGCTCGTCGGCGGCGACCGCGGGCCCGGGCACGGCGGCGGCGGCGGGCGGGTCCGGGGTGACCCCGTCCGCCGCGGCGGCAGTGGGCGCGGCGACGACCGGCGGGGCGCCCTGGACGGCGCCGGGCACGCTCGCCGCGACGGGTTCTAGCGTCGGGCGCTCGGGGCCGGGCAGGCCGGGGACGGCCACCGCGGGCGGAGCTCCCTGGACCCCCCCGGGCGAGACGGCGCCCGCTGGTGGCTCGGCGGCCAGCCGGGCGATGGCGGCGCCGATGGGCAGGGTGTCGCCCTCCTGGGCGAGGATCTCGAGCCGGCCGGCGGCGTCGGCCTGAAAGGTCATCGTGGCCTTGTCGGTCTCGATCTCCACGAGGTCGTCGCCGCGGCTCACCGCGTCGCCGGGAGCCTTCAGCCACTTGAGGACGGTGCCCTCCTCCATGGAGTCCGACAGCCTCGGCATCTGAATCTCAGACACGACCCAACATCCCGAGTACGGCTTCGACGATCTGCGCCTCATGGGGGAAGGCGATCTGCTCGAGCGGCCGCGAGTAGGGCATCGGCACATCGGCGCCGGCCACCCGGGCCACCGGAGCGTCGAGGTGGTCGAACGCGTGCTCGGCGATCAGGGCGGAGAGGTTGGCCCCGACGCCGCCGTGCGGCCAGCCCTCCTCGACGACGACGCAGCGATTGGTCTTCCGAACCGAGTCGAGGATCGCGTCGAGGTCGAGTGGGCGCAGGGTGCGCGGGTCGATCACCTCGGCCTCGATGCCGTGCTGCTCGGCGAGGATGACGGCGGCGGCCTCGGCGGTCACGGCCATTCTCGAGATGCCGATGATGGTGACGTCGGAGCCGCGCCGGCGCACCGCGGCCACGCCGAAGGGGACGACGACGTCACCGTCATCGGGGACCTCGCCGCGCTGACCGTAGAGGTACTCGTGCTCGATGAACACCACCGGGTTCTCGTCGCGGATCGCCGCCTTGAGCAGTCCCTTGGCGTCGGCGGCGGTGGACGGCGTCGCCACGAGCAGCCCGGGAACGTGGAGGAACATCGCCTCCCAGGAGTGTGAGTGCGTCGGGCCGAGTTGATGTCCGGCTCCCTGGGGCATCCGCACGACGAGGGGGACGTTCACCTGTCCGCCGAACATGTAGTGGATGTGGGCGGCGTGATTGACGATCTGGTCGAGGGCCAGCAGCGAGAAGTTGATGGTCATCAGCTCGACCACCGGCCGCAGCCCGGTCATCGCCGCCCCGACCCCCATCCCGACGATCGTGTTCTCGGAGATCGGCGTATCGCGGACCCGCTTCTCGCCGAACTCGGCCAGGAGGCCGGCGGTGACCTTGAAGGCGCCGTTGAAGACACCGATGTCCTCCCCCATCAGCATCACCCGCTCGTCGCGGATCATCTCCTCGCGGAGCGCCGCGTTGAGGGCCTCGCGGTAGCGCATCACGGCCATGCGCACACGCTAGCGCGCAAGCTGGCCGTGACTAGGACACGTTCGCGCGCAGGACGGGGAGAGCCGCTCCGTAGTGGCCGTTGACCGGAAGCGGATCGGACGCCGCGTCGGTTGCCCAGCGGCGACGCGGATCTCGGCGGAACTGCGCGGCGACCGCGGCCACCACCGGGTCGTACGGGTTTCGCGCCAGCGCCGCCCGGGCCGCCGTCCGGGGATCCCGGCCGGTCACCGCCCGGACGATGGCCAGCCCATAGTGGGGTTCCCAGTTCTTCGGATCCTCGTCCACCGCCTTGGCCATCTCCGCCAGGGCCGCGCCGCGCGCGCCCTGGGCAAGGTCGCAGTAGCCGAGGATCTCGTGAGCTCCGTGACGGAAGTCCAGCGGCTCGAGCGAGGCGTGCGCCGCGCTCGTCGCGGCAGCGCAGTCGTTGGCGTCGAAGGCGGTGAGGCCGGCGTCGAGGTGACTCTGGGAGACGTTGAGGAGGGCGGGGGCGACGGCCACCGCGAGCACCACCAGGGCGAGCAGGGGACGCCGCCGTGAACGCTGGGCCGTCTCGGCGCGCCCGAGGGCCGCGCCGGCGAGCACGAAGACCGGGAGGGTGACGGCGGGCATCTCCCAGTCCCAGTCGACGCCGGCATGGATCGCCCAGGCGAGGGTCCCGGCGAAAGCAGCCGCGTAGAGCGTCCGCTCGGGCCCGCGGGCCCGCAGGGCCAAGGCCACGAGCAACCCGAGGACGATGAACGCGAGCAGCGCCAGGCCGACGATCCCGAGCTCCGCGAGGTTCTCGAGGTAGATCGAGTGCGCGTCGCGCACGTGCAACTGCTGCGGGGGCCGATGCACCGCCCACACGAGGTCGTAGGTCCCGGCGCCGCTCCCCTCCGCCGGCGCTCGGCGGAACGCGTGCAGCGCGACCCTCCAGAGGTCGATCCGTCCGTCGGCGCCGGGATCTGTCAGCCGGTCGCGCAGGAGGGCGTGCTGACCGCGGGTGTCCTTCACGAACTTGTTGTACTGAGCCGTCAGCGCGCCGGGCAGGTGGACGGCGAGCGCTCCGGCCACGACCACGCCGATCGCCGCAGCCCAGCCGAAGCGAGCCCTCGCGGGTGTCATCGGCTGGTGGTCGGCCCGACGCACGAGCCGGGTGTCGAGGCCGGCCAGAAGACCGCGAATCGCAGCGCCCGCCAGGGCGCAGACCGCCACCGCGACCGCCACGCGGCGGCCCTCGCTGGCCTGGAGGGGACTGCCGTCGAGATGATGAGCGAGCGAGGTCGCCCGGTAGCCGACGAGCAGCGCGAAGCCCGTGCTGGGCACCACGGCGACGGCGGCGCTCAGCAGCGAGCGGGGTCGACCGAGGAGGACATAGGCGAGCAGACCGGCCGCCCCGGCGGCGATGGCGCCGCGCGAGAAGGTGAGCAGGAGGGTTACCGCCAGGACGGGCACGGGCAGGGCGCCGAGGGTCTTCAGGAGCCGTGACGCGCGGTCATCGCTGGTCAGCCCGACGCAGAGGACGATGCCCAGCGCCGCCACCATGCCGAGGGCGTTCCAGTAGGTGAGGGGGTAGCCGATGCGCGCGTTGTCGAGACTCGACGCGATCGGCCACACCCCGGGCAGGGTGCGGCTGAGAAAGCCGCCGAGACAGACGACGAACGCGCCGGCGGCAAGTCCTCTGACCACCCACCTCATGTCGTCCGCCGACCTGACCGAGGTGGCGAACAGGATGAAGCCAAGCCCGTAGACGATGGCCAGATCGGCTTCGGCCAGCGCACGCTCGGGCGCCTGCGACCATCCCGCCGAGAGGAGCACCCACGCGGCGTACGCCGAGAGGGCCACCACCATCGCCGTCAGGATGCCCCCGCTCGGGCCCGCGCCGCGTCCGACGATGAGCTTCGCGGCCAGGATCAGCGCGAGGAGCACGGCCACGAAGGACGTCGGGCCGGGAAAGAATCCTCCGGCGTTGTAGGCGAGGAAGATGAGCACTCCGCCGGGGAGCAGCAGCAGCGAGCGCGAGAGGATCCGCTCGACGATCACCGCCTGCTGGGGATCCGCGCGCGCACGCCGCAGTCCGACGAGGAGGAGCGCGGCCGAGAGGAGGACCGCGAAGCTGCCGGCCAGGCCGCCGGTGCCGACGCTGATGAACACCACGATCGCCACGCCCAGCGCGAGCGTCAGGATGGTCAGACGTCCGCCGATGCCGCGGACATTAGTGGGCATGGGCTGCTCGAGCCGCCGGCGCCGCCTGAGGCGGCGGGCGGCGGGGCTCGGCGTGCGTCACTCGTTCCCGAACGCGGCCGGAAAGCACCGGCTGCCCGCCACGAAAGGCGGCGAGCAGCCGGGGAGACCGGTTACCGCAGGCGCGGTCTAGATCGGGTTGATAGCGAAGACCCCGCTGGTGCTCGGCGTGTGGGTGGCGTCTCCCAGGTAATGCGCGGTGAGGAACTGGTTGCCCTTCGCGGTCGGCGTGTAGGTGAGCGTGCAGGTGCTCACCGTCGCGGAGAACGGCCCGAGCGTGCACGACGAGCCCGTGCCCGGACCGGAGCCCGTCAGGGTCACCGTGCCGGTGGGAGCCGGCTGACCGGCGGTGCTGATCACCTGCACCGTGCAACTGATGGTCTGGTTGACCCGGAACGGCGGCGTGCACGAGAGCACCGTCACCGTCGGGCTCACCTCGTACTGCTCACCGGAGGCGCTCGGCGACGGCTGGAACGAGAGGGCTGCGGCCGGAGGCGTCGTCGCGGCCACCTGGCGGACGGCGTGGTGGCGCGCCGCATGGTGGCTGCTGAGGCCGAGCAGCTTCGCGTGGCCGCTGAGCGCGAGGGCGCCCGCCGAGCCCGTCCCGATCGCCGCGAACATGATGATTGCCGTCAACCAGCTCCGTCGACCCATGAATCCACCTCTCGCGACCCGCTGGCCGCCTGCGCGCTTCAATATCCGTGTCTTGGCCTGATCGAGTTCGAGGGCGCTCGCCTCGTAGCGGTGGCTGCGCAGCTGGTCGGCGACATAGCTCAGCTCGGGCGGGAGATCCTCGTCCTCGAATCGAATCATGCCCCCTTATACGAACGAGCCGGCCGATTCCCGATAACGATGGGCTATATTCGTCCCGGCGACGCAGCGGACGGCGGCGGAGACGCTGAGACAACCGGACTTTGAACGACTCTACGCTGCCCACGCGCGTCCCCTGCTGGCGTTCCTGGTCTACCGGACCGGAGATCGGGCGCTCGCCGAGGATCTGATGGGCGACACCTTCGAGCGCGTCCTCCGCAGCAGAGGACGGTTCGACCGTCGGCGCGGCAGCGAGAAGACCTGGCTCTACGCGATCGCCCTCAACTGCCTGCGCGACCATGCCCGCCGGCGCTCCGCCGAGCAGCGTGCGCTCGAGCGCACGGGCGCCCCGACGGACGACTGGCGTGCGGGAGCCGGAGCCGATGAGGCCGTGGTCGAACGGGACCTGCTGCGGCGCGGCCTCGAGACCCTGTCCGATGACGAGCGGCTCGTCATCGCGCTTCGCTTCGGCGCGGAGCTGACGATGCCCGAGATCGCGGGGGTGATCGGCGAGCCGCTGACGACCGTCGAGGGGCGCGTCTACCGGGCCCTCGGCAAGCTCCGCGAGCGACTCGGCCCGGCGGACGCCTGACCCGGTGCCTACCGGCCCCGGGCGGCGATCACGTGTGGGATGGTGCGCAGGAGGATCTTCACGTCCGCCCACAGCGACCAGTTGGCGATGTAGAGGTAGTCGACCTTCACCATCTCGGTCAGGGCCACGCGCGTGCCGAGGGTCTGCCACGGCCCCGTCATCCCCGGCTTCAGATGGAGTCGGCGGCGATCCGAACCGATCACGCGATCATCCTCGTCCACCACGAGGGGACGGGGGCCGACGAGGCTCATCTCGCCGCGGAGGACGTTGATCAGCTGCGGCAGCTCGTCGATGTTCGTGCGGCGCAGCCAATGCCCGATCCGGGTGATCCGCGGGTCGTCGTCGATCTTGAAGAGCCCGTGGGTCTCGTTGAGCGGCATCAGATCAGCCTTCAGCGCGTCCGCGCCCTCGACCATGGTGCGGAGCTTGAGCATCTCGAAGTGGATGCCGTCCCGACCGACGCGTGTCTGGCGAAAGAACACCGGTCCCGGGCTGTCGAGCCGGATCATCACCGCGGCGACCGCGGTGACGGGTACGGCGACCAGCAGGAGGACGGCGGTGCTCAGCAGGTCGAAGCCGCGCTTGACCGCGGTCGAGGAGCGGGTCAGGCCGAAGCGCGGCACGCCGAGCAGCGTCACGCCGCCGAGGTCGTCCCACACCACCGAGCTGCCGACCGCTTCGAGGATGCCCGGCAGCAGGCTGACGCGCAGGCCGGTCGCCTTGGCCCGGCGGACCAGCTCGAGGGTGTCACCGGGGTCGACCCGCTCATCCGGGGCGAGGATGATGCGGTGCACGCGCTCGGCGGCCGCCAGATTGCGCAGCGCCGTTTCGTCGCGGAGGGCGCGGGCAAGGGAGTAGCACCCGACAAGAGTCACGCCGCGATCGGTTGATAGCGGGGCTTGCAGGCGGGAGTACGCGAGCGCGTCGCCGAGCACCAGGCAGCGCTCGACCGGCGAGAGAAGAGCGGCCACGCGGCGGGCGATGGCGCGCCCGCCGCTGAACGTCACCGCGAACGAGAACCACAGCGCCGCGATCTCGGGGGTCCCCGGCGCGCCGACGACAGTCCAGTGGCGGGTTCCCCACACGATCAGGGTGAAGGTCGAGGCGAGGTTGATCAGTCGCGGCAGCTCGTCGATCGTCGACTTGCGCACCACGAGCTCATCGTGGTCGTAGAGCCCCAGGATCTTGGCGATGAGCACAACGAGGGGAAGCAGCAGGAGGTACTGCCAGCGGAAGCGGTCGTCGCCGATCGCTTCGATGACGAGGGGGACGGATACGGCGACGGCGGCCATGTCGGCGATCCCGAGCGCATACCGGTAGTTGCGCTCCCGACGGCGTACCTGGTCGAGCGGCTCGGACTCGGCGAGAATCCGCAGGCGCGGGATCGGGAGGCGCCGGGCGCTCGGCGCCCGCAGCGCGGCTGAAGCTCCGTCGGATGCCTCGAGGCCAGCGACCGGACGATGCTCCTGCTCCGGTTGGGCGCTGAGGCGTCGTTCGGTCCTCATGGCGCTCCTTCCTGTACTCGGTGGCGGTTCTGCCAGGCCGGGCGGCGGCGCCCACCATCGCACCCGACCGGCGATTTGGATCCTCTCGTCCTGCGGCTGCCTGCCTCCCCCGGCCGGCGCTCCGCGGTGACCAGAGTACCAACAATAGTCGGACCGACTACCCGCGTGGCGGTATCACATTGATGCTTACAACGTGATGCTCGCGCTCCGAGCGCCTAGTCGCCCTCCCATAGGAGCGGCTCGATCGGCTCCACGGAGAGCTCTCGCGCGAAGCCGAAGACTGGTCCCTTCCCGTCGCTACTTTGTCGTGAACTCGGGTTGACGATGACGGAAATGCTCGGCTTTGTCCTCGGTGGACCCATGCGCCAGCGCCATTCGTCGCCATGGGGACGATGGCGATCGTCGATTCCGGACATGCACCCGAAGCCTAGGCGCGGCGGTCCCGCCGGACTACGACCGCAGGTCCGGAATTTTCGCATTTCGGTCCAACCCGAGCCCGCCGAAGCAGGCGCCCGCGCCTCGTATGATGGGCCGGTGGCCGAGTCCTCCTATGACTGCGTGGTGATCGGCTCCGGGCCGGGCGGTTACGTCGCCGCGGTGCGCTCCGCGCAGCTCGGCATGAAGACGGCGATCGTCGAGCGCGACGCGATCGGTGGACGCTGCCTCAACTACGCGTGCATCCCCGCCAAGGCGGTCCTCCGGGTGGCCGACGTGCTCAGCGAGGTGCGCGAGGCCGGCGCGTTCGGCGTGGTCGTCGGCGAGCCCACGGTCGACTTCGCCGCCGTCGTCGCCAGACGCCGGCGCGTGGTCAAGACTCTGACCGGCGGGGTCAGCGGTCTGATGAAGAAGAACGCGATCGACGTCATCGACGGGCAGGGGTCGGTCACCGACGACGGCAACGTACGAATCGGCGGCAACTTCGACGGCTCCCAGATCGTCGCGGGAGCCGTGATCCTCGCCACCGGATCGGTCAAGCGCCCCATCCCCGGGACCTCTTTCGGGGGGCGGGTGATCGGGACCGAGGAGGCGTGGGGGCTGACCGAGCTGCCCGCCCGGATGGCCGTCGTCGGCGCCGGACCCTCCGGTGTCGAGATCGCCTCGGCCTACGCGCGCCTCGGCACCTCGGTCCTGCTGTTCGAGGCGCTCGAGCGGGTGCTCCCGACCGAGGACGCCGAGATCTCGAAGCTCGTCGCGCGGGGGCTCGCCAGGCAGGGGATGAAGATCCACACGGAAACCCCGGTGGCGGGCGTCGAGGCGCTCGCCGATTCGGTCCGCTTCAGTCACGGCGGCGAGACCGCCGAGGTCGACTATCTCGTGATCGCCGCCGGCCGCGGACCCGACGTCGATGGCCTCGGCCTCGAGGAGGCGAGGATCGCGCTCGACGCCCGCGGCCTGATCGCCGTCGACGGGGCCATGCGCACGTCGCTCGATCGCGTCTTCGCCATCGGCGACCTCGTGGCCGGTCCGGCGCTGGCCCACAAGGCCTCCGAGGAGGGGATCATCGCCGTCGAGGCCGCGGCCGGCCGCGAGACCGAGCCGATCGCCTACATCGACATCCCCCGGGCTACCTTCTGCACCCCGAACGTCGCGAGCTTCGGCCTGACCGAAGCCCAGGCGCGCGAGCAGGGGCACGACGTGGTCGTCGGCCGCGTCGAGTACGGGGCGGTCGGCGCCGGAACGGTCTACGGCGACCGGACCGGCCTCGTGAAGATCGTCGGCGAGCGCAGGTACGGCGAGCTCCTCGGCGGCCACATCGTCGGATCGAAGGCGACCGAGCTGATCCAGGAGCTGGTCAACGTGCGAGTCCTCGAGGGCGGGTACGCCGAGGTGGCGCGGATCGTCCACGGCCACCCCACGCTCGCCGAGGCCGTGATGGAGGCCGCCCGCGACGCCGACGGCTGGCTGATCCACGGGTGAGCGGCCCCGACGCAGCCTTCTACTTCGACCTCGCGAGCCCCGAGGCGTACCTCGCGGCCGAGCGGGCGCTCCGCGTCCTGCCCGGACCGTGCGAATGGCGGCCGATCCTGGCCAGCCGGCTCCCCCACGCCGAGACGTTCGAGGGCTACCGATGCGCCCGGGAGGAGGAGATCTTCCGCGACGAGGTCGCGCGCCGCGCCGCCGCCGCCGGGCTCCAGCCGCTCCGCTGGCCGGACCCGTTCCCCTTCGACAGCAGCCTCGCCATGCGGGTCGCCACCTACGCCCGCCGGATCGGCCGGACGGTCGCCTTCGCCCAGGCGGCGTTCCGCCAGGCGTTCGCCGGGGGCCACGCCCTGTCGATCAGCGATCACGTGCTGATCGCCGCCGCCGCCTGCGAGATGCACCCGACCGCGGTGACCCGGGCCGCCGCCACTCGGGGCGTGCGCGAGGAGCTCGAGCGAACTACCGCCGAGGCGCTCGAGCTCGGCGTGACCGACGTACCGGCCGTCCGCGTCGGCGAGGTCGTGCTGGTCGGCGGGCGGAGCCTCGAACGGGCGGGCGAGCTCCTGTGGTGAACGCCAAGCAGTCCTACCGGCTGATCGTGACCCGCGCCGGGCGCATGCCCTCTGCCCTGGCCGGGAGCGACCGCGTCGACCACGTCGAGATCGTCGAGATCGACTCGGGCGAGGCCGTCCTCTTCTGGGACTGCGCCCCCCAGCGGGCGAGCCGCATGGCGCGGGCGCTGCGCGCCGACCTCGCCCAGCTCGAGCCCGAGGCGTTCATCGCCCGCTGGAGCCGGTTCGGCGAGGGCGAGACGGGCTAGCGGCCCGTCTCGCGACCGGTTACGGCGGCGGGCGGTCGCCGAGCATGGCGGCGAGCGACTTGCCGGCGCTGTCGAGCAGGTTTCCGAGTCCGGCGCCCACCCCGGCGACCGTCCCGCCGAGGCCGGCACCGGCGTCCTGGACGAGCGCGCCCACCGGCGGGCTGACCGGTGCGAGCGCGTGGCCGAGGCCGGCGGTGGCGCCGCTCACCGTCTGGCCGAGGGTGCCCGTCGCCTGGGAGACGACCGAGCCGACTCCCTGGGTCAGCGCGCCCACGGTGTGGCCGAGCGGCGCGGTGACCGGCGGCGTCGCGCGCGGCGGGTTGGCCGGGATCGAGCCGCCGCCACCGCCGGGTCCGCCACCCCCGTTGCCGCCGCCGGGCGGCGGGGGCACCCGAGGAGGAGTCGGGCCGTGAAAAGTGTTGGTCTGGTGCTTGGGCGTCCGCGAGGCGGGGGCCGTCGAGGTCCCGCGGGGGGCCGCAGGAGCCGGCGCGGAGGCGAGCAGACCCGCGGCGGCGGGCTGGCCGGGAGGCGGGAGACGGTCGGCACGGCCGGCCAGGCTGGTGGCGAGGGGGACGCTCGGGCCAGAGAAGAGCTGGCCGAGCGAACCGAGGCCGCCGAGCCCACCGGCACCCACCGCGATCAGCAGGGCGATGACCGCCGCCACCGGGACGAGCGCGGCCGCGGCCCCGGCGAGAAGCACTTGGCGCAACCAGAGACCGACCATCCCCATCGGGCGATGGTAGATGATCACCCCGGCCGTCAGGGGAGGTTCCCGGCCCCCGAAGCCGGGCGTATCGGCGACTGGCGCCGCCCGTGCCGACCAGATAACGTCGCCCGGGATGCGGCGCCTGTCCATGGCCAGGGTGTTGAGCGGCGCCTTGTTGGGCATAGCCCTCACACTCGCGGTCATCACCGGGCTCGGCATCGCGGCGCTGTACCACGCCCGCCAGCGCTACGAGGACCGCCTGTCGGTGACGAACGCGCTCGAGGTCTCGGCGGCCAACCTGCTGGCCGCCGGGGTCGTCGAGGAGGCCCAGTTCCGCAAGCCGCGCGCCGCGCGCGACCCCGGGACGCTGCTGCGGGCGACCGCCGCCTACGACATGGCCGCCGCCCGCGCCCGCGTGCTCGCCGCCGGGGACCCTGACCCCGCCACCAACCGCTACCTCGGCGCCGAGCTCCGGGCCGAGGCGACGGCCCGCGCCCTGGCCGGCGGCCCGCAGACCGGGGGCGCCGGGGCCCGCACCGCCCGCCTGCTCGGCCGGCATCTCGAGCGCGCCCGCCGGGCCAGCGTCGCCCTCTCCTCCCGCCAGACGGTCCGCCGGGAGGCCGCGCGCCGCACCGCCGCCTCGGAGACCCGGCGGGCCCTGATCGCAATCGTGCTCAGCGGCGGCTTCGCGCTGGTCGCCGTGCTCCTCCTCGTGGCGGCGCTGATCCGCTCGATGAGATCTCCCCTGGGCGACCTCCTCGCCGCGACGCGGCGGCTGGCCGGCGGCGATCTCGGCTCGCGCGTCGAGCCGGCCGGGCCGACCGAGCTCCAGAGCCTCGGCGAGGCGTTCAACCGCATGAGCGACGACCTCTCGACCACCAACGCCCAGCTCGACGCTCAGCGACAGCGCCTGGCTGTCACGATCGAGAGCCTCGGGGACGGCCTCATCATCTGCGAGACCAGCGGCGTCATCTCGGCCGTCAACCCGCGGGCGACCGAGCTCGTGCCCGAGCTGCGGCCCGGGCGCCGCGCCGACGGCCCGGCCAGCCCGCTGCCGACGATCGGCGAGGCGCTCCGCGGGGAGGTGATCGTCGAGCGCGGGGAGGACCTCTCCCTGGCGGTCACCGCGGCCCACCTCGGAGCCGGCGAGGGGGTGATCTGGACGGTGCGAGACGTGACCGAGCGAGCGCGCCTCGAGCGCGCCAAGACCGAGTTCGTGGCTACGGCGTCGCACGAGCTGCGCAGTCCGCTGACGTCGATCAAGGGCTATGCCGAGCTGCTCGACCGGAGCAAGGGCCTCAGCGACCGCCAGAAGGAGTTCGTGCGCATCATCAGCCTCTCGGCCAACCGCCTGACCGACCTCGTCAACGACCTCCTCGACGTGGCGAAGATAGAAGCGGGAAGCGTCGAGCTCTTCCGCCGGCCGACCGATCTGCGCGATGTCGTCCTCGAGGCGGTCGAGCTGATCCAGCCGCGACTCATCGACAAGGGCCAGACGATCGAGCTCGAGGTCGACAGCGCCCTGCCTCCGGCGCTCGTGGATCCCGGGCGGGTCCGGCAGATCGTGACCAACCTGCTCACAAACGCCCACCTCTACACCGGCCAGGACGGCCGCCTCGACATCGCTCTGCGCCCGGCCGCCGGCGGCCTGTCGATCGCCGTGAGCGACACCGGGCGCGGGATGACCCCCGAGGAGCTCGCCCGCGTGTTCGAGCGCTTCTACCGGGGCGAAGGCAAGCGCGCCGAGCAGGGGACGGGTCTCGGCCTGGCCATCGTCAAGTCGCTCGTCGACCTCCATCACGGCCGCATCGAGATCGCCAGCGAACCGGGGGTGGGCACGACGTTCACCGTGACGCTCCCCCGTGCCCCGATCGACGTCAACGAGGTAAAGGTGCCGTGGATCGGCGGCCGCCGGGTGCTGGTGGTCGACGACGAACCGAAGATCACCCAGCTGATCGCGGCGAACCTCGCCCCGCTGGGCGTCGAGACCGTGCTCGTCAACTCGGGCCGGGAGGCCCTCGAGCGCCTCCGCGCCGAGCACTTCGACGCCGTCACGCTCGACGTCCTGATGCCCGGCCTGAACGGGATCGACACGCTCCGCCAGATCAGGGCCGACCCGCAGCTCCGCCGGGTCCCGGTCGTCTTCGTCTCCGTCTTCGCCGACCACGGGGCGCTCGAGGGCGAGTGGGTCGTGCCGAAGCCGATCGACAGCGCCGAGCTCGGGGCGGTCCTCGCGGTGGCCGTCGCCTCCGGCCGTACGCGGGTGCTCGCCGTCGGCCGCGAGGAGATGCGCGGCCGCCTGGCGCCGGCCCTCGACAAGCTCGGCGTCGAGTACGTCTGGGAGGCGAGCGGCCCGGCGGCCGCCCGCGCCTGCGAGCGCCAGCGCTTCGAGGTGGCCCTGATCGACGCCGGCCTGCGCAACCCGCAGGCCGTCGTCGAGAGCCTCGACCTGCGGGGGCGGCGCACCGGACGCGCGATGATCTTCTTCTCCGGCGGCGACGAGGTATCGCAGACCCGCCTCGGGGTGCCCGTGCTCCCGGTCGACCAGGCCGCGCAGGCTGTCCGCGTCGCGCTCGGTGATATAGAACAGGCTCCCGGCCTGGCGCAGACCGCGGTTCCATGACCACGCGACCGACACCCCAACCCGAATCGGCCGATCCCCAGGTGGAGATCCTCGAGCTGCGGGCCGAGCTCGCCGTCCACGTGGCGCAGGCGGCGGAGAAGGAGCGCCAACTCGAGCGCTACGCCGCCGACCTGCGCGAGACGTTCAAGGCCGAGCGCGCCCGCACCCAGGAGCTCCACCACTCCTACATGGCCACCGTGCGGGCGCTGGCCAACGCCGTCGAGGCGCGCGACGCCTACACCGGCAAGCACGCGGAGCGGGTGGCCGCCTACGCCCTGCGCATCGCCGCGGCGGCCGGCCTCGAGATGGCGCGCGACCGGGAGATCGAGTTCGGCTTCCTTCTCCACGACGTCGGCAAGGTGGCGGTGCCCGACGCGATCCTCTTCAAGCCCGGCAAGCTGACCGCCGAGGAGCGCCTCGTGATCGAGCAGCACCCGGTCACCGGCTTCCAGATCGTGCGGGAGATCGACTTCCTCGGTCAGGCGCGCGACGTGATCCGCCACCACCACGAGCGCTTCGACGGGACCGGCTACCCGGACGGACTCGGGGGCGAGGCGATCCCCCTCTCGGCGCGCGTCTTCGCCGTGGCCGACGTCCTCGACGCCCTGACCACCGACCGCCCCTACCGCATCAAGTCGACGATCGCCGAGGGTCGGGCGATGATCGAGGAGGGGAGCGGCAGCCACTTCGATCCGGAGATCATCGCCGCCTTCGGCAAGGTCCCCGACGACGCCTTCGACGCGATCCGCACGGAGATCTCATGAGCCGCACGCGCGCCGTCCTCGTCGTCGACGACGACCCGTTCATCCGCGGGCTGATCATGACCACGCTCGAGGACGTCGCCCATTTCGAGCTGTTCGACGCCGCCGACGGCATCGAGGCGCTCGAGGTTGCCGCGCGGGAGCGGCCCGAGCTCGTCTTCCTCGACATCGACATGCCCCGCCTCGACGGGATCGAGGCCTGCCGCCGGCTCCGCGCCGACCCGGGGATCGCCCGAGCGACGATCGTCATGCTGACTGCCTCCGCCGACGACTCGGCCCGCGGCCGGGCCGAGGAGGCCGGCGCCGACCTCTTCCTGACCAAGCCCTTCAGCCCGCTCGACCTGCTGCGCATGGTCGACCGGCTCGGCGCCGAGGACTGAGGCTCGATGAGCGACCGCACGGCCGTCGAGCAGCCGTCGCCCGGAGCCGAGCCGGGGCGCTCCCTGCCGGCGGGCGCCGCGGCCCGGGAGTGGCTGGAGACGATGGTCCTGATCCGCCGCTTCGAGGAGCGGGCCGGCGAGATGTACGCCAAGGCCAAGGTCGGCGGCTTCCTCCACCTGGCGATCGGCGAGGAGGCGACGATCGTCGGCGCCGCCCGGGCGCTCCGCGACGACGACTACCTGATCTCGACCTACCGGTCGCACGGTCATGCCCTGGCCCGGGGCACGACCCCCGAAGCCGTGATGGCCGAGCTCTTCGGCCGGGTCGACGGGTGCTGCAAGGGCCGGGGCGGGTCGATGCACATGTTCGATCTCGAGCATCGCTTCATGGGCGGCTACGGGATCGTCGGCGGGAACCTCCCGCTGGCCGCCGGCTTCGGCCTGGCCTCCGACTACCTCGGCACGGGCGACGCGACGCTGTGCACGTTCGGCGACGGGGCGAGCAACCAGGGCACGTTCGGCGAGACGATGAACCTGGCGGCCCTCTGGCATCTGCCGGTGGTGTTCATGGTCACCAACAACCGCTTCGGCATGGGCACGTCGCTCGAGCGCCACTCGGCGGTGACCGACCTCGTGCGCAAGGGCGAGAGCTTCGGCGTGCCGGGCATGCGCTGCGACGGGATGGACGTGATCGACACGCACGCCGTGTGCGGTGAGGCGCTGCGGATCGCGCGCGACGAGCGCCGGCCGGTCCTCGTGGAGGCCCTGACCTATCGCTTCCGGGGGCACTCGATGGCCGACCCGGAGGAGTACCGGACCAGGGAACAGGTCGAGGAGTGGCGGCTGCGCGACCCGCTGCGGGGCTACGGCGACCGCCTGGAGGCCGAGGGCGTGATCACCGCAGCCGAGCGCGAGGAGATCGACGCGGCGGCGATCGCCAGGGTCGACGGGGCGGTCGAGTTCGCCGAGAACTCACCCCACCCGGCGCCGGAGTCCCTCTACGACGACGTCTACGTGCTGGGCGACCAGGTCAAGGGGATGTACTGGTGACTAGTGATGTGGCGCCTGCAGCCGTGCCATCACACGCACGAGCTTCCAGAAGAGCCATGAGCCGGCGCCTATCCCGACGAGGCAGATGATCAGCGCCTCGACGTTGGAGGCGACGATCAGGAGCAGGCA
>JBPCNA010000146.1:0-5595 GCA_051001735.1 Solirubrobacteraceae bacterium
GGCCAGCAGCGTCGGGCCGGGGGCGAGCGCCGCGAGGCGCCGGCTCGTCTGCCGCAGCTCGGCGCGGTAGGCCCGGCACGCCGGGCACTCGAGCAGGTGGCGGGCGGCCTGCGCGCTGGCCTTGACGCGGCGATCGTGCGTCCCGGCGAGGTCTTCGCGGATCTTGGCGCAAGGGATCGCGCGGGCCTCCTCGGCGTCGAGGAGCCCGACTCGGGCCCGGACGAGCAGCGACTTGACCGCCGGGACGCTGGCGTCGAGCGCCAGGGCGAGCTCGGCGTGGGAAAGTCCCTGGAGCTCGCGCATGAGCAGCGCCGAGCGCTGGAGCTCGGGCAGGGCCCGCAGGTCGCGGAACAGGCGCTCGACGTCGGCTCGGCCCTCGGCCACCGCACTCGTGTCGACGGACGGGGGCCGGGAAGCGGCGAGCACGTCGGGCGACGCCGGCGGGCGACGGCGAAGCTCGTCGATGCAGCGGTTGTGGGCCACGCTGTAGAGCCAGGCCCGCAGGCCGAGCGGCACGACGTCGGCCTGGAGCGTGCGCGCCGCCCGCTCGAACACGTCCTGGAGCACGTCCTCGACGTCCTCGCTCGACCGACCGCCGAGCATCTGGCGGACGTAGGCCCGCAGCCGCCCCCGGTAGCGGTCGTGGATCACCCCGAACGCCTCGTCGCGGCCACTCCGGTAGCGCGCCACGAGCTGCTCGTCGGAGCACAGGCGCAGGCGCGCGGCACTGGCCGGCAAGCCCGGCCGGTAGAACGGCGCAGTGACCAGTGAGGCTTCCAACTTCGCACCACCCTACCGCCGTCGGGCGGCTTGTAAACAATCAGCGCAACCTTTGGCCGGGTCGCCCGTCTTGGATCTTACGGCAGGGGAGCCACCCGCGAGGCAGGACGCCACCGCAGGCGGGCAACGACCGCGGCGCGACCGGGCCGACAAGGACCGGTCCGCCGCGGTCGCACCCGTCCCGGGCCGGGATGCTGCGAAGATCGCGCGTGATGGCCTGGCTGACCACGCTGCACTTCACCGGGGGCACGAGCCTCGAGCTCGACGATCCGCTCGAGGAGACCGCGGCGGCGATCCAGGAAGCCCGGCGGGCCGGGGCTCTCGCGCGGCTCCACGCCCACGGCGACGGCGAGCCGGTGGTCGTCTACGTGATCCCCGAGAACGTGCTCTACATCGAGTAGCGGCCCTACATCTCGGTCGGCGCGCCCACCCCGAGCAGGGCCAGCGAGCGGGCGATCGTCCGCCGCGCGGCCACCGCGAGGGCGATCCGGAACGACTCGGTCTCCGACGGCTCGGCCCCGACGACCCGGCAGTCGCGGTAGAAGGCGGTGAAGTCCTGCGCCAACTCGAGGGCGTAGGAGGCGATCCGGTGGGGCGCCCGCCGCTCGGCCGCCTCGGCCACCTCGGTGCCGAAGGCGAGCAGCCGCTTGAGCAGCGCGCGCTCGGACGGGTGGAGCGCTCCCGCCGTACCCGGCGCGGCCAGCGCCGCCGCGACCCGCTCCGCGCCCGCCTTGGCGAGGACGCCGCAGATGCGGGCGTGGGCGTACTGGACGTAGTACACGGGGTTCTCGTTGGTCTGTTTGACCGCGAGTCCGAGGTCGATGTCGACCGTCGTGTCGTGTGAGCGCTGGACGAGGAAGTAGCGGGCGGCGTCGACGCCGATCTCGTCGAGCAGCGCGTCCAGGGTGACGAAGTCGCCGCTCCGCTTGGACATCGCCTTCTGCTCGCCCGACTCCGTCAGGTGGACGAACTGCATGATCACGATGTCGAGGACCTCGGGCGACCCGCCGAGCGCGGCGATCGCCGCCCGCATCCGCCGGACGTAGCCGTGATGATCGGCCCCCCACACGTCGACCAGGCGCTCGTAGCCGCGGGTCAGCTTCTCCTGGTGGTAGGCGATGTCCGAGGTGAAGTACGTGTGCTCGCCGCCGGTCCGCTCGAGCACCCGGTCCTTGTCGTCGCCGTGGTCGGTCGTGCGCAGCCACAGCGCGCCGTCGCTCGTGTAGGAGTCGCCCTGCTCGTCGAGCGTCCGCAGCGCCCGGGCGATCAGCCCCTCGTCGTGGAGCGTGCGCTCCGAGGTCCAGACGTCGAAGCCGACGCCGAAGCGCTCGAGCGTCGCCCGGATCATGGCCAGGCAGGCGGCGACGGCCTCGGCGCAGAGCGCGTCGAAGTCGAGCGTCGCCGCGCGCTCCCTGGGCACGAGCGTGGCGACGTAGGCGCCGTGGTAGCCGCGCTCGGGGATCGGCTCGCCCAGCGCCCACGCCCGCACCGATTCGCCGAGGTTGCGGATCTGGCTGCCGAAGTCGTTGATGTAGAACTCCCGCGTCACCGCGTGCCCGTGGAATTCGAGGATGCGCGACAGCGCGTCCCCGTAGGCGGCGTGGCGTCCGTGGGCGACGGTCAGGGGGCCGGTCGGGTTGGCCGAGACGAACTCGACGTCGATCCGCTCGGGGCTCGCCGTCCCGGCACCGCCGAAGTCCTCGCCCGCCGCCAATGCCACCCCGAGCGCCCGCTCGAACCAGGCATCGGCGAGGAACAGGTTGAGAAAGCCCGGGCCCGCGACCTCGACGTGGTCGAGGCCATCCGCGAGCCGGCGGCTCAGCTCCTCGCCAAGGGCGGCGGCCACCTCGCGCGGCGGGCGGCCGAGCCGCGGCGCGAGCAGCAGCGCCGCGTTGGTCGAATAGTCGCCGAAGCTGGGCTTCGGCGGCCGTTCGAGCATCGCGTCGACGACGGCGCCGCCGCCGCCGTCGGCCCCGGCGAGCGTGGCCGCGGCGCCCAGGACGGCGTCATGGAGCTCGGCGAGCGGATTCACGGGACACGGGAGCGGCGGTCCTTGGTCGGCAGGAAGAGCTTCTCCAGCCGATCGAGCGTCCGCGGGGTCCCGAGCGCCATCAGCGCGTCGCCCGCGGCCAGGACCGTCTCCGCCGGCGGCTGGGGGTGGAAGGTCCCGTCGCGGTCCTTGAGACCGACGATGATCGAGCCGCCACGGACGTCGCCGAGCATCTTGTTCTCGCCCTCGCAGCCCGCCGAGACGACGATCTCCTCGAAGCGGTAGTCGCTGTCGACGGCCACCACCCCGGCCAGCTGCGGATGGAGCGCCAGCCGGGCCATCTCGCTCCCGCTGGCCTTGTACGGGGAGATCACGCGGTTGGCGCCCGCCCGCTTCAGCTTCTTCTCCGAGTCCTCGACGCTCGCCCGGGCGACGATGGCGATCTCTCCGCGCATTTCGCGGGCGCTCAAGGTGATGAAGATGTTTGCGGCATCCGAGTCGGCGCAGGCGATGATCGCGCGCGCCCGCTCGATCCCCGCCCGGCGCAGCACCTCGTCCTCGGCGGCGTCGCCGTCGATGAAGTGCACGCCCATCGCCGCCGCGAGTTCACGGTTCTCGTCGTCGGCGTCGATCACGACGTACCGGGCCTGGGCCGCGTGGAGGTCGCGCGCCACCTGCCGTCCTACCCGGCCGAAGCCGCAGACGATGTAATGGTCGGTGAGGGAATCGATCATCTTCTGCGCCCGGCGCTCGGCGAGGAGCTCGCCGAGGTGCCCGGCGACGAAGAACTCGGTGACGGTCACCAGCGCGTAGAAGAGCGTACCGACGCCGAAGACGATCAGCATGACCCGCACGATCTGTCCGGGCAGGGTGACCGGCACGTGGAAGGAGCCGACAGTGGCCACGGTGTCGAGCGCCCACTGGAAGGCGAACCAGGCACCGACGTGCTCCGACAGGGCGAAGCCGAGCGTCCCGGCCCCGAGCACGCCGAGCACCACTGTCCCGAGGAGCGCCATCCGGCGCGCGAAGAGGACCAGCGCCGCCCGGTCGTGACCCCACGGCTGCCCCGCGCTGACGCCGGGCTGCTTGCTCGACACCGGCTCAGCCATCGGGCGCGCCCGTCGCCATCAGTGGTGGTACGGCTCGCCGGCGATGATCTTGTGGGCCCGGTAGAGCTGCTCGAGCAGGACGACCCGGGCCAGCTGGTGGGGCAGCGTCATCGGTCCGAGCGACAGGCGGTGCCCCGGGCGGTCGAGCTCGATGCCGTCGACGCCGCCGACGACGAAGGCGAGGTCGCGGCCCGAGGCCCGGCGCTCCTCGACGAAGCGGGCGAAACCCTGGGAGTCGTAGCCGAGCCCGTCAGCGGCGAGCAGTGAGGTGAACGCCGCCGGCGGGAGGCGCCCGGCGACCCGCTCGGTGTCGCGCACCTCGACGAGCTCGAGGCGCGTGTACCGCGAGAGGAGCTTCGTGTAGTGGGCGACGTCATCGGCATATGGCGCTCGCAGTCGGCCGACGGAGACCACGATGCACCGCACGGTGCGTTACTAGAGGCACATGACCGACGAGAGCCCGGACCAAGAGCGCCACATCAACATACATCTCTCGCCCGAGATCATGGCCGGCGTCTATTCGAACTTCGCCAACGTCAGCCACTCCGACTACGAGTTCACCGTGACGTTCGCCCGCGTCGACCACGAGGTCGAGGCCGGTGAGATCCCCGGGGTCGTCGTCTCTCGCGTCAACGTCTCGCCCCGCTTCATGCGCGAGCTGATCGACGCGATGGAGGACAACTACTCCCGCTGGAAGGCCCGCGAGGGAATCAAGAACCTGCCGGAGTACGGCGGGTCCAACCCCGAGTAGGTCTCCTGGGCCGTTCAGGGATGTCGGTCGGCGTAGGCCTGCGCCATGCCGATCCGCTCGACCGCCGGCGGGTGGCTGCCGAGCACGGCCGCGATCCAGCGCGGCGGGTCGGGGTCGGCGAGGTTGGCCACCACGATGCGCCGCTCGAACGACGTGAAGGCGGCCGGGTCGCCGGTCAGCTCGAGCGAGAAGCTGTCGGCCCGCCGCTCGACCGCGCGCGACAGCCGGTGCAGGGGCCCGATCAGCGTCACCCCGACGAGCCCGAGCGCGAGCGTTAGGGCGGGCAGGCTCGGGGGCGCGGCGCGGTCGGCCGCCGGGGGATCGACGGCGCGGGCGAGACGGTCGGCCGCGCGCAGCGCCGCGGGCGCGACCAGAGCGAGGTGGAGCAGGCCGCGAGGCACGTCGCGGTGGCGGACGTGGGCGAGCTCGTGGGCCACCACCAGGCGTGTTTCGGCGCGCGAGAAGGCGTCCAGCAGGTTGTCGAAAAGGACCACGCGCTTGGTCGGCCCGAGCCCGTTGACGTAGGCGTTGGCCGCGCTCGTGCGGCGGCTCGCGTCGACCTGGTAGACGTTCTCCACCGTAATCCCCGCCGCCTGTGCCAGCCCGAGCACGTCCTCGCGGGTGTCGGCGTCGCCGAGCGGCGTGAACCGGTGAAACAGCGGGTCCAGCACGACGGGACCGGCGAAGGTCATCCCGGCCGCCACCGCCGCCGCCGCGGCCGAGCCGGGGAGCCACCAGCGCCGGCCGTGCCCGCGCATCAGCGCGGTGGCGAGGGTGGCGCCCGCCCCGGCCAGGCCGGCGCCGATCGCCGTGCTCTTGGCTACGTCGCCCGCCCAGCCGCCCCACGACTGGGTGGCCAGGCCGGCGTCGAGGGCGCGCTTGCGCATCGCCGCCGACAGCGGCAGTCCGGCGACGGTCAGGCCCGCCGAGAGGGCGGCGCCGGTCACGGCCGCGCCGGCCAGGGG
>JBPCNA010000147.1:0-21452 GCA_051001735.1 Solirubrobacteraceae bacterium
CGGCCTGTTCGCCCAATGGCGGTGGGTCCGCTCGTACTAACGGCCGATGAGAAGAGCCCGGTGACGGGAGACTGTCACGCCGGGACCTGTGGGAGCCGGGAGCTGCGATGCTCCCGGCGACCCGACCCCAAACCCCGATGCAAGCCGGGCGCCGCGTCTCAGTCGGGCAGATCCTCGATCAGCGGAGAGTCCGCCTCGAGGGGCGCGAGCAGGAAGAGCTCGGCGCGCAGATCGGGGTCCTGGCGCGAAGCGCTCAGAAAGGCGACCACCTCCCGGCCGGTCAGGTCGGCGACGATCGTCGAGAGGCGCCCTTCCATCGCGTCCTGAAGCGCGTGCTGAGAGTCGTACACCGCCCGCTTGTATCCGGCATCGAAGAGCGTCTGCTCAGGCTACCGTGAAACCTCCCCGCAGGAGCACGACGAGAAGGTCGCTCCCGGCCCAGTAGGACTTGCAGCGGTCGGACCCTTCCCCACCGAAGCCCGGAACTCCTGCACGACGCCATTGGAGATCTCCACGAGCAACTGACCGTCGGACAGGGCGGGCCGTTGTTCCGTCGCCTGAGCCTCGCCTTCTCCGCCGGCGCTGTGTCCGGGAGACCTAGGACCTGTTGCCATTTCGCCCGCACGCGCCCGCTGAGGAGCCGTGCGTCGTCAGCACATCGTACACCCGGCTTAGGCGGACGCCCAGGGGGTCCAGAGGCCGAGTGCCTGGTCGCGGGTGCGACCGTAGGCTCGCCGCAGGACTCGCCGCTCGCGCGCCGCCCCGCGCGCCTGGACGTAGCGCCGCCACAGCTTGAGGGCACGGTCCGCCTCCGGGCTGCTCGCGCGGCGCAGCCGCGACAGCGAGCACGGCTCCTGGCCGGAGAGGCTGTTGCAACCTTCGCCCGGTGGGCAGCAGACGCTCATGAAGAGGGTGTACCCCTCATCGCCGGATTCATGCACGGCCGGCGAGCCGCGTCCCGCTCTGCCCTCAGCCGACGACCCCCGCAGGGAGGCGCTGACAGCCGATCAAGGTCTGGCTCGTCGCCCCCTCGATCGCCACTGCGACCAGCTCGCCGGGCTCGGCCCGGCCGGCGAAGTTGACCGCCCTGTTGTGGCGTGTGCGCCCCCGCAACCGCGTCGGATCGGTCCGCGACGGACCCTCGATGAGCACCTCGACCGTCCGGCCGACGAAGCGCTGGGCGCGCTCGTGGGCGCGCCGCTGGACGACCTCGAGCAGCCGCTCCATCCGCTCGACCTTGACCTCGTGGGGGACGAGCCCGTCGGTGAAGGTCGCCGCCTCGGTCCCCCGCCGCGGCGAGAAGACGAAGGTGAAGGCGCCGTCGTAGCCGACGGTCTCGGCCACCGACAGGGTCTCTGCGAAGTCCGCCTCGGTCTCTCCCGGGAAGCCGACGATGATGTCGGTCGTCAGGGCGCAGTCCGGCAAATGCTCGCGGATCTGCACCACCCGGTCGAGGTAGCGCTCGCGGGTGTAGGTCCGGCGCATCGCCTTCAGCAGGCGCGACGAGCCCGACTGGAGCGGCAGGTGGATGTGCTCACAGACGGACGCCAGGTTGGCGTGGGCGAGGATCACGTCCTCGCGCATGTCCTTCGGGTGCGGGCTCGTGTACCTGATCCGCTCGATCCCCGGGACCGCGTCGACCAGGCCGAGCAGGTGGGCGAAGCTGGTCCGCTCGGCTCCAGCCAGGTCGCGGCCGTAGGAGTTGACGTTCTGGCCGAGCAGGGTCACCTCGCGCACCCCGTCGGCAGCCAGGCGCTCGGCCTCGGCGACGAGCTCGGCCGCCGGCCGCGACACCTCCCGGCCCCGGGTCGACGGGACGATGCAGTAGCTGCAGACCGAGTTGCACCCGACCGAGATCTGCATCCACGCCTGGAACGGCCGGTCGCGCTTGGCCGGCAGGCGGCCGGTGAAACCCTCGAACTCGAAGAAGCCCTGGGAGGTCAGCGAATCGCTGACCAGGAATTCGGCCAGCTTGTGGACCTGACCGGGGCCGAACGCGACGTCGACGAAGGGAAAGCGGCGGAAGATCTCCTCCTTGACCGACTGCGCCCAGCAGCCACCGACGCCGACCACCCGCTCCGGGTGGCGCGCCTTCAGCCGCTTGGCTTCACCGAGATGGGCGAGAAAGCGGCTGTCGGCCGACTCGCGGATCGAGCAGGTGTTGAACAGGATCAGGTCGGCCTCCGCCCGCTCCGCGGCCTCCTCGTAGCCGATCGACTCGAGCATCCCCTTCATCCGCTCGGAGTCGTGGACGTTCATCTGGCAGCCGAAGGTCGTCAGGTGGTAGCGCATCGTCGCCAATCGTAGTCCCGGCGGCCCGGCGGCCGCCCGGCCGGAATCAGTGGACGACCCGGCCGAACTCGCTCAGGTGCCTGCAGCCCGGCAGCTGGTAGTGGTGCCGGCTCTTCTTGCTGATGAACACGGTGACCTTGGCCGACTGGCAGTGGATCACGCCCCGCCCGACCGTCGCGTGGACGACGGTACGGCCCGTCCCCGTCCAGACGTAGTTCGTCGTGTCGGTCGCGTAGATGTAGTTGTTGCCGTTGCCGGCGTAGACGTAGCCGACTTGGTGGACCGGTGCCGCCGACGCCGGCTTGCCGGTCAGCGGCGACCCGGCCCGGCAGGCTGCGTTGCTCTGCTGCCACGCCGCCTTCACCGCCTGCGTGTCCGCCGGCGTCGTCGGCTTCTGGGTCAAGAGGTTGATGTAGGCGCCCAGGCTCGGGCAGTAGGTGTGGGTCGGGTCGAAGTCCTTGTAGTTCGGGTGGTAGTCGGTCCAGATCACGTCGCCGGCGCCCGAGCCGTAGAGCGTGTCGTTGCCGAATCCCCCGAGGATCTCGTTGTGGACGCCCGGGGCCCCGCGGAGGACGTGGCTCCCACCCGAGGTGTCCTTGTCGATGATCACGTTCTGGATCGGCGGCCACTCCGGATGGAGCGAGCTCTGGGCCCAGGCGACGGTGGCGAGTCCGAACAGGGAGAACACGCAGAGGGCAACGAGCCGACGCATCAGGTTCCTCGAATCTTTGAGGTCACAAGGGACGGGTGGTCCGTCCCTCCGACGGGGCACTGCGAGCATAGCGACGGCCCCACCCTCACCCGCCGGATGGACCGAAATGGCGCTCCACGGCCGCTTCGGCCAGCTCACGCTCGTAGCCGCGGCGTGCGAGCAGGCCGAGCGCCCGCCGGCGGTCGCGGTCCGCGCCGGACGCTCCGGTCAACCGGCCGGCCAGTACGGCCAGCGCCGCCTCGAGCTCCGTCTCCCCCTCCCGGCCCCCCACGGCCGCGTCGATCAGCTCCGCCTCGATCCCCAACTCCTCGAGGCGGCGCCGGATCCGCTCGCCCGCCCACCCGTCGAGCCGGCGCCGGTCGTCGGCGTAGCGCTCCGCATAGCCCAGGTCGTCGAGGTAGCGCCGGTCGATCAGCCACGCCAGCGCCGCCTCCGTAGTCGCCGGCGCCGTCCCCGCCCGCTCGAGGCGCCGACGCGTCTGGGCCACCGTCTGGTCGCGGCGGTTCAGCTCGCGCAGGCACAGCCCGAGCGCCCGTCCCAGCTCCGGCCCGACTCCGGCCGCCGGCGCCGCCACCACGCCCGCTCCGGCCGCGGGCCACGCCGGACCGGCCCCGGACCCGGCCTTCGGCGGTCGCACTGAACCGGCCGCGGGCTCCGGCGGTCGCTCGGGGCCGACCCCGGGAGACGCCACCGGCCGCGGCGCGGCGGATCTCGGGGGTCCGCTCAGGCCGCCCGCCCCGCGGCTCGGAGCTGCTGGGTCCGGGCGGAGGTGGCCGCGTCGCCCAGCGGCGGCGGGGACGCCTCTCCGTTCGTCGGCTCGATCGGCGTCACGAGATCCTTGGACAGCCCGAGGACGGCGTAGATGCGGTCTTCGACGACCTTGGCCAGCTCCGGGTGCTCGTCGATGTAGGCCTTCGCGTTCGCCCGCCCCTGCCCCAGGCGCTCGTCGCCGTAGGAGAAGAAGGAGCCCGACTTGCTGATGATGTTGTGCTCGATCCCCAGGTCGAGCAGACAGCCCGCCGTAGAGATCCCCTTGCCGAACTCGATGTCGAACTCGGCCTGGCGGAACGGCGCCGCCACCTTGTTCTTGACCACCTTGACCCGGACCCGGTTGCCGACCGCCTCGGTACCGTCCTTCAGCGTCTCGATCCGGCGGATGTCGAGGCGCTGCGAGGCGTAGAACTTCAGCGCCCGGCCGCCCGGCTGGGTCTCCGGCGACCCGAACATCACCCCGACCTTCTCGCGGATCTGATTGGTCAGGATGCACAGCGTCTGCGTCCGGTTGAGGTTGCCGGCCAGCTTGCGCATCGCCTGCGACATCATCCGTGCCTGGGCGCCCACCGTCTGGTCGCCCATCTGGCCTTCGAGCTCGACCCGCGGCGTCAGCGCCGCCACCGAGTCGATCGCCACGACGTCGACCGCCCCCGACCGTACGAGCATGTCGGCGATCTCCAGCGCCTGCTCGCCGTAGTCGGGCTGGGAGACCAGCAGCTCGTCGATGTCGACGCCGATCTCCTTGGCGTAGAGCGGGTCCATCGCGTGCTCGGCGTCGATGAACGCGCAGATCCCCCCCAGCTTCTGGGCCTCGGCGAGGACGTGGTAGATCAGCGTCGTCTTGCCCGACGACTCCGGCCCGAACACCTCGACGATCCGCCCGCGGGGAACGCCCCCGATGCCGAGCGCCAGATCCAGCGACAGGGCGCCGGTCGGGATCACCGCGCAGCGGACCTGGGCCCCCGGATCGCCCATCCGCATGACCGAGCCCTTGCCGAACTCGCGCTCGATCTGCGTGAGCGCCCCGGCGAGGGCGACGTCCCGCGCCTTGGCGGCCTTCTCCTGATCTGTCGTCACGGTCATCCTCAAAGCTCCTCTTGCGCGCTGATTCCGGGGGTCGTACGGCGCAACTCAAGTTGGCGCGTAGGCGTCCAAGTTACGCGGCGACGCGGACGGAACCCGTCGATCGCGGGCGTCCACGAAGAGTTCGTGCGGCTGAGCCGCTCGGCGTTCCGTCGTCTATCGCCCGGGCCCTCCCGGCCGCGGCAGACGTGGTGGACGACCGCGGGCGACCGCGACCGGCCGGCCGTGTCCCCCGGCGCCCCGACCCCGCCGCCGACCCAGGCTCACCCGGGGCCGCTCCCCGGCCAGAACAGGGCAACCCTCGCCACCGCCTCATAGACGGCGCCGTCCGGGTCGAGCCGCGACCGGTACAGCGAGAGCGACTCCGGCTCGAAGGCCAGCGCCGGCGTCGGCTCGAGGCGGCCGGGGGTCACTGGCCGCGCCCGCATCCGCGCGACCGTGAGGTGGGGGCGGAAGCGGCGCGACTCCGGCACCCAGCCGATCGCCTCCCCCAGCGCCCGCCCGAGATCGCCGGCCAGGTCGGTGAGCGTGCCGGTCTCGTCGTGGACCTCGACGGCCAGCGCCCGCGGCCGGCGCCGCGGCAGCCAGACCGGCGCCCCGAGCCCCAGCCGGCCGACCGGCGCCGCCGACGCCGTGACCACGGCGGCGATCTCCTCCAGCCGCTCGACCGGCTGGCTGCCGAGAAAGCAGAGGGTGATGTGGAGTGCGTCCGCCGCGATCGGCCGGGCGCCGCTCGACCCGACCGACCGGCGCGCCCACGCCGCGAGCTCGCCCCGCGTCTCCGCCGGCGGATCGACCGCCGCGAAGAGCCGGGCCCCCCGGCTCACCGGTTCGCCCCGTCCTCCCCGCGGAGGAGGCGGCGGATCATGTGCAGTGTGTGGGTCGTCGTCCGGTCGCGGATGTCGGCCCGGCCGCCGACCAGGTCGAGGCGCCGGTGGCGGCGCCGGTCGGCCGGCTTCCCCGGCGGACCGGCCGCCACCGCCACGTGGACGAGACCGACCGGCTTCTCCGGCGTTCCCCCCTCTGGGCCGGCGACGCCGGTCACCCCGACGCCGACCGCCGCGTCGAGTCTCGTTCGGGCGCCCTCGGCCAGGGCCACGGCGACCTCCTCGGAGACCGCTCCGACGGCGGCGATCAGCTCGGCCGGGACCCCGACCAGCGCCGTCTTGACCGCGTCGGAGTAGGCCACCACCCCCCCGAGCACGTAGGCCGAGGACCCCGGGCGGTCGGTCAGGCGCGCGGCCACGAGGCCCCCAGTGCACGACTCGGCGACCGCCACCGTCAGGCCGTCGTCGAGGAGCAGCTCGGCGACCTGTTCGTCGACCGAGGAGCCGTCGTCGGAGAACAGCGTGTCGGCGTGGCGGTCGCGGACGACCTCCTCGAACGCCCGGTAGGTGGCCTCGTCCTCCGGCTCCCAGCGGGTGACGATCTCGATCTCGCCCCGCCGCAGGCAGGTCGTCACCTCGAGGCGGTCGAGGTCGATCCCCGACGCCGTCGCCAAGCGCAGGGTGGCGGCGATCTCCGATTCCGGGATGCCGAACATCCGCAGCATCGTCTGGCGGTAGGTGGTCGCCCCGGCGATCGCCCGGCCGAACGCCGCGGTCGCCGTCGCCTCTGTCCACATCGGCTGGAGCTCGCGCGGCGGGCCCGGCAGCACGACGACCGTCGGCCCCCCCGCCGCCGCTGCCACCACGAGCCCCGGCGCCGTGCCGATCGGCTCGAGCACGGTGGCCCCGACCGGGACCAGCGCCTGCTTGCGGTTCGACTCGCGGATCGCCTCCAAGTCGAGCCGCGGCCAGCGCGACGCCATCGGCCGGAGGATCTCGGCGATCCGCTCCTCGAGCGCCGCGTCGAGCTCGACCTCGCGGTCGCAGAACTCGGCGACCACCGCCGCCGTCAGGTCGTCCGCCGTCGGCCCGAGGCCGCCGCTGGTGACGATCACCTCGACGCCGAGCGACGCGTACCACCGCAGCGCGGCCAGGATGTCCTCCGGCCGGTCGCCGACGATGGTGATCTGGGCGAGATCGACGCCGAGCTCCCGCAGGCGGTCGGCCAGCCACGGCCCGTTGCGGTCGGTGACCCGGCCGGTCAGCACCTCGGTCCCCGTCACCACGATGCCCGCCCGGGCGCTCACCCCCCGGGACCCCCGGTCGCCGGCGCGGGGGTCATGCGCAGGTCGGGCGCTTGGCCGCCGAGAGCACCGTTCGCCCATGCGTCGTCAGCTCGTAGCCGATCGCGTTGCTGACCGACGGCACCGAGAGGATCGTCCCGTTGGCGTTGAGCTTGACGTCGCCGTTACCCAGCGTCAGCTCGAACTTCTTCGCCCGGTAGAGGCGCGGCTTGACGCCCGGCGTGAGGATCAGCTTGTCGATCAGCTTGCGGCCGTCGCCGATCAGGCAGACGTACACCGCCTTCGACGGGACGATGCGGAGCGCCACCACCCGCGCCCGGGCCCGCTTCGCCGGGGTCCGGTGCGTGGTGGGCGTCGTCGTCGTGGCGGTGGTGTGCGCGGCCGCTCCGGTCGGCGGCGGCGTCGAGGACCCGTTGTGGTTGCCGAGGGCGAACAGCGCGGCGATCAGGGCGAGGGCGAGCAGCACGCCGATCAGCCAGCGGGGTACCGCCGGCCGCGGCTTCGGCCGGCGCTCGCGGCCGACCCCGGTCGCGCGGATCGGCTGGAGGTCGAACTCCGACGGTCGCTCGTGGCGGAGCTTGAACTCCTCGACGATCAGCTTCGCGTCGAGCCCGAGCGCCTCCGCGTAGGTCCGCAGGAAGCTCTTGACGAAGGTCGGACCCGGGAGCAGGTCCCACTCCTCGTTCTCGAGCGCGCGCAGGTACTTCGCACGGATCTTCGTCTCGGACTCGATCTCCGAGATGTCGATGTGCGCCCGCATCCGCGCCTCGCGCAGCATGGCTCCGATCTCCGGCATCAGCTGCGAAGGCTACCCGTGCGCTCCGGCGCCGCGGGACGGGGGGCCGGCGGAGATCGACCCCCGGCGGCTACGGCAGATCCGAGGGCCTCGCCGTCTCCTCGATGGCGATCGGCCCGGACGATCGGCCGCGCTCGGCGAGGGCGGCCAAAACCCGGGGGACATCGGCCTCGGTGACCAGCACCTGGCGAGGCTTGGAACCCTCGTAGCCGGAGATGATCCCCCGCCGCTCGAGCATGTCGATCAGCCGACCGGCGCGGGTGTAGCCGAGTCGCAGGCGCCGCTGGAGCATCGACGTCGAGGCGGTGCCCATCTCGGCGACGAGGAGGATCGCGTCGCCGAGCAGCGGGTCCTCGTCGGGGTCGAACTCGTCCGGCGCGCCGTCCTCGCCCTCCTCCGGCTCGACCTCCTCGAGCAGCTCCTCGCGGAGCTCGGGTTCGCCCTGGCGCCGCCAGAAGTCGGTCAGCGCGAGGATCTGGGGCTCGTCTATGTAGGCGCCCTGGATCCGCTGGAGACGCGAGCTCCCGACCGGCGAGAAGAGCATGTCACCCGCCCCGAGCAGCGTCTCCGCCCCGTTCTGGTCGAGGATCACCCGCGAGTCGGTCTGCGACGACACGGCGAAGGCGATCCGCGACGGGACGTTGGCCTTGATCATGCCGGTGATCACGTCGACCCGGGGCGACTGGGTGGCCAGCACGAGGTGGATGCCCACCGCCCGCGCCTTCTGGGCCAGGCGGATGATCGAGTCCTCGACGTCGGCCGGGGCGACCATCATCAGGTCGGCGAGCTCGTCGATCACGCAGAGGATGTATGGGAGCTCCGGGTCGCCGCGCTTGACCCGCGCCTTGTTGAGCTCCGGCAGCGACCGCGTCCGGGCCAGCGACATGATCCCGTAGCGCATCTCCATCTCCCGGACAAGGTTGCCCAGCGCGTTGGCCGCCATCTTCGGGCTGGTGATGACCGGGGTCAGGAGGTGGGGTATCGACTCGTAGTGGTTGAGCTCGACCTGCTTGGGGTCGACGAGGACGAGACGGACCTCGCGCGGGGTCGCGCGGAGGAGGATCGACGACAGCATGGCGTTGACCGCGCCCGACTTCCCCGCCCCGGTCGTCCCCGCCACGAGCAGGTGGGGCATCTTGGCGAGATCGGCGCCGATCGCCCGGCCGGCGACGTCCTTGCCCAGCCAGACGGTGAGCGGCGACCAGTCGGGCGGCGGGTTCTGGAAGACGTCGCCGAGACGGACGATCCGCCGCCGGGCGTTCGGGACCTCGACGCCGACCGCCTGCTTGCCGGGGATCGGCGCGAGGATGCGGATGTCGGTGGCGGCCAGCGCGTAGGCCAGGTCGTCCTTCAGCTGGGCGACCTTGGCCACCTTGATCCCCGGGGCCAGCCGCAGCTCGTAGCGCGTGATGTGCGGCCCGGCCACCGTGCCGACGACGGTCGCCGCGACGCCGAAGTGGCCGAGCGCCTCGAGCAGACGCGCCGCGGTCTTCTCCTGCCCGGCGGTGTCCGGTCGCGACTGCTCGGCGGTCGACCGAGTCAGGACGCTCGGCTTGGGCAGGTGCCAGACGAAGTCGGGGTCGTCGGTCACCGACCCGCGGTAGCGGCCCTGCGGGGTGAGCTCCTCCGCCGTCGTCTCCCGGCGGTGCGGCGCCTCGTCCGGTGGCGGCTCGGCGTCGTCGGCCGGCTCGGCCGGCGAGAACGAGTGCTCGCCGACGAGATCGTCGCCCGGAACCTCGCCGTCGATCGCCGGCACCGGGGGCGGCGGTTCGGGGAGGTCGGGCTCGCCGTCGTAGGGCATCGGCGGCGCCTCGACGTGGGTGGCCCGGACGATCAGCTCCCCGCCCGCCGGATCGGGCGGAACGAGCCGCGCCGGGAGCGGCCGCGCGCGGGCGGGCGCCGGACGCGGTGCGCGGAGGGTGCGGGTGGCGTCGACCATCGTCTCGCCGGCGGCCCGCATCAGCGTGGCCACGCCGCCCCCGGTCAGAAGCGTGACGCCGGCGGCGGCGAGGAAGACGGCCAGGATGTGGGCGCCGGTCGTCCCGATCAGGTGGGACGCCGCCCAGAGCTCGGCCTCGCCGATCACCCCGCCGTGGGTCTCGAAGAACGCCGGCTCCCAGAACCCGGACCGCGGGCCGGCCGGCGCCACCCCGAGGGTGTTGGCGGCCAGGGCGAGTGTGAGGGCGCAGAAGAGGAGGATCGCCCCCGTCCGGAACGGCTTGACCGACGGCAGCACCGGGCGCAGGACGAAGAGCCCGCCGATGGCGACGCAGGCCGGCGGCGTGAGGAAGCGGATCTGTCCGAGCAACCAGCCGAGGGCGGTCGAGATCGCCCGGCCGCCACCGCCGCCGTCGGTCGCGCTGTAGAGGAGGACGCCGAGGAAGACGCCGAAGGCGACCAGCCCCAAGCCGAGGACGTCGTAATGGCGCTGCTCGACGGTGCGGGGGCGCGGCTTCGGCCGGGCCTTGGCCCGCGCCGGCGGCGGCCGACGCCGGGCAGCCGGCTTCTTGGCGGCCTTCGCGGGCGCCTTGCCGGCCAGGGGCTTGCGGGCGGGCTTGCGGGCGGGTGGCTTGCGTGCCGGGGGCATCGTCCGGCCACTTCGACGCCGGCCGTCGTTGCCCTGCCCTAGACCGGCGCTCGCTGCCTCAGCGCAGCGTCCCGGATCAGCCGGCGTCGACGAACGGCAGGCGCGACTCGGCGCCGACCAGTTCGAACAGCCGCCTGACCGGGGGCGACCCCCGCGTCAGGCTCAGACGGCCGCCGTTGGCACGCGAGCGGGCGTCGGCCGCGAGCAGGGCGCGCAGCCCCGTCGAGTCGAGGAACTCGAGCTCGTCGAGGTCGACGACGATGGCCTCGACGTCGGACGCCTCGACCTCGCCCAGCGCCTTCTCGAACTCCGGCGCCGTGGCCAGGTCGAGCTCTCCGATGATCGTCATGCGGACCGCGTCGCCGTGCTCCGCGAGCCTTATCTCGAAATGCATACCAACCCCGTCGGTAGGCCATGGAACCCCGCGTGCGACACGCCGATCCTACCTCACGCTGCCGGCCTGGATCACGGAATCGCCCGGTCGGGGCGCGCTGTCCGGCTCGTCCGCGGCGCTATCGTCGTGCTCCGGCTCCCAGATGCCGAGCTCGCCGCCGATGCCGTTTAGGAGCACGACCGGGTCGCCGGACCGGTCGCGCTCGTAGTTGAGGGTCGGGTGCTCGGCCATCAGGAGTCCTTACGCGCGACGTCCGCCGGCGGATGCCCGGTCAGTGCGGGTCGTGCAGCGAGCGAATCACGCTCCCGTCGGCGCCGCGCTCGACGATGACCGCCGGGTAGGAGGCCTCCCCGCGACCGGCGATGCGGACCGAGGCGACGTTGTCGGTGACGCGAGCAGTGGTGTGGAGCGTGTGGCCGAGGTCGATCGAAGGGATGCCGGGGTAGGAGGGCGTCCGGCGCCGGAAGGTGAGGTCGACCAGCGTGACCGCCGGCCCCCCGCCCGGATGGATCACGCGGGTCCCGTCGCGCGGGACCTCGGCGAACGGGTTGTCGTCGGACGGGCCGGCGAAGAGCGCTGCCTCGGCGGCCCGGTCCTCGGCCGTCGGCGGCCGGCGGAACACTCCGAGCAGGCGGGAGACCCCCGGTCCGGCCCCGCCGTCCACGATGCTCGGCAGGCCCGGCGGGGACGGGGGACGGCAGGACGGGCGATGGGCGAGGACGAACTGCTGCGCGCGGAAGACGAGGACGTAGGCCGGGGCCGGCGCGCCGGAGCCGGCGAAGGTGTTCAGGAAGGGCGGCGGCGCCGCGCCGGCGCCGGCGACGAGTGCGACCGCCACGGCGACCCAACCGATTCCTGGCATCGGCCGGAGCATCACAGGTAGCGTTAGCCGGCCTTGGAGCGCGAAGCCCTCACCCCGCCGCGGTTGCGCATCGACCTCAGGGAGACCCGCTGCACGACCGTCCTGGCCTACGCCGGCGCCTTCCAGCTGACGCTCGAGTCGGTCGTCGCCGAGCTCGGCATCGAGCTCCACTCCTACTTCCTCGGCCAGCGGCGAGCCGGCTACGTCGCGACCAGCCACCTGGTGCGGGTCGCCGGGCAGGGACCGCGCGTGTTCCTGGCGCCGGACGACTCCGCCGACGCCGAGATCGGCGAGCGCCGGCGCGATTGCCTCCTGCACCACCTCGATCAGCTCAGCGTCCTCGTCGCCGGGGCGACCGGCGGCGCCGTCGTGATCGATGTCGGCGAGGATGCGCTTCAACGGATGGACGACACGCCGGCTCTCAACCGCGGGTAAATATCCGGCCGACGCAGGGCGTCAGCACATACGATCGCCTGCTATGGCCGATTACGATCGCCCGCCGCGCGTCCTCGTCGTCGAGGACGATCAGGACATCGCCGACGTCCTCCAGCGGTCGCTGCGCATGGAGGGTTACGAGGTCCGGATCGCCGGCGACGGCCTCGTTGCCCTCGACGAGGCCCACGGCTTCCTCCCCGACGTCGTCATCCTCGACCTCGGACTCCCCCGTCTCGACGGCATCGAGGTGGCCCGGGAGCTGCGCCGCGACGACGACGTCCCGATCCTCATGCTGACCGCCCGCGACGCCCTCGAGGCCCGTGTCGAGGGGCTCGACGCCGGCGCCGACGACTACCTCGTCAAGCCCTTCGAGCGCCAGGAGCTGCTTGCCCGCATCCGCGCGCTGCTCCGGCGGCGCCCGCCCCGCGGGAGCGCCCCGCTGCGGGTCGGCGACCTCACGCTCAACGCCGACACCCACGAGGTCCAGCGCGCCGCGCGTACGGTCGAGCTCACCCAGCGGGAGTTCGAGCTGCTCGAGTACATGATGCGCAACGAGCGGATCGTGATCTCCCGCCAACGGCTCCTCGACGAGGTCTGGGGCTACGACCCCTTCTCGACGACGAACACGATCGAGGTGTTCGTCTCCAACCTCCGTCGCAAGCTCGAGGCCGGCGGCGAGCCGCGGCTGCTCCACACGATCAGGGGGGCAGGCTACGTCCTCCGCGCCTGAGGATCCGCCCGGCCGGCTCGACCGGCCCCGGCCCGCCTCGCGTCGGTTCGAGTGGCGACGACCCCCGGCGCGCCGGTTCTACTGGCGGCGCGTCGACTGGAGTCGGTTCGATCCCGCCCGGCTCTCGAAGTCCCGCGGCGATCTGACCGACTCCGCCCGCCAGCGCGCCGCGCTCGGGCGCCTCGGCCGCGACGTCCGCCTCGCGATCACCACCCCGATTGCCCGGCTGCCGATCCGCCTCCGGCTGGCCGGCGCCTCGGCCGCCCTCACCCTGCTGATCCTCTGCGTCTTCGCCACGGCGATCGGGACCCTCACCGCCCGGCGGATCCGTGCCGACTTCACCAGCCAGCTGACCACCGCCGCCGAGAACATCGGCAACAGCATCGATGTCAGCCTGGCCGTCGACGGGAGCTACGTCATCCAGCCGTCGCTCGAGCAGTTCGCCGCCCCCGACCACGCCGTCGTCCGCGTGATCGATCCCCAGGCGACGATCATCGGCCATACCCTCGACGCCCCCGACCTCGGCCCGCTCAGCAGTACGCCGACCGACGTCGGGCTCTACCGGGTGGTCACCCGGCGCGTCGCCAACTCCCGGCTCGGGTACCTCGACGTCCAATACGCGCGGCCGGTCTCCGACCTCGACAAGACGATCGGCCGGCTCCAGGTGTTCCTGATCTTCGGCGTGCTCGGCGGGACCGGACTCGCCTTCGGCGCCGGCTCGATGATCGCCCGCCGGGCGATGGCGCCGATCGCCGCGCTGACCGCCGCGGCCAGCGAGGTGCAGCGGACCCGCGACCCCCGCCGCGGCGTGCCGGCCTCCCAGTCCGAAGACGAGGTCGCCGAGCTCGGCCGGACGCTCGACGGGATGCTCCAGGCCCTCTCGGGCGCCCGCGCGGAGACGGAGGCGATGCTCGACCGCCAGCGGGCCTTCGTGGCCGACGCCTCGCACGAGCTGCGCACCCCGCTGACCAGCGTGCTCGCCAACCTCGAGCTCCTCAGCGAGACCCTCCGCGGCGAGGAGGGGACGGCCGCGCGCTCCGCGCTCCGCTCGTCCCAGCGCATGCGGCGCCTCGTCGAGGACCTGCTCCTGCTGGCGCGGGCCGACGTCGGCCGCGAGCGCGTCGCCCGGCGCTTCGACCTCGCCGACGTCATCGTCGAGGCGGCCGGCGAGCTCGGCCCCCTCAGCGGCCGCCACGTGATCGAGCTCGACGCCCGCCCGACGCCGATGGTCGGCGCCCGCGACGACGTCCAGCGGGTGGCGATCAACCTGATCGAGAACGCGCTCAGCCACACGCCGCCCGGGACCCGCGTGACCGTGTCGACGAGGCCGATGCCCGGCGGCGGCGCCGTCCTCACCGTCGGCGACGACGGCCCCGGCATCCCGCCCGAGCTCGCCCCGCGCCTCTTCGAACGCTTCGTCCGCGGCTCGGGCGACCGCGGCGGGTCGGTCGGCCTCGGACTGGCGATCGTCGCCGCGGTGGCCGAGGCCCACCACGGCGGCGTCTCGGTCGAGCGCTCGCCCCGCGGGGGCGCCCACTTCGTCGTCCGCTTCGGCGGCGAAGCCCCCGCCCCGTCGACCGCGGCGGCCGAGCCCGGCGAACGCAGCGGCATCGCCGCGACCTGACGCCGACCCACCCCGCTCCGAAAGAGCTCCGGGGCGGACCCGAGCGGCCGGCGCCGGGCGGAGGGGTCCGGCGCGGCGCCTATAGTCGCGGCGTGCGCCGTATCTCTTCAACCATGCTCGCCCTCGCGCTCGCGCTCGTGGTGCTCTGCGGCTGTGGGGCCTCGACCGGCCCCGGCGCGACGACGACGGTGTCGGGCGGTCCCAACGCCGCACGGATCGCGCCGCGCTCGTTCGCCGTCTTCCGGCGGCCGGCGCGGGCCGGCGATCAGATCCCCACCGTCCAGGCCGACGGCGGCGCCAAGCCGGAGCTGAGCCGGCTCGTCTACTCCGGCCGCTTCGGCCTCCTCTACGCCTACGCCCACGCCAGCGTCGTCTGCATCTCATACACCAGCCGCGTCTCGGCCGGCGGTGTCGGCGGCGGCCGCGGCAGCTGCGACGCCGTCGCGAACGTGAGCAAGCTCGGCGCGGCGGCTCCCCTCCCGGCCAGCTTCGACGGCATCGACCGGCTCGCGCTCCTGCTGCCCGACGGAGTCAGGCAGGTGTCGATGATCAAGGTCGGCGGGCGCCGGACGACCGTCCCGGTCGTCGGCAACGCCGTCGTCTACGGCGAGAGCGGCCTCCGCGCCTGGTCGTACACCACCGGCAACGGCGTCGCCCATACCGGTGTGATGCCGACCGGGCCGAGCCGGCCCGCCCCCGGGCACTAGTGCAGCGTTCCGGAATTCCCTTGGTGTCTGGCAACGTCTGGGCGCGCCTGGCGCCACCCGGCGTCCGCCCGCGTGCCACCAGCACGCAGACCGACACCGTGCGACACCAGATCACGCCCACCGCCCGCCCGACCCACAAGGGACTTCCGGAACGCTGCACTAGCGGTCTGCGCGCGCGGCGGCCGCCCGCCAGGAAGCTCGACGCGTAGATCGCGCTGGCCACGCCGATGATCGCGCTGCTCGGCGGGAGGCCGGGGATCCGGTAGCTGAGGATGACCCCCGCCCACAACGAGACGAGGGCGAGGAGCCCGGCGACGAGCATGCCCCGGTAGGGGTCGCCGGTCAGGCGGTGGGCGGCGCCGGCGGGCGCGGCGACCAGCCCGAGCAGGAGCAGCGCCCCGACCGCCTGGGTCGCCTCGGCGGCATCGACGGCGAACAGCACGAGGAAGACGAGGCCGAGCCGGCGGACGGGCACGCCCTGAGAGCCGGCGACCAGTGGGTCGACGGTGGCGAAGAGCAGCGGCCGGGCGATGGTCAGGAGCGCGGCGATCACGACGAGCGCGACGAGCGCGCCGACGGCGGTGTCGCCGTCGCTGAGGCTGAAGATCCCGCCGAAGAGCTCGCGGGCGGCCAGCGTCCCGTTTGACCCGGCGGCGCCCGCCGCGGCCAGGGCGAGGAGGAGCACGCCGAGGCCGAGCACCCAGGTGAACGTCGTCCCGATGGTGACGTCGTCGACCTCTGCCCGGCCGCCGAGACGGGCGAACGCGACGGCGACGGCGAGGGTCCCCGCGAACAGGCCGAGGCGGACATCGATGCCGATCACCGCCGCGGCGATCGCCCCGGTGAAGGCCACGTGGCTGAGCGCGTCGCCGGCGAAGACCTGGCTGCGCAGGACGACGAAGTAGCCGACGAGGCCGCTCGCGATGGCGATCAGCGATCCGGCGAGCAGGGCGTTCTCGACGAAGGGCGGGGCGTTCATCAGGCCTCCGGCGCTCCGGACGGGCGGCGGTCGACGACGCGGCGGGCGAGCCGGGCCACGACGAAGAGGGCGAAGGCGAAGCTGGTGACGAAGAAGCCGACCGGTCCGTCGGAGAAGAAGGCCAGGGCGAGCCCGACCGAGGTCACGAGCAGCCCGACGACCACGGTCAGCACGAGCCCCGGGCCGACGCGCCGGGTGAGCTCCTGGGCGACGGCGGCCGGGGCTACGAGCAGCGCGAAGACGAGGAGCACGCCGGTGATCTGGGCGGTCGCCGCCACGGCGAGCCCGAGGACGACGAGGAAGACGATCGACAGGCTGCGCACCGGCACGCCGTTGACGCGGGCGACCTCGGCGTCGACCGACGCGAAGAGCAGCGGCCGGCCGGCTACCGCGAAGAAGGCCAGCGCGGCGACGGCGACCGCGAGCAGCGTGACGACCTCTCCCTGGGTGATGCCGAGATAGGAGCCGAAGAGAAGCGTCTCGAGGCTCTCGAGCACGCCGTGGTAGAGGCTGAGGAAGAGGAAGCCGGCGGCGTACCCGGCCGCCTGGACGGCGCCGACCACGGCCGACTCCTGCGCCCGGCGACCCGGACCCCCCCCGCCCGAGGTGCCGGCGATCACCAGCGCCGCCAGACCGGCGAACGCGAAGTAGCCCGAGGCGAGGGGCAGGCCGACGAGGGCGGCGCCGCCGGCCCCGGGGAACGACATCACCGACAGCGTGTGGCCGGCGAAGCTCTGGCGGCGGAGGACCATGAACCACCCGGCGACCCCGGCCATCACCGCCACGATCGCCCCCGCCTCGAGGGCGCTCACCATGAACGGGTACTGGAGCATCTGCTGGATGTCGGAGATCGGATCCGCCGACAGATGCGGAGGTCCTCGGAAGCCCACGTCCCTACCGCCCCGTCGCCTCGTGGAGCGCGGCGGCGAGCGCTCGCAACTGGGCGACCTGCCACTCCTGGAAGCTGCTCGAGGCCGGGGATAGCGTCTCGGTGACCGTCGCGATCGGTATCCCGCGTGACCGGGCGATCGCGGTCACCCGCTGGACGTCGGGGGTGACGTTCTGGCTGTTGAAGATCCAGACCTTGATCTGCTTCGTGTCGGCTTGGGCGTCAACGGCCCGCTTGTCCTCGGCGGTCACCTCGGCGCCCTCGGCGATCGCCTTCGCGAAGCCCGCCGGCGTCGCCAGGTCGAGGCCGAGGTCGCGTCCGAGCGGCTCGAAGATGCTCTCGCTGTAGCCGACCGGGACGCCTCGGTAGCGGGAGCGGATCGCTTCGCGCAGCCGGTCGTATTCGGCCAGACCCTCCGTCTCGAAGGTCCGGCGCCGTTCGTCGAAGTAGGCCGCGTCGGCCGGGTCGAGCCGCTGGTAGTCGGCGACGATCTGCCCGACGACGCGCGAGACGCCGGCCGGCGAGTACCACTGGTGCGGGTTACCGCCCGACGTGAGGCCGAGGAGGCGCCCGACGTCGAGCACTACGCGCGAACCGCTCGGGTCGGCCGCCAGCGCCTGGCCGGCCCAACCGTCGTAGCCGACGCCGGTGACGATCGCCAGCTGCGACTGGGCCACGGCCTCGGTGTCGGACGCCGTCGCCGTGTAGGAGTGCGGGTCGGTCGACGGATCGACCACGATGCTCTTCACCTCCGCCCGGTCACCGGCGAGCTGGGCGGCGATGCTCCCCCAGAAGTTCTCGGCGGCCACGACCAGGAACTTGACGTCAGCGGCGGCGGCCGGCCGGTTCACGCCCGCCTCGGTCGCTCCGCCGCACCCAGTGAGCGCGACGGCGGTTGCCGCCAGCAGCGGCCGTGCGAGGACGAGCCGACCCCGCGCCCGGATCCGGCGGGGCCACCTCCGGGGCTGACACGCTCGCCTGGACGGCGGGACTTCTCGGAGGGCGCGCGGGACCACGGAGACCGCGACCGTATCAGAAAGATAAGACTGAGTCCCGCTATCACCTCCCCGAGGCTTGCCGCTGGCGGCAGTGCCATCAGAGCGTGACCGTGGGCCGCCGACGATGACGCACGAGCTCGCCTTGTCGTGCTGGCCAGGGATGCGCTGCTGCGGTCGCGGGCTCGTGGTGGAGACCCACCACGAGCGTCGGCGCTACCCGCGCGGCGAGCCTCAGCCCGAGATTCTGCCTACCAGCTCCTCGCCGCTCGCGGCACGGACTTCATCCTGCGCGGGCGGGCGACCACGTCACTCGGGAACCCCGGTGTGCGGTAGCTTTGGGCGCCCGCGGGCTTCGACGAGCCAACCAACCCCTTGCGACCGCGGACCCCGGCGCCGCCGAGCACCCGTGACCGCGGACCGTCGACTTCCTGTGGGGAGACCTGAGCTGATCGACGGGAGAGGACGTACACGCCGGTAGAGAATCGAGGCCCCACGACTCGTGGTGCGCCTGCCACCTGAGCCCGAGGAGTCGCTTTGACGTATGCACGAGGTCTGCTGGGTCTGGTCATCCTGATTGCCGTCGTCTTCTTCCTGCTCAACGTCGCGATCGTCGGCGGCATCTTTGGAATCCTTGCCCTGATCCTGCTGATCGTCGTCCTCGTGAACGGCGTCTAGCTCGCTCAGGCCGTCAGCGCCTAACCCACAACGGATCGAGTTCGCCGTCAACGCTCAGTTCGGAGCCATCGAGTAGACGACGCGCACCGTCGAGTCGACCTCGAGCCGGCCGGGAGACACCGGCGTCGTCGCGGTCGCCTTGCCGTTCGCCGCCGCCGGGGCCGAGGCCAGGGGCTGTGGCCCGGCGTCGGCGGCTTGGGGATCGATGTCGATCGACTGGACGCCGGTGACGTGGTAGCCGGTCGCCGCCGCCGCGGCGTCGGCGCGCGCTCGCGCGTCGGCGAGCGCCGCTTGGGTGGCCAGTCCACGACCCTGGGAAGGGTTGGCGAACGCGTAGCTGGGACCGTCGATGCTGTCGGCCCCCGCCGCCGTCGCGGCGTCGATCACCGGGCCCACGAGCGCCAGGCGCGTGAGGTGGACCGACAGAGAGTTCGAAGCGGTGTAGAACGCCCGCGCCGGGTGGCCGCGCCGCGCGATCGTCGAGGTTCGCTCGAGGGTGATCCCGCTCGTCTGGATCGCCCCACGATCAACTCCGAGCATGACGATCGCCGCGAGGACCCGCCTGGTGCGGACGTTTGCCTGCGACCGCGCCCGGGTTGCCGAGAACGCGCCGCTGCGGACAGCAATCGAGATGTCAGCGACGTCCGGTGCGATCAGCACAGCGCCGATCCCGGTCACCGAGATCGTGGACGGGCTGGGCGCGGCGGCCTCCGCCTGAGCGGTCGGCGGGGCGAGCATGAGCCCGAGCAGCACGGCCGCGGCGAGGCGCGTAACAGGTGTCCTGCGCATCGGCTTGCCTCCTTTTCGTGTGGCGGGTCCACGGAGCGCCGGCGAATCACCCGAGCCCGCGGCGAGCGCCAACGCTACATCTCCGGACGCCTCAGTCGGGCCCGACGGCCAGCTCGATGCGGCTCGTCCGCCGCGCGATCTGGAGGGCGGCGAGAACAGCGGCGGTCATCATGGCCACGTCGAGGACGTCGATCGCTCCCGAGACGACCGGCGCCGATCGCCTTCCTCGCCGCGCACGCCGGCCGCCGCGCGCCGTCAGGAGGCGCGTAGGAAGATCGAGCGGGCGCGGGTCGGCAGGAGCGGCGGGCTCCCGGCGAAGCTGACGCGGATCTCGATCTCGCCGCGGGCGCCGAGCCGCAGGGTCCTGCCCACGTGGCAGGCCGGCGTCACCGGCACGCTGCGCCGGAGGATCGTCCGTCCGGCGTGCACAGCCCGCACGGTCAGGCGCGCGCCGGTACATGCGGTGGGTGTGGCTGGGCGGAGGGTGCCGCTCAGATGCACGCGCCCGGCGGTATGGGCGCGGGCGCGGATGTGGAGCCGCGTCGCGATGCTCGCCGGCGCCGGCGCGCAGCGAACGCCCCGAAGAGCGGCGAGGTCGACCGCGTCGGCCATCCTGCTGTAGCCGGCATCGCTCGGATGAACGTGATCGCCGCTGTCGAAGGCCGGATCCAGCACGTTCGGCTGGGCCCGTCCGCGGAGCGCGGCATCGAAGTCGACCACCCGATCGGCACCGCTCGCGCCGCTGCGAATCCACGCGTTCACCGCGACGCGTACCGCGTTGATCGGGCTGTCAACGTACACCGTGGGCAGCACGTTGCCGAGGCCGAGGAGCCCGGCGCCGACCGGGATGATCGTGCCGAGCACGACGTGGATGCCACCGGCGTGCAGGCGTGCGACGATCTGCGCCAGCGCCGTCGTCACCTGGTTGACCGTGGCCAGGGCAACGATGTCGTTCGTTCCCTCGAGCACGATCGCGTCGGTCGCCCCGGCAACGCCCAGCACGTCGGGTTCCAGCCGCGAAAGCGCGCTGGCTCCGCCGATCGTCTGCTGGGCGCCGGAGAGCAGCCGGTTCCCGCTGATCCCCGCGTTCAGCACCGAGAGGCGCGGCCCGCCGGGTTCCGCGAGCAGGCGCCGCGCGAGGTAGTCCGGGAAGCGGCGGTTGGCGTCGATCCCCGCCACGTTCTCGACGCCGGTGAGGCCGACGCTCTCGTAGCCGTCGATGATCGAGTCGCCGAAGAGGACGGCCGCCCCGACCGCGGCGGGCGCCAGGCCATCGACGGCGTCGACGTAGGGGACCGACGTCGTCGAGGCGCCGAAGGCGCCGGCGGCGCCGTCCGCGGTGTGATCGCCGCCCGCCCGGGCCGTCGCGTAGGACCGCTCCCGTCCGACGAGGTGACCGCTCGCCGGGCCGGGGGCGTCGGGCAGGTACAGGCTGACCGCGAGGTCCTGGAACGCGGCAAACGGCAGAGGCGCCGGATCGCTGGTCACCTCTCCCCCGGCCGGGATGATCACCGCCGGCGCTCCCCCGAAGGTGAGCTGGCGGCTCGAGCCGGGCACCAGCTCGGCACCCCCTTGGCGTCGGGCGATCGATGCCCGGGCAAACCTGACGGAGCCGCCGCCGAGGCGGTTGGAGAGGTGAACCCGGACCTCGCCGGCGCCGATGTGCGGGGTGAGGATGATCCGCAGCGTCTGATTCACGAACCCGCTGCCGAGGAGGCCGCTCGGATCGGCCGACCACGCCGCGACCCAATGCGTCGCCGTCGGGCACGACGGCGTGGTCGCCGCGGCCCGCGCGGACACCGCCGTCTGGGATCCCGCCGCGGCGAGCGTCGCGGCGGCGGCGGCGGCGAGGAGCACGCCGGTGCGGCGGCGGCGCGGGAGAAGGGCTGGCAACTGGCGCATGGAATTTCGGGGCAGCGGGGGGGAAGGCCCCGCGGGGTGGGGGGGAGCCGACACCCCCCCCCTGATGCGGCACCAAACCCACCCACAAAAAAC
>JBPCNA010000148.1:0-11355 GCA_051001735.1 Solirubrobacteraceae bacterium
GTCGAGGGGCGCGCGCACCTCGTCGCCAACGTCTCGCCCGCGGCTGTCGAGCGTGGGGTGAAGGCCGGAGAGATCGTGCGCGCGGCGGCGAAGGTCGTGGGCGGCGGCGGCGGCGGCCGCGACACGATGGCCCGGGCCGGCGGCCGCGACGGTGCGAGGGTGGGCGAGGCGATCGCCGCCGCCCGGGAGACGATCGCCGCCGGGCTGCGTTAGGTGCGGGTGCTGGCGCTCGACTACGGAAGCGCGCGCTGCGGCTGCGCGGTCTGCGATCCGACGGCGACGATCGTCACGCCGATCGAGCCGGTGCTCGCCCCGGCCACCCGCCGCGGCCTGCGCGCTCTGGCCGACCTGGTCGCCACGCGCGAGGTCGGGCGGGTGGTGGTCGGCCTGCCGTTGACGCTCAGGGGCGGCGACAGCGCCCAGACCGCCGAGGCGCGGGCGTTCGCCGACCGGCTGGCCGGACGCCTGGGTGACGAAGTCCCCGTCGAGCTCTACGACGAGCGGCTGACCACCCGCCTGGCCCAGCGCGACCTCGACCGACGCACGAGCGAGGACTCGCGGGCGGCGGCTCATCTGCTCGAGGGCTGGCTCGCCGCCCGCCGGGATCCGTAGGTGCAAAGGTCCGTGCGGCCCCGCGAGCGGCTCGGGCCGATCGTCTAGGCTGACGCGGACGGGCGCCTCGGGGCGGCGCCCGGACCGTTATGAGTCCGTCACGCAGAGGAGATTCCGGGCGTTACCGCACCCCCGAGGAGCGCGCGCGCGACCGGCTCGAGCGGGAACGGCGCCGTGCCCGCGAGCGCGGATCCTCGTCGCCGCTGGGCGACCCCGGCTCGCCGCCGCTCGACGCGGAGGTCTGGTCCGACGCGCCGCCGGTCCCCGACGAGGTGGGCTATCACCCGCCGGAGCCCGAGCCCGCCTACGGCCGGCCGCCCCCGGCGCAACCCGACTACCACAGGCCGCGCCCGGCGCCGGGCCCGGCCGAGCACGATTTCGGCGGGCCGCGGCCGGCGCGAGAACCGGCCGAGCACGACTACGACAGGCCGCCGCCGGCCCGGGCTGAGCCGGCCGACGACCGGCCGGCGCCGGCCGACGAGCTGCCCTATCCGGGCTATCGCGACCCGCTCGAGACCTACGACCAGCAGGTCGGTCGTCGACCCGACGACGGGGGCGGGCCGGCGCCCTGGGCCGAGACCGGCGCCGACCACCGCGACGACTGGGCCGAGACCGGAGTCGAGCACCGCGAGGATTGGGCCGGGACCGGAGTCGAGCACCGCGAGGATTGGGCCGGGACCGGAGTCGAGCACCGCGAGGATTGGGCCGGGACCGGCGTCGATCACCGCGAGGACTCGGCCGGGACCGGTGTGCCCGGCGGCGACGGCTGGGCGGAGACCGGCGTCCATCACGGTGACGCGGCGGCCGAGGAGCCCTGGGCCGCGCCCGCGCCCGAGGCGCCGGTCGGGGCGCGGCGCGCTCCGCAACAGTCCCCGTCGGCGCTGACCCGGGCGTCGGCGGCGCTCGCCGGGGCGTTGGCGCGGCTGGGTGGAAAGCGCCGGGGCGAGGCGCGCGAGCCCGGGAGCCTCCGCGGCGGTAGCCTGCCCACTTCGCTCCGCCCGCGCCGGACGCCGGCCGGCGGGCGGCCCGCGGCGAGCGTCCGCCCCCGATCTCCTTCCGTGCCCCGGCCCAAACGAACCCTCAGCGGACCGACCGCCCCGACCGGCCGGCGGGGGCGGATCGCCGCCGTCGTGGCGCTGGTCGCCGTCGTCTTCGCCCTCTGGTTCCTCTTCTCGCTGTTCCAGCCGCTCAAGGGCGGCGGATCCGGCTCGGTCGCCGTCGACATCCCGCGGGGGGCGAGCTCGAGCACGATCGGCAACCTCCTGGCCGGCCGCGGCGTGATCTCCTCGGGGTTCTTCTTCAAGCTCCGGGCCACGCTCGCCGGCAAGCGCAGCCAGCTCGAGTCGGGGCACTTCGAGCTGCGCCGGGACATGAGCTACGGGGCGGTGCTCGACGCGCTGACCAGCCGCCAGGGCGGCGCGGTGGCGCAGCAGATCAAGGTGACCATCCCCGAGGGGCTCTCGCGGACGGAGATCGCCGCCGTGACCGGCCGCGACGGCGTCACCGGCGACTACGTCAAGGCGTCGGTCCACTCCCACCTCCTGAAGCCGAGCGCCTACGGCGCGTCGTCGGCCGCCCGCTCGCTCGAGGGCTTCCTCTTCCCGTCGACCTACAATCTCCTCCCGCGCGACCCGGCGAGCAAGCTGGTCAACGCCCAGCTCGCGGCGTTCAAAACGAACATCGCCGGCGTCGACCTCAGCCGGGCCAAGGCCAAGGGCCTCTCGACCTACGACGTCCTGACGATCGCCTCGATGGTCGAGCGCGAGGCCCAGATCCCGAGCGAGCGGCCGCTGATCGCCGCCGTCATCTACAACAGGCTGAAGAGCGGGATCGCGCTCGGCATCGACTCGACGATCCGCTACGCGATCAACGACTACTCGCGGCCGCTGACTCAGTCCGACCTCCGCCTCGCCTCGCCGTACAACACCCGCCTCCGAAAGGGGCTGCCGCCGACACCGATCGGCAACCCCGGGCTCGCGTCGATCCAGGCGGCCGCCCATCCGGCGGCGGTCGGCTACCTCTACTACGTCGCCAAGCCCGGCACCTGCGGGCAGCAGGCATTCTCGAGCACCTACACACAGTTCCTCCGGGACAAGGCCCGCTACGACAGCGCGCGGGCGGCCAAGGGCGGAAACTCGCCGACCACCTGTGCGCATTAGCCGGCGCCGGTGAAGCGCCTCGGCGTCCTCGGCTGGCCGGTCGCCCACAGCCGCTCGCCGGCGATGCAGCGGGCCGCCTTCGCCGAGCTCGGGCTCGACGACTGGTCCTACCAGCTGCTGCCGGTCCCGCCCGAGCTCTTCGACGAGACCGTACGGGCGCTCGGGGCGGCGGGGTTCGTCGGGGCCAACGTCACCGTGCCCCACAAGGAGGCGGCCCTGGCTCTCTCCGACCGGGCCAGTGCGAGCGCCCGGGCGATCGGCGCGGCCAACACGCTGAGCATCGCCGACGACGGGACGATCACCGCGGAGAACACCGACGCCCCGGGGCTCCTCGACGCGCTCGCCGCCGTCGGGCGCGACCCGGCCGGGGCGAGCGCCCTCGTGCTCGGGGCGGGTGGGAGCGCCCGGGCGGTCGTCTGGGCGCTCCGCGAGGCGGGCGCCGACGTCGCGGTCTGGAACCGGACGCCGGAGCGGGCGCGGCGGCTCGCCGAAGACCTCGGCGTCCGGGCGGTCGAACGGGCCGAGCCGGCCATCCTGCTCGTCAATTGCACGACCGTCGGACTAGGCGGATGTTCGAGCGAGTCGAAAGTCGGATTCACCTCCTTGCCCGTGGACGCCGATGCAGTGGGCGAATACGCGTGTCTGGTCGACCTTGTCTACAGCGACCGGCCGACGTCCCTCCTGCAAGCGGCGCTCGATCGCGGGCTGGAGACCGTCGACGGACTGGAGATCCTCGTCCACCAGGGAGCGCGGAGCTTCACGACATGGACAGGCCGACGCGCGCCGGTCGCGGCGATGCGAAGAGGAGCCAGACGTGCAACCAGGATTCAGGAGCGATGACCGAACCCCCCGCCTGAGGGCCGTGCCCGCGGTCGCCGAGCGCGCGAACGGCGCCCTCGCCGTCGACCCGGGGAAGAACTGGGACGGCCTCGTCGCCCCGACACGCCGGGGAAGCTCGAGCCGCTTCCTCACCGATGTGATCGTCGAGCTCGACCTCTGCAGCCGCGAGCGCGTCGACGAGGCGATCGCCGCCGCCCGCGTCGGCGGGACGACGCCGGAGCAGTGGCTCCTCACCGCCGGCTCGCTCGACCCCGACGGGTTGGCCCGGGCACTGGCCGAGCGCCACGGCCTCGACTTCATCGACCTCGGCGTCTACACCGTCGACATGACGGCGGCCAACCTCGTCAACATCGCCGCGGCCAAGCGCTACGAGGCGCTGCCGGTCGGCTTCGTCGACCAGCGGACGCTGCTCGTGGCGATGGCCGACCCGGCCAACGTGGTGGCGATCGACGACATCTCGATCATGACCGGCTACGAGGTCCGCGCGGCGGTGGCCACCCGCGAGGACATCGGCACGATCATCTCGCGCCTCTCCCGCTTCGGCGACGTCGTGGCGCAGACGGCGGCCGAAGACGACAGCGCCGTCGAGGTCGTCGAGCTGCGCGAGTCGGCCGACGACGCGCCGATCGTCCGACTCGTCCACCAGCTCGTCGGCCAGGCGGTCGAGCAGGGCGCCTCCGACCTCCACCTCTCGCCCGTCGGGCAGGAACTCCGCGTCCGCTTCCGGATCGACGGCGTGTTGAGCGACGTCACGACGATCCCCCGGCGAATGACCGCCGGCGTGATCTCACGCATCAAGATCATGTCCGAGCTCGACATCGCCGAGCGGCGGATGCCCCAGGACGGCCGCGTCGGCCTGACCGTCGACGGCCACCACGTCGACCTCCGCGTGGTGACCCTCCCGACCGTCCACGGCGAGGGCGCTGTCATGCGCATCCTCGACAAGACGTCGGTCGTGATGGAACTCGAGAAGCTCGGCATGTCCGAGCCCGAGCACGAGCGCTTCGAGCGGGCCTTCCGCCAGGCCTACGGCGCTGTGCTGGTGACCGGGCCGACCGGGTCGGGGAAGTCGACGTCGCTCTACGCGGCGCTGACGACGTTGAGCACGCCGGAGAAGAACATCATCACGATCGAGGACCCGGTCGAGTACGAGCTCGACGGGATCACCCAGATCCAGGTCAACCCGCGGGCGGGGCTGACCTTCGCCAACGGCCTGCGGTCGATGGTCCGGGCCGACCCCGACGTGATCATGGTCGGCGAGATCCGCGACCGTGAGACGGCGCAGATCGCGATCGAGGCGGCGTTGACCGGGCACCTCGTGCTCACGACGCTCCACACCAACGACGCCCCGACGGCGCTGACCCGGCTCATCGAGATGGGGATCGAGCCGTTCCTGGTGGCGTCGGCGATCGACTGCGTCGTCGCCCAGCGGCTGGTGCGGACGCTGTGCGCCCACTGCAAGCGGCGGATGATCCTCCCGGCCGAGACGCTCCGCGACTACGGCTACCACGCCGGCTTCGACCTCGAGGGATACGAGCCGGTCGGCTGCAAGCACTGCGGCGGGTCGGGCTACAAGGGCCGGATGGGGATCTACGAGGTGATGACGGTGACGCCGGAGATCCGCGCGCTGGCCATCGAGCGGCGCTCCTCGGACGAGATCGGCGAGATGGCGGGGACGCAGGGCATGCGCCGCCTCAAGGACGACGGCCTCGAGAAGGTCCGGCTCGGGCGGACGTCGATCGCCGAGATCGCCCGCGTCTGCGGCAGCGGCGTGGCCGGCTGATGCGACTCAATTCTTTTTCACCGGGTGTCGATAGGGGTTCAAATGAACATTGACTTTGCAGACGTCCTGATGGAGATGATCGGCCGCCGGGCCTCGGACCTGCACATCGCGGCCGGCGCGCGGCCGACCGTGCGTGTCCGGGGCCACCTGGCCGCGCTCGACGACTTTCCCCTGCTGACGCCGGAGGACACCCGCGAGATCGTCTACTCGATCCTCTCGGGCGAGCAGCGCCGCCGCCTGGAGAACGACCTCCAGCTCGACTTCGCCTACGTCATCCCCGGACACGCCCGCTTCCGCGTCAACGCCTACTTTCAGCGCTCGGCGCTCGGGGCGGCGTTCCGCCTGATTCCGACCGACCTGACCTCGATCGACGCGCTCGGCCTCCCGCCCGTCGTCCACGACCTGACGCGCAAGCCGCGGGGGATCGTCCTGGTGACTGGGCCGACCGGCTCGGGCAAGTCGACGTCGCTGGCGGCGATGGTCGACGAGATCAACGCTTCGCGCGACGAGCACATCATGACGATCGAGGACCCGATCGAGTTCCTCCACGCCCACAAGCGGTGCATCGTCAACCAGCGCGAGCTCGGGACCGACGCGACCTCGTTCGCCGCGGCATTGAAGGCGGCGCTCCGCCAGGACCCGGACGTGATCCTCGTCGGCGAGATGCGCGACCTCGACACGATCTCGACGGCGCTGACCGCGGCCGAGACCGGGCACCTCGTCTTCGCGACGCTCCACACCCAGGACGCGCCGCAGACGATCGACCGGATCATCGACGTCTTCCCCGCCGAGCAGCAGAACCAGATCCGGGTGCAGCTCTCGGTCGCCCTCCAGGGCGTGATCACCCAGCAGCTGCTGCCGACCGCCGACGGCGTCGGGCGGATCGTCGCCTGCGAGGTCCTCGTGCCGACGCCGGCCGTTCGCAACCTGATCCGCGAGGGCAAGATCCACCAGATCACCTCCTTCATGCAGACCGGCTCAGCGCACGGGATGCAGACGATGGATGCCGCGCTGGCGACGCTGGTGCGCGCCGGGAAGATCACCCAGAGGCTCGCCGAGAGCCGCTCGTCCACCCCCGAGGAGCTCAAGCGCCTGCTCGGCGCAAGCGCTCTGGCCGCTTAGGAGCCCCGACCGATGAGCACCTACACCTTCAAGGCGATGGACATGGCCGGCGCGGCCCTCAAGGGCCAGGTCGAGGCCGAGACCAAGCAGGCGGTCTCCGACCAACTCAAGGCACGCGGGCTGATCGTCCTCGACGTCGTCGACAAGCACACCTCGCGCGAGCTCAACCTGACGCTCTTCCAACGGGTCAAGCTCGGCGACCTGGCCGTCGTCTCGCGGCAGCTGGCGACGATGGTCTCCTCGGGCATGACGATCCTCCGGGCGCTGTTCGTGCTCGAGGAGCAGACCGAGAACAAGAAGCTGCTCGAGGCGCTCGTCACCGTCCGCAAGGACGTCGAGGCCGGGCTCGCCTTCAGCGAGGCGCTGGGCCGCCACCCGAAGATCTTCAGCCCGCTCTTCGTCTCGATGGTCCGGGCCGGGGAGATCGGCGGCGTGCTCGAGAGCTCGCTCCTGCGGATCGCCGACCAGCTCGAGAAGGAGGACGCGCTCAACCGCCAGGTCCGCTCGGCGATGGTCTACCCGACGGTCGTCCTGACCGTGGCCCTCGGCGTGATGATCGCCCTGGTGGCGTTCGTCGTCCCCGTCTTCGCCGGGGTCCTCACCTCGGTCGCGTCGACCAAGGCGGGGCAGGCGCTCCCGGCGATCACCCAGATCACGGTCAACGTCTCCCACGCGGTCACCGCCTACTGGTACGCGATGATCGTCGGCGCCGGACTCCTCGTGTTCGCCTTCCTCAAGTGGAAGAAGTCGAAGACCGGCCGTCCGCAGTGGGACCAGTTCCGCCTGCGCATCCCCTTCAAGATCGGCGACATCGTCCAGAAGATCGCGATCGCCCGTTGGGCCCGGACGCTGTCGGCCCTCACCAGCGCCGGCGTCCCCCTGCTCGAGGCGCTCGACATCACCGGCAAGACGGCGGGCAACGTCGTCGTCCAGCGGGCCATGGGCGACGTGATCGATTCGGTCAAGCGCGGCGGGACGATCGCCGACCCCCTCCGCGAGGCCCCGGTCTTCCCGACGATGGTCGGCCACATGGTCGGCGTCGGCGAGTCGACCGGCGAGCTCGACACGATGCTGACGAAGATCGCCGAGTTCTACGAGGAGCGGGTGGCCGCCGCCGTCAAGGCCCTGACCTCGATCCTCGAGCCGGTGATGATCGTCGTCATCGGCGGCATGGTCGGCTTCATCGTGATCGCCATGTATCTACCGCTGTTCAAGGTCTACGACCAGGTTCGGTAGGGGCGCTGTTCGCCGGCCGATAGTCCGTGCCTCTGGCCACCGCCACGGCGCCCCTGCGGAAGCGGCCGGCATGCAGCAACGCGCGTTAGAATGAAAGCTCATGACAGATGACGGCTGCGATCTGCTTTGCCTTGACCTCGACAAGGCCGAGCGTCTGCGTCACGCGCGCCTCGACGTCGACACCGCAGATCGGCTCGCCGCGTGTGCGAAGGCACTGTCTGATCCGACCCGCCTGACTATCGCGGTAGCGCTTGCCGCGACCGACGAACTCTGCGTCTGCGACCTCGCTTGGGTGACGGAGCGGGCCGATAACCTCGTTTCGCATCACGCGAGGACGCTGCGCTCGCTCGGTCTCGCCCGCAGCCGTCGCGACGGAAAGATGGTTCTCTACTCCCTGACTGAGTCCGGTCGAGCCTTGCTGACAGCCCTCCTCGACAGCGCCGGAGTCGTCGCGTGACCGCGACCGAACTTCTCGTCGTTCAGCACACGCCCGCCGAGCCCCGACGGGCGCCGGTCCGCAACGAGGCGTGGCTGCGGGCCGCTCGCCGCGCGAGGATGCTGGCCTGGGCGAGTCTCGCGTGGATGACCGTCGAAGGGTTCGTCGGCGTTCTCGCCGGCGCGCAGGCCCACAGCCTGGGCGTGGTCACCTGGGCGGCGAGCTCGTTCGTTGAGGCGCTGGCCTCGCTCATCGTCGTCTGGCGCTTTACCGGTCTCCGTACGCTGTCGGCGACCAGCGAGGCGCGGGCTCAGCGCTGGGTGGCGGCCAGTTTCTTCCTGCTCGCCCCATACTTCGTCATCGAGGCCATCCGCAAGCTCATAAGCGGTGGGGGCACGAAGATCACGGTCCTCGCGGTCGCCCTGACGGTCAGCGCGATCGTGCTGATGCCCGTGCTCAGCTGGGCGAAGCTCCGTCTTGGACGCCAACTCGACTCCGGGGCGACCACTGGCGAGGGCATTCAGAACATCATGTGCGCGGTTCAGGCCGCGACCGCGCTCGCGGCAATTGTCGGCGCCAGCATCGGTCTGTCCTGGCTTGACCCGGTCGCTGCGCTCGCCATCGCCGCCATCGCCCTCAAGGAAGGCCGCGACGGCTGGCGCGGCGAGTCGACTTGCTGCGCGCCGATGCCCGGCGTTGACGCCGCGTCTTCGTGTCACGAGGAGTGCCGCGGCTGATGGCTCACACCCGGCTGAAGGATGCGAGAGCGACCCCGATGGAGGTGACGATGCCCGAACTGCCTATTGCGTGCTCGTTGAGTGCGTCCGATCTGACTCGGCGGCTCGCCAATATTGCCGAACTAGGCCGAGATGCCCTCGTAGACGCTCGAACCGACGCAACGCGGGCAGAGTTGCGCTTCGCCGTGGCTGCCGGGGTCCGCGAACGTGTGACAGCCGTTGTTGCCGCGGAGTCGGAGTGCTGCGCGTTCCTGAGGATGCGCGTCATCGACGAGGCCGACACCGTGGTCCTGATCGTCGAAGCCCCCGCTGGCGCCGAGCCCGTGCTCGCCGAATTTGTGAGCGCGTTCCGCGGGGCGCCCCGGGCGGTCTGATGAGCGCGACGCGGGCCGACGCCGACCCGCCTCCCTCGGTGGGTCGGCGCTGCACGCGACCGGCGTGACTGCCCGCTCCGTCGCGCTGTTCGTCGCCGCGGCGGTTGCCGAGATTGGCGGCGCGTACCTGGTATGGGTCGGCATCAAGGAACACAAGGGAGTGGTCTTCGTCGCGCTCGGCGCGGTGGCGTTGGCCCTGTATGGCGTGGTCGCGGCGTTTCAGCCCAGTCACGAGTTCGGGCGGGTGCTCGCCGCCTATGGCGGCGTCTTCATCGTCGGCTCGTTGGTCTGGGGCGTGGCGTTCGATGGCTTCCAGCCTGACCGGGCGGACTTCGCCGGCGCGCTCATCTGCCTCGCGGGGGTTGGCGTCATCATGTACGGACGCTGAAGTGGGTTCCGATCCGTCACTCAGGCGACGGCGTCTCGCCCACCGGTGCTCCGTCCGCGAGCCGAGGAAGACGGTCCCAGTCCCGAAGCGCAGTTAGGTTTGCGGCGTGAGCACTGTGGCCACGACCGAACGCATGCTGCTTCGCCGCGGACTCGTCCTTGAATACGCGACGCTGGCGTGGAACGGCGTCGGGACCGCCGTTCTCTCGATCGCCGCGGTCGGCGCCGGCTCGGTCGCCTTGGCCGGTTTCGGGGTGGACTCACTCATCGAAATCGTGGCTTCTGCCGTGGTTGTCTGGCAGCTCAAGGGAGAAGGCGGCGCTGGGCGTGAGCGGCGCGCGCTACGCATCATCGCGGTCGCGTTCGTGCTGCTCGCGATCTACATCGCTGCGCAGATCGTGGTCACGCTCAGCTCGAACTCGCATCCCGGGCATTCGACCCTCGGCGTCATCTGGCTCGCGTTCACGGTCCTCGTCATGGTCGCGCTCGCCGCCGGCAAGCGGAACACCGGGGAGCGACTCGACAACGTCGTTCTGCGCACCGAGGCGCGCGTCACGGTCATCGACGGCGCGCTCGCGGCGGCTGTCCTGACCGGCGTGCTGCTCAATGCGGCGGCGGGCTGGTGGTGGGCGGACCCGCTTTCGGCTCTCGTCATTGTCTTCTACGGTCTGGGTGAAGCCCGCCACGCCTGGGCCGAGGCGGGCTGATCGTGGTCGTCACCCTCGTCGCGCTCGTGTTGCCGCTCGGCCTCGACACCTTCGCAGTCGCAGCGGCGCTGGGTGTCGCCGGTCTCGAACCCAAACGTCGCCTGCGCGTGTCGCTGCTGATGGCGAGCTTCGAAGCCGGCATGCCGCTGGTCGGGCTCGGTCTCGGCGCTCCGCTTGGCCGCGCCATCGGCTCTGCCGCCGACTACGTGGCCATTGGCGTCCTCGTCGCGTTTGGTCTCTACACGCTGTTCGCTGGCGATGACGACGACGAGGAGAAAGTCGGCAAACTCGCGGCAGCGACCGGTTGGGGATCGGTGCTGCTGGGCTTGAGCATCAGCCTCGACGAGCTCGCCATCGGCTTCACGCTCGGACTGCTGCACCTCCCAGTCGTGCTCGTCATCGCCCTCATCGGTGCGCAGGCGCTGATCCTCTCCCAACTCGGGCTGCGCCTCGGCGCCCGCGTCACCTCGCGGCTACGAGAAGGCGCGGAGCGACTCGCCGGACTGGCCCTCACGGCTCTCGGCGTCGGCTTGCTCGTACAGAAACTCGTCTCCGCCTGAACGCGCCCAACGCTCAGCGGCGCCCGCCCAGCGAAGCGTGCTGTGACGGCTGGCCGCCGTCCGGCGATCAGCCGAGGAGAGTCCGCGCCGCGTGGGGCCGGCTCCGCCGGGCGCGTACCCGACCGAGGTAGATTTTCTCGTCCATGCTGTGCGGGCTCATGCCAGTCCGCTTCGCGCACCGCGGCCTCCCACTGCTCCGGGGTCGTGGGCGAGCGGGTATCGGCTCCGCCGGCGGGTGTACCGAGGATATTGCGTCTCGCGTAAACGGATGTTTGAGGGGCTCCGTGGATGATCTGGGGTGAGTGAGCGGTGGGTTTCTCCTTCGTTGCGGCCGTTTTTGGTCTTGAGGGGCGTTTGGGCGACGCGCACGACGTCCGACGTAGGCTGCGGGGTGTTGAGGTC
>JBPCNA010000149.1:0-10387 GCA_051001735.1 Solirubrobacteraceae bacterium
AGCTCGGGCGCGAGCGTGGTGACCTTTGCCTCGATGCGCACCTGGTCGTTGCCCTTGTCGGTACATCCGTGGGCGATCGTGTCGCAGCCCGATTGCCGCGCGTAGTCGACGGCGAGCTTGGCTATCAGCGGCCGGCCGAGCGCCGTGAACAGCGGATATGCGAGGCCGTAGATCGCGTTGGCCTTGATCGCGGGCACGACGAAGTCGCGGGCGAACTCCTCGCGCGCGTCGACGACGAACGTCTCCGAGGCGCCAAGGTTGCGGGCCTTGCCCTCGACGACCTCGTAGTCCTCGCCGGGCTGGCCGAGGTTGACGGTCAGCGCGACGACCTCGGCGCCGTATTCGTCCTGGATCCACCGGAGCATCACGCTGGTGTCGAGGCCGCCCGAGTAGAGCAGGAGCACGCGGTGGACGTGCTCGGGGTCGGCTTCGTAGGTCGCGGTGCGGGGCTGGCGTTCGGGCACGGTCGGGAAGCCTACCCGGGCGCCGCCGGAGCGGGCCGCTCGACGCCCCGCAGTGGCCACGCTAAGGTTTCTATTGCGAGAAGTCCACGCTCGGCGTCGGGCGGGAGAAACCGAGGACTCTGAGAGATGCCGGTTTTCGTTCGTTTCAAGTGCCAGTTCTGCAGCGCCGCTCCCGACGAGGAGACGCAGGCGACCCTGGAGGGGCAGCTGCGGGAGCTGGTCTTCGGCGAGTACCTCGACGCGCTGCCGGGCATGTGGCTCGTCTGGCACGGCGGCGGCCCGCTCGGACCGCGCCGCTACGCCTGCGACGAGCACCGCGGCGACCTCACGGCGTTCCTGCGCATGCATTACGGGACCGTCGGTTACCAGGTCTGGGCGATGCCGCCGTACTCGATGACGCGCCGCTCGAGCGACACGGAGCTGGCGATCGCCAGGGGAGGCCTCTCGCCGATGCCCAAGTGGGCCACCGGCCCGAAGATCGCCTGACCGGGTCGGCATCCGGGCCGATTTTTCGGAGCAGTCGCGCGGTCGCGCGGCGTGCCGGCGCGATCGGGACCCAGCGGCCTGCGGCCACCGGAGCCCGGTGAACCGCGCAACGAGCGGAGTCCGGCACGGGGGTCATCCGAGCCGGCGCCTAGCATCCTCAGCCGAGCGATGTCCACGCCCGCCTGCGCCCACCTCCACGTCCATTCCGAGTACTCGCTGCTCGACGGGGCGTGCAAGATCGAGGCCCTCGCCGAGCGGGCGGCCGCCTTCGGTCAGCCGGCGCTCGGGCTGACCGACCACGGCGTCATGAACGGCGCGGTCGAGCTCTACCAGGCGTGCCGCCGGCATGCAATCAAGCCGATCGTCGGGTGCGAGGTCTACCTCGTCGACGACCACGAGGCAGCCACCAAGGGGCGGGTCGAGCGCAACCACCTGACCCTCCTGGCCTCGACCGACCAGGGCTACCGCAACCTGGTCAAGCTCTCCTCGGCCGGCTTCCTCGAAGGACTGAACCGGGGCCGGCCGACGGTCGACCTGCGCCAGGCCGAGCGTTACGGCGAGGGGATCATCGCCCTCACCGGATGCCTGGCCTCGCGCTTCTGCAAGCGGATCGCCGAGGGCCGCCCGGCCGAGGCGCGCGCCCACGCGGAGGAGCTCCTCGGGGTCTTCGGCACCGAGAACGTCTACTTCGAGGTGCAGCGCAACGGCTTGGCGGTCCAGGACCGCTGCAACGAGGAGATCGTCCGCATCGCCCGGGAGTTCGGCCGCCCGGTGACGGGCACCGCCGACGTCCACTATCTCCGCCGGGAGGACTACGAGAACCACGGGGCGCTGCTCTGCGTGCAGACCAAGAGCACACTGGCCGAGCCGAAGATGACCTTTGAGAGCAACGAGTTCTATCTCAAGGACAACGCCGAGATGGAGAGCGCGTTCGCCCAGTGGCCGGAGGCGCTCGAGTCGACGCTCGAGATCGCCGAGCGCTGCCAGGTCGAGATCGAGCTCGGGCGGGCGCTGATCCCGCGCTACCCGGTGCCAGAGGGCGAGACCGACCGGTCATTCCTGCGCGCGCGGGTGCAGGGCGGCCTGCGCGAGCGCTACGGCGACCCGCCGCCGGCGCCCGCGCTCGAGCGGATGGAGATGGAGCTCGAGGTGATCGACCGGATGGGCTTCAACTCGTACTTCCTGATCGTCTGGGACTTCGTCGCCTTCGCCAAGAGCAACGGCGTCGCCGTCGGGCCGGGGCGCGGCTCGGCGGCCGGGTCGATCGTGTCCTACAGCCTGCGGATCACCGATGTCGACCCGCTCAAGTACGACCTCCTCTTCGAGCGCTTCCTTAACCCCGAGCGGGTGTCGATGCCGGATATCGACATCGATTTCTCGGTCCGGGGCCGGGAGAAGGTGATGCAGTACGTGATCGCCAAGTACGGCAAGGAGTCGGTCGCCCAGATCGTCACCTTCGGCAAGATGTTCCCGCGGGCGGCGACCCGCGACGCGGCGCGCGTGCTCGGCCACGACTACGGCGTGGGGGACCGGCTGGCCAAGCTCATCCCCGACCCGATCATGGGCCGGCCGCCGTCGTTCGAGGACTGCCTGGCGCCGGGCGAGGCCCTGCGGACGGTGTACGACGACGACGCGGTGGCCCGCCAGATCATCGACGTCGCCCGCGGCCTCGAGGGGATCGTCCGCAACTCGTCGATCCACGCGGCGGCGGTCGTCATCGCCGACCGCCCGCTGACCGACATCGTCCCCCTTCAGCTGGCTGACGGCGGTACCGACGATCAGGGGGAGCGGCAATATCGGACGGTCACCCAGTTCTCGATGAAGCCGGTCGAGGAGCTCGGCCTGCTCAAGATGGACTTCCTCGGCCTGCGCAACCTCGACGTGATCGAGGACGCGCTCGACATCATCGAGCGGTCGACCGGCGACCGCCCGGACTGGACGGAGGTCCCGCTCGACGACGCGAAGACCTACGAGATGATGGCCCGAGGCGACTCGGTCGGCGTGTTCCAGTTCGAGTCCGAGGGCATGCGTGAGGCGCTGAAGAAGGTCCGCCCCGACGAGTTCGACGACCTCGTCGCGCTCAACGCGCTCTACCGGCCGGGGGCGATGGACCAGATCCCGACCTACGCCCGGGGCAAGCGCAACCCGGAGTCGGTCGCCTACGTCGACGATCGGCTGGTGCCGATCCTCGAGTCCTCGAAGGGGGTGATCCTCTATCAGGAGCAGTCGATGCGGATCGCCAAGGAGATCGCCGGGTTCTCGGGGGCCAAGGCCGACGACCTGCGCAAGGCGATCGGCAAGAAGAACCGCGAGGCGATGGCCAAGCTCAAGCCCGAGTTCGTCGCCGGCTGCCGGGCGAGCGGGACGACCGAGCAGGTGATCGAGTTCCTCTGGACGACCAACGAGCGGTCGGCCGACTACAGCTTCAACCGCTCCCATGCCGCGTGCTACGGCCTGATCGCCTACCGGACGGCGTGGCTGAAGGCCAACTACCCGGCCGAGTACATGGCGGCGCTGATCTCCTCGGTGATGTCGACCAAGGACAAGGTGCCGTTCTTCGTGGCCCGCTGCGAGGACATGGGGATCGAGATCCTGCCGCCGGACGTCAACCTCTCAGACCACGAGTTCACCGTCGTCGAGCGCAACATCCGCTTCGGCCTCGACGCGGTCAAGGGGGTCGGCTACCAGGCCGTCGAGGCGATCAAGCGGGCGCGCGAGGAGGACGGGCCCTTCACGTCGGTGTGGGACTTCTGCGAGCGGGTCGACTGCCGGGCGGTCAACAAGAAGGCGATCGAGGCGCTGATCAAGTGCGGCGCCTTCGGCTCGACCGGGGCCACCCGCCGGGGCATGCTGCTCGTACTCGAACAGGCCCAGGCGGCCGGCCAGAAGGCGCAGCAGGACGAGCTGATCGGCCAGGCTTCGATCTTCGACCTCGGCGGCGGGGGCGGCGGGTCCGGGCCGGGCTCCGGCGCCGCCTCGGCCCGGGCGGCCGGGCGGCCGCCGATCTCGCCGGTCGAGTTCGACCAGGCGGAGATGCTCGCGGTCGAGAAGGAGGCGATCGGCCTGTTCATCTCCGAGCACCCGCTGAAGCGGGTCCGCGAGGCGCTCCGGCAGGCGGTCGACTGCCCCCTCATCGGGATCCCCGAGCGGCGCGACAAGGACTGGGTGACCGTCGGCGGGATCATCACCGCGGCACGGAAGATCCGCACGCGAGCCGGCACCGACATGATGTTCGCTACGCTCGACGACCTCGAGGGGACGGTCGAGATACTCGTCTTCGGTGGGTCGCTCGAGAAGCTCGAGGGCAGCCTCGCGGTCGACGAGATCGTGCTCGTCCGCGGCCGGGTCGACCACAAGGAGGGGCAGAGCTGCGTGGTCGCGCAGTCGGTCGAGCCCTTTCGCCCCGACGACGGCGCGCTCGAGCGGGCGCGCCTGGCCGCGGTGACCAGGGCGCTCCCGCGGCTGCTCCACGTCCAGGTCGAGGCCCAACGGCTCTCGAGCGACGCACTGGCCGACCTGCGCCACCTGCTGTCGACGTTCCCGGGGGAGTCGGAGGTCGTGCTCGAGCTCTCCGCCGAGCGGCGCCTGCGCCTGGGGGCGGAGTACCGCGTCGATCCGAACGCCGGACTGCGCGCCGAGCTCGAGCACCTGCTCGGCGGGCCGGCCCGACTCGTCGCCTGAGGCCGGCGAGGGTGGACGTGGGCGAGCGCGACTGGCGATCGGAGGGCGTCCGGGTCGTCCGGGCGGGCGAGCTCGATCCGAACACGCCGCAGACCCCGGGCATGAGCCGGGCGGCGGCGATCACCGCCGCCCGCGGCGGGGCCGAGAAGCTGTGGGCCGGCACCGTCCTGATCGAGCCGAACGCCAAGACGGGCGCCCACCACCACGGCCCGGTCGAGAGCGTGATCTACGTCGTCGCCGGTCGGGCCCGGATGCGCTGGGGCGAGCGGCTCGAGTACGTCGCCGAGGCCGGCCCGGGCGACTTCATCTACGTCCCGCCCTACGTGCCCCACCAGGAGATCAACGCGAGCACCGACGCCCCCCTCTCCTGCGTGATGGTCCGCAGCGGCCAGGAGCCGGTGGTGGTCAACCTCGAGCTCGCGGAGGTCGCCGAGGACCCCGAGCCGGTGCGCTGGGTCGACGACCTCCACCCGGGCGGCTGAGCGGCCAGCCTCCTAAGTGTCCCGCCGGCCGAGGTCGCCCCCGGTCAGGGCGGCAGTCTCGAGCGGTTCACGCCTCCCCCGCACCGAGCGCGATCGCCAGCGCCACCTCCGGCGGCTGCGGTCCCCGGCGGTCGGGGCCGGGGGTCTCGAGCACGCAGGGGAGGCCGGCGAAGCGCGGCTCCCGCAGGAACGCCCGGCAGCCGTCGACCCCGAGCTCGCCGTTACCGATGTTGGCGTGGCGGTCGCGGTTGGAGCCGAGCGGGGTCTGCGAGTCGTTGAGGTGGAGCGATCCGATCAGCCCGCGTCCGACCGTGCGCTCGCAGTCGTCGATTACCGTGGCCATCGCCCCGTCGCCGCGGATCTCGTAGCCCGAGGCCAGGAGGTGGCAGGAGTCGAGGCAGAGTCGCAGGCGCGGGTGGTCGCCGGCGGCGGCGCGCAGGGCGGCGAGCTCGGCGAAGGACCGACCGAGGGTTCCGCCGGTGCCGGCGGTGTTCTCGAGATGGAGCTCGCAACGATCTGACTCGGCGAGGGCGGCGGCGAAGATGCGCCCGGCGCGTTCGATCGCCGCGTCGACCGAGCCCTGCTTGGCCGAGCCGGGGTGCAACACCACGGCGCGGGCGCCGATCGCGTCGCCGACCCGCAGCGAGTGAATCAGGGCGGCCTGTGACTTGGCGAGGATCTCGGCGTCGTCGGAGGCGCAGTTGAGGAGGTAGACGGCGTGGATCAGGACCGCGCCGATCGCGCTGGCGGCCAGCGCCTCGCGGAAGCGGGCGGTGTCCTCGTCGGTGTAGTTGGTCGGGCGCCAGGCGCGCGGCGACTGGTTGAAGATCTGAATCGCCCGGGCGCCGAGAGCCGTCCCGCGCTCGACCGCCTTCCAGAGACCGCCGGCCGGCGAGACGTGAGCCCCGACCAGGGGGCCACTAGCACTAGCATGCGGCGCGCTCATGCGGCTTCGATTTGCTCCTTCCCCGACCGGGGCGCTCCACATCGGCGGCGCCCGCACGGCACTGTTCAACTGGCTGATGGCCCGCGGCGTCGACGGGCGCCTCGTGCTGCGGATCGAAGATACCGACCGCGAGCGATCGACCCCCGAGAACGTCGCCCAGATCCTCGACGCTCTCCGCTGGCTCGGGCTCGATTGGGACGAGGGGCCGATCCTCCAGTCCGAGCGCGCCGAGCGCCACCGGGACGTGGTCGGGCAGCTGCTCGCCTCGGGCCACGCCTACCGCTCGGCGGCCACCCGCGACGACGTGCTCGCCTACAAGCGCACCCACGGCGACGACCGCGGCTTCCGCGGCGAGGCGGAGGAGACCGGCGCCGTGCGTCTGCGCGTGCCCGACGCCGGCGCGACCGTGGTCGACGACCTCGTCCTGGGCGAGGTCACTTCGCCCAACGCGTCGCTCGACGACCTCGTCGTCGCCCGGGCCGACGGGACCCCGCTCTACAACCTGGCGGTCGCCGTCGACGACCTCGACGCCCGGATCACCCACGTGGTGCGCGGCAACGACCACCTGACCAACACCGCCAAGCAGCTCCTCGTCTTCGCGGCGCTCGGGGCCGAGCCGCCCCGCTACGCCCACCTCCCTCTGCTCCACGGCAAGGACGGCAAGAAGCTCTCCAAGCGCCACGGCGCGGCGTCGGTACAGGAGCTCCGCGACGCCGGGTACCTGCCGGAGGCCGTGCGCAACTACATCGCCCTGCTCGGCTGGGGCTCCGAGAGCGACGAGACGCTGCTGAGCACCGACGAGCTGATCGACCAGTTCGATATCGCCCGGGTCCAGCGCAACTCGGCCCAGTTCGACGAGCAGAAGCTCCGCTGGATGAACGGGCGCTACCTTCGGGCGCTCCACCCGGCCGAGCTGACGCGCCGCCTGGAGGGGTTCACGGGGCGCGGGGGCCTCGAAGGGGCGGCGGCGATCAGCCAGGACAAGCTCCAGACGCTGGCCGACTTCTGGCCGCTGGCCGGCTTCGTCTTCGACGGACCGGTCGACGACCCGGCGGCCCGCGAGCGGTGGCTCGGCCCGGAGGGCCGGGAGGTGCTCGCCTCCGTCCGGGAGGCGCTGACGGCGGTCGAGCCCTTCGATCTCGCGGGAGTCGAGGCCGCGCTCCGCGCTGTCGTCGACCGCCGCGGTGTCAAGCCGAAGGAGGTGTTCCAGCCCCTCCGCGTCGCCCTCGCCGGCCGCCCCGTCTCACCGGGCATCTTCGAGACGGCGGCGCTCCTCGGCCGCGAGGCCGTGCTCGAGCGCATCGACCGGGCCCTGTCGGCGGCCGCCGGGCCGGGCGAGGGCCGCCCGCCGGATGCCTGAACCGCCCGCCGACGGTCGCGACTCAAGTTTCTCCCAGCTCCGTGCCGATACGTATGGCAAGTGCCGCGCGATCGGTGAGGCAATCTGGCCGGACATGGCGAGAAACGAGAGAAGGATTCACGAATGCCCTCCCCCCAAAGCCTGCGGAGCATCAGCCCGAGGATGACCGGGCCTCACGTAATCGGATCGGAGCGCCCCGGCGAGGGCCACGGCCGGCGGCTGACGGCCGCGTTCGAGGCGCTCGAGGAGTTCCCGGCGCTCGCCGAGTCGCGCAACCGCCTGTTGACCGTGGTCGACGGCGAGCGCCCCAAGGTCGCCGAGGTCGTCGCCGCCGTCGAATCGGACCTCGCCCTCGTGGTGGCCGTCCTCCGGGTGGCCAACAACCTCGCGGCCAAGCGCCGCGCGAGTGTCGAGAGCATCGTCGACGCGGTCAACATCCTCACCCCCGAGACCGTCTCCGAGCTCGCCCGGCGGGCCCGGACGTTCGACTTCTTCGAGCGGACCGCGGTCTGGGACGGCGCCCCGGAACGCGTCCGCCTCCACGGTCTGGCCACCCGGGCCGCCGCCGACCGGCTGGCCACCGAGATCGGCTACGAGCCGCGCGAGCGGCTGATGGTCTCGGCGCTGCTCCACGACATCGGCAAGCTCGTCCTGATGCACGCCTACTCGGGCTACCCGAACCAGGTCCTCCGCGACGCCCGCACCCCGGAGGAGCGGATCCGGGCCGAGCGCCGCGAGCTCGGCGTCGACCACGCCCTCGTCGGTGGCGTGCTCGCCCGCCGGTGGGGCCTGCCGAAGGCGATCGCCTCGGCGATCGAGCGTCACCACGCCGAGGACGCGACCGGCGAGGCGGCGATCATCCGGATCGCCGACATGCTCGCCCACTACGCCCTCGACGGCGCCGTCTCCTCGGCCGAGATGCTGAAGACCGCCCGCACCCTCGGGATCGGTCCGCGCCAGCTCCGGGCGGTGATGTTCGACCTCCCGACCGAGGGCGCCGGGACCCGCCGCCGGGCGATCGAGCCGTGCCCGCTGTCGACCCGCGAGATGGACGTCCTCCGCCGCCTGGCCGAGGGCAAGGTCTACAAGCAGATCGCCCACGAGCTGCAGCTGTCGACGAGCACGGTGCGGACCCACCTCCACACCGTCTACGGCAAGCTCGGCGCGTTCGACCGCGCCCAGGCGGTGCTCACCGCCGCGGAGAAGGGCTGGCTGTAGGCGCCGACCTGGTGGATACGATCAGCTCGTGATCTCAATCACGAGCAAGTCGCCCTACGCGATCCAGGCGCTCGCCGAGCTGTCACGGTGCGGAACGGCGGCGCCCGTCTCCCTCGGCGAGCTCGCCCGCCGACGCGACATCCCGGTCCAGTTCCTAGAGCAGCTCTTCGCCGTGCTCCGCCGGGCCGGCATCCTCCGGTCGCAGCGCGGCGTCAAGGGCGGCTACAGCTTTGCCCGCGATCCGACGACGGTCACCGTGCTCGAGGTCGTCGAGCTCCTCGACGGCGGCCTCGGCGCCGGCGCCGAAGGGGTCTTCGCCGAGGCGGCGCAGGCGGCCCGCCAGGTCCTCGCCGACGCGACGATCGCCGACGTCGTCGAGCGGGAGACGCGGGACACCGGGACCGCGATGTACTACATCTGAGAACGATGGTCTTCGTCGTGATCACCGCCGTCGTCGTGCTGGCGATCACCGCGTTCGCCTTCCGGCGGCCGATCCGGCGCGCCGCCCGGGCCGGGAAGATCCTCGTGCGCGATCCCCGCGTTCCCCGCTGGGCCAATGTCGCCCTCGGCGTCTGCTTCCTTCCGATCCCCGGGCCCCTCGACGAGCTCGGCGCCGTCGCCCTGGCGGTCATCCTCTGGCGCGTCGCGCCTGGCCCGATGCAAGAGGCCTGGCAGCAGGCGGGGGGTTGACGGCCCCGGCCTCGGGACCGCGTCGCCCCTACGCTACCGGGAGGATGTCCCCGATTTCTGACCGAGGAGACGAGATGGAAGAGCACGGAGACTGCTGCGGGCCGGGCGGCGGCGGCGATCTGCTGATGGGGGTCATCCACCTGATGGCCCCGGTGGCCCAGGAGCTCTGGGACCGCATGGAGGGCGAGGTCAGCGGCAAGGATCGGCTGGCCATCACCACCGCGCTGACCAAGGCGATCGAGGCCGGCATGCTCCACGGCGCCTCCGAGGTCGCCATGCTCGCCCTCGAGGAGGGCGTCGAGATCAAGGTGCCCCACGCCTCCGGGGACCTCGACCTCTGGCGCGAGCGCTACGGGGACTGACGTGGGGTCGCCGCCGCCCCGCGCGTCGGACGCCGATCGCGAGGCGGCCGCCGAGCGGCTCCGCCTGGCGATGCGTGACGGCCGCCTGACCGTCGACGAGCTCGAGGATCGCCTCGGCGCGGCCCGCACCCAGACCCGCGCCGCGCCCGACCTGCTCGTTGCCGACCTCCCCGACGCGCCGGTTCCGGCGGTCAGCCCGGCCCGCGTCCCCGTCCGCCGCGGCGTCGGCGGCGCCCGGTGGGTGGTCTCCGTGCTGGGCGGCGCCGACCGGCACGGTCGCTGGCGGCTGGCGCCCCGCTGCCGGGTCGTCAACGTCATGGCCGGCGCCGACCTCGACCTGACCGACGCCGAGTTCGCCGACGACCGCGTCGAGCTGACCGTCTTCTCGCTGATGGGCGGGTGCCGGATCGTCGTCCCCGACGCCCTCAACGTCGAGGTCTCGAAGTTCGCCCTGATGGGCGGCCAGGATGTCGATCTCGGCCACGAGCCGGCCGATCCGGGCGGCCCGGTGCTCCACGTGCGCCTGATTTCGATCATGGCCGGCGCCGAGGTCATCCGGACGTCCGCGGCTGCTCTCGTCCGGCGCCGCCGCCGGGTCGGGCGCGGCAGGCCGCGCGAACGACTCGACGGCTGAGCCGCGTCGCCCGCGCCGTCGCGTCGGCTCCCCGCCCGGCCCGGGCGACCGGCCGGCGCTGAGC
>JBPCNA010000150.1:0-8023 GCA_051001735.1 Solirubrobacteraceae bacterium
GCCGGCGCCCGCGGCCGACGCGCCGACCACGCCGGCGGTCGAGCCCGCCGCGGTGGAGAACGTGTCCGACCCCGGTATCACCTCCGAGGCGCCGCCGGCGGCCGACGAGAAGCCCGCCGCCGAGGAGCCGCCGACTCCGGTCGCCGACCCCCCGGTCGCCGAGCCGCCGCACCCGGCCGAAGCGTCACCCGTCGAATCAACCGAAAATTCCGGCGAGAAGGTCGCTGGCGCGGAGTCCGCCCAGACTGACGAGGCGCAAGCCGACGCAGTCCCGACGGACGCCGCCCCCGCGACCGACGAGCCTTCCTCAAAGGAGACCAACTGATGGCAACCAGCACTGCGGAGTGGATCGAGGAGCTCAAGGGTATTTCCGTGCTCGAGCTCGCCGAGCGGATCAAGGCGCTCGAAGAGGAGTTCGGCGTCTCGGCGGCCGCCGTGGCCGCCCCGGCGCCCTCCGGCGGCGCCGGGCAGGAGGAGGAGGCCGAGGAGCAGACCGCGTTCACGGTCCAGCTGCTCGCCGCCGGCGACAAGAAGATTCAGGTGATCAAGGTCGTCCGCGCCGCGACAGGCCTCGGTCTCAAGGAGGCCAAGGCGCTTGTCGACGAGGCGCCGAAGGCAATCAAGGAGGGCGTCGACAAGGACGAGGCCGAGAAGCTCAAGCAGGAGCTCCTCGAGGCCGGGGCCACCGTCGAGGTCAAGTAGGACAACCCGCTCGCCGCCGCCGCCGCCTCCCGTCCGGGGCCGGCGGCCGCGGACGAGCTCAGTCGGGCCGGCGTCGCAGCGGCCCGGCGCCGCGCCCGAGGCTCTGCGGGCCCGGACCCAGCAGGCTCGCGAGCGAGCCTGGGCCGTCGAGCGAATCGGCGAGGCGGCGGAGCTCGGTGAGGTCGTCGCTCGTGCTCGGCTCGCGATCCTCGCGCCGGTCCGCCGTCAAGATGTCTTCGAGGTAGCGGGTCGCGCGGGTCACGAAGGCTGTGCGCTGGACGTCCCCGATGGGAACGACCATGGCGACCGGCACACCGTGCTTGGTGATCACCGCCGGACGTCCGCTCTCCGCGACCTCCGAGACCACCCCGCTGACGTTCTTGGCCAGGGCCCGGATGCCGACGGTCGTGGCGAAGCGCTCGAACGTGAGGCCGCCAGGGATCGACGCCGACGGCGTCGCGCGATTCTCCGAGCTGTGATCAGCCGCTCCCTGCATGAGTGCTCCCTGTGTTGTGCTCGGAGAAGTCGGCTTCAAGGTCGAGCGGATCACACACTCGCACGTGCTGCCTGTCGATTCGGTTTCTCCCGACGTCGCCGCCTAGAGCGCCGCCCGGTGGACCCCGGTACTGTCTCACCAGCTTGCCGGTCAATCGTAGCTGACGGCGTGCGCCAGTCCAAGAACCAGGTCCAAAGTCCGTGCCGCCCCTCCCCGCCGGGTCGGCGGCCCGCCCGGTCGACCCGTCCGCCGCTCAGCGGGCGTGCACGTAGAGCGAGCGCGTCTTGCTCGGGAGCAGCGACAGGCTACCCGCGAAGCCGACGCGCACTTCGATTCGTCCGCGGGCCTTGGTCGACTTGGTGTCGGCGAAGAGGCACGACGGTGCCACCCGGACGGCCCGTTTGAACAGCGTGTGTCCTCCACTCAGCGCCCGCACGACGACCCGGTCGCCGGTGCAGTTGGCCCGGCCGGCCGGTATCAGGCTCCCGCTCACGTGGATACGCCCGCCCGATCGCGCCCGCGCCCGGACGCGGAGGGTGGTGGCCAGACGCGCGATCGACCCCGCCCCGCAGGTGGCGCCGCGCAGCGACGAGAGGTCGACGATGTCCGCCATCTTCTTGTAGCCCGAGTAGCTCGGGTGCACGTGGTCGCCGCTGTCGAAGCCGGCGTTGAGCTCGTCGGAGATCGACGCGCCGCGGAGCGCCGCGTCGAAGTCGACGACCCCGTCGGCGCCGCTCGCCCCGCTGCGGATCCACCCGTTGACGGCGACCCGGACCGCGTTGGCCGAGCTGTCGATGTAGATCGACGGGAGCAGGTTGCCGAGGTTGAGCAGGCCGGTTCCCGCCGGGCTGAGCGTCCCGAGCAGGGTGTGGATGCCCGCCGCGTGCAGCCGGGTGACGATCTGCCTAAGCGCGCTCTCGACCTGGCCGGCACTGGCCAGCAGCGCGATGTCGTTGATCCCCGCGAGCACGATCGCGTCGGTCACGCCGGGCACGCCGATGACGTCGGTGCCCAGGCGCGAGAGGCCGCTCATCCCGCTCACCATGTTCTGAGCGTCGACGAGGAGGCGGTTCCCGCTGACCCCGGCGTCGACCACCGACAGGCGCGGACCGCCCGCCTCGCCGAGGAGCCGCCGCGCCAGGTAGTCGGGGTAGCGGTGGTTGAGGTCGATCCCGCCCTGCTCCTCGTTGCTCGACCCCCCAGAGCTCTCGTAGCCGTCGGTGATCGAGTCGCCGAAGAGGACGGCCGCGCCGATTCCGGTCGACGCGAGCGCGTCGACGCCGTCGACGTAGTTGACCGTCGTGGTCGCGTTGGGGAAGGCCCCCGAGCCGTCGTCGGTCGTGTGGTCGCCGCCCCCCCGGACGGTGACGTAGGAGCGCTCGCGACCGATCAGATGCCCGGTCGCCGGCCCGGTCGGCGCCGCCAGGTAGACGCTGACCGCCAGATCCTGGAAGGCCGAGAAGCTGAGCATCGCCTGGTCGCTCGTCACCTCGCCGCCGACGGGGACGGTCACGGTCGGCAGCCCCCCGAAGGTCAGCGGCCGGCTCGACCCCGGCACGAGGCCCGCGCCCGCCTGGCGCAGGGCGACCGACGCGTGGTTGAAGGTGACCGGACTGCGCCCGAAGCGGTTCGACAGGTGCACCCGCAGCGCCGAGCCGCCGATGTGGGGCGAGAGGATGACGCGCACCGTCTGGTCGCTCGAGCCGGACCCCAGGGTTCCGCTCGGGTCAGCCGCCCAGGTGCCGACCCAGTGGGTCGTGTCGCACGGCGCCGAGCCGCTCTGGCCCTGGGCGGGCGCCGCCGGCACGACGCTCGCGACCAGCGCCGCGACGGCGACCAACGCGGTGGCCAATGCAGAACGCGCGCTCATCGCGAACAGCAAACCACAAACCCCGCCACCGCGCCGCGGACCTGGCCGGATCGCCGATCGCCGGCGCATGCACCGCGTCAGGCGGCCTTGCACGACGCGCCGCGCAGGCCGGCCACGTCCACCGCGCCGGCCAGGGCCCGGCGGCCGGCGGCGTTCGGGTGGAGATGGTCGCCGGAGTCGTAGCGCGGAGCCAGGCGCGACAGGTGGACCGGGTCGCGCACGGCGGCGTCGAAGTCCGCCGTTCCGTCGGCACCGCCCGCGCCGGCGCGGATCCACCGGTTGACCTGCGCGCGCGACGCCTCCGCCGCCGCCAGCGGCGCCTTCGGCGCCGCGGCCGACCCGAACGGCGTGAGCGTCGCCACCTGCACGCCGAGGCCGGCCGTGTGGAGGCGGCTGACGATCTCCCCGAGGCCGGCGATCACCCGGTCGGCCGGCGCCTGCCGGCCGATGTCGTTGACTCCCTCGAGCACGATCACGTCGCTCGCCCCCGGCGCGCCGAGCACGTCGGCCGCCAAGCGGTGGAGCGCCGACGGGCCCGCCTGGCCGGGGCCGTCGCTGAGCACATGGTTGCCGCTGATGCCCGCGTTGGCCACCGACAGGCTCCGGCCGGCCAACCGCTTGGCGAGGAAGTCCGGGTAGCGGTCGTGGCCGTCGGGCGGCCCGCCGAAGCCGTCGGTGATCGAATCGCCCATGGCCACCACCAGGCCGACCGCGGACGTCGCCCGAACGTCGACGCCGCTCACGAAGTAGCGCGCCCGCGTCGGGATGGTGAACGCGCCGCCGCCGTCCTCGGCGGTGTGGTCGCCGCTCCCCGGCGGCGAGAAGAAGGAGGTCTGCTGGCCGAGCGCGTGCTCGGTCGCCGGGCCCGTCGCCCCGGCCGCGAATACGCTGACCGCGACGTCGCTCGACGGATCGAGGTGGAGCGAGACCGGATCGCTGACCGCGTCGGCCCCCCGCGCCACCGTGACCGACGCCGCACCCCCGAAGGTCAGCGGCCGCCGCGACCCGGCGACGAGCCCCGGCCCCGCCCCCGCGGCCAGTCCGACCGACGCCGCGCCGAACTTCACCGGCCCTGCGCCGAAGCGGTTGGAGAGATGGACGCGGACCGTGTCGCCCGCGAGGTTCGCGGTGAGGATCGTCCGCGCCGTCTGGTCGACGATCCCCGGGTTCATGCCGTCGCTCGGGTCGGCCGCCCACGCCGCCACCCAGGCCGGAGCGCTACATGCCGCGGTCGCCGCCCGCGGAGCGGCCGCCCCGCCGCCGCCGCAGCCGGCGAGGACCGCGGTCACGGCCGCGGCGCCCAGCACTCCCGCTCTACGAGGGCGCGACACCGCCTCTAGCGGTAGCGGCGCCTCGCACCGGCGCCGGTCCGCGGACCGCCCGGGCGCGCCGGCCGGGCGCCGGCCACGCGCCGGGTCGGGGTCGCCGCGTAGTTCAGGCCCGAGTCGGCGAACTGGCGCTGGAGGCTCAGGTCGCTGGCGATCCTGCCGATGTCGCGGGCCTGGTCGTCGAGCACGAAGGTCACGGCCGTCCCGCCCCGCCCCGCCCGCGCCGTGCGCCCGGTGCGGTGGACGTAGGAGTCGCGGTCCTCGGGTGCGTCGTAGTTGATCACGTGGGTGATGTCGTCCACGTCGATGCCCCGGGCCGCGACGTCGGTGGCGACGAGGGTGTCGACATGGCCGGCCTCGAAGCGGGCCAGCGCCTTCTCGCGCTGGGCCTGCGACTTGTCGCCGTGCATGGCGACGGCGTGCACGTCGAGGTGGCCGAGGCGCTTGACCAGCCGGTCGGCCCCGCGCTTGGTGCGGACGAAGACGAGCGCCAGGCCGCGGTCGCGGTCGTCGAGCTGCTCGACCAGGTGCTTGACCTTGGCCTCGTGCTCGACGCGCACGAAGCGGTGCTCGACGGTCGCGCCCGCCAGCTTCGGCGGGTTGTGCTCGTGGCGGACGGCGTCGGTCGTGTAGGCGGCGGCGATCCGGGCGACCTCGCCCTCGAGCGTGGCCGAGAAGAGCAGGGTCTGGCGCTTGTGGGAGGTCTGCCTGACGATCCGGTCGACGTCGGGCTTGAAGCCCATGTCGAGCATCCGGTCGGCCTCGTCGAGGACGAGGAGCTTGACCTTGGCCAGGGTGAACGACCGCCGGGCGAGGAGGTCGAGGAGGCGGCCGGGGGTGGCGACGAGGATGTGCGCCCGCTGGGCCAGGCGCTCCTGCTTGGCGATGCCGACGCCGCCGTAGACGGCGGCGATCGACAGGGCCCGGGAGTGGGCCACGTCGCGCGACTCCTCGACGATCTGCGAGGCGAGCTCGCGCGTCGGCGCGAGGACGAGGACGCTCGGCCGCGGGTCGGTCGCCTGGATGCGGTCGGCGATCGGCACGGAGAAGGCGAGCGTCTTGCCCGAGCCGGTCGGCGACTTGACGAGCACGTCGCGGCCGGCGAGGACGTCGGGGATGACGAGGCTCTGGACGGCGAAAGGGGTGGCGATCTTCCGGGCGGCGAGAGCGTCTGCGACCGCTCTCGACACGCCGAGATCGGCGAAGGACTTCTGGGGCACACTGCTCCGTTCCGCGGCCATCGGCGACCGCGCTTGCGATTCGGGGAGATTCGACTGACCCGAACCACGCTGGAGCGCAACCAGAGACAAGAACCTCGGGGAGGCAGGTGCCGCCCGTGGTGCTCACGCTAGCAGCACCACGGACCCGGCGCCCCCGCGGCCGGCCGACCGACGCGGGCGAATCTCCTGCGCAGGCGCCGAAAGGACCCGCCACCGCTCCGGGAAAACACGGTCACTTACGCCGTAAAGGTGATGCGAAGCAAAAACGCCCCAAACGCGTCCGAATTCGGTATGGTCAGGCCTGCCGACCGATAGTCGAAGCCGCTCGAGCAGCATGGCGAACGCGCCACATACGCGTCGTCCGCGAGCGGGGTCCGTGAGTGTGGGCAGCCCTGAGAGGGGGCACGGCTTCGCTGTGCTACATTTCTCTGTCCGCGCCTTCGCGCGTGTCTGCCCGCCTCTACTCCTCAGGAGTCGCAACTTGGCCGCTGCAATCGTCCCTCGGACGCGCCGGACTTTCGCGCGTCTGAACAAGCCGCTCGACGTTCCCAACCTCATCGATATCCAGCGCCGCTCCTTCGAGTGGTTGACCGATCCCGAGACGGGCGGCCTCCGCGAGACGATCGACGACATCTCGCCGATCGAGGACTACACCGGCAACCTCGCCGTCCAGTTCGGGGAGTTCGTCTTCGACGAGCCCGTCGCCCCGATCGAGGAGTGCCGCGAGAAGGACCTGACCTTCGCCCGCCCGCTCACCGTGACCGTGGCCTTCGTCAACCGCGAGACCGGCGAGATCCGCGAGCAGTCGGTGTTCGTCGGCGACTTCCCCTGGATGACCGAGCGCGGCACCTTCATCATCAACGGCACCGAGCGCGTCGTCGTCACGCAGCTGGTCCGTTCGCCCGGCGCCTACCTGATGGAGCCCAAGGACCGCGAGAAGCAGGTCTTCATCGCCAACCTGATGCCGGCCCGCGGCTCCTGGCTCGAGCTCGAGATCGACAAGAAGGGCAAGGTGTTCGTCCGGATCGACCGCAAGCGAAAGCTCCCGGTCACCGTGCTGCTGCGGGCCATGGGCTACGCCCAGGACGAGAAGATCCTCGAGTTGTTCGACGACTCGCTCTACATCCGCAACACGATCGAGTCCGATACCGAGCAGACCCGCTCCGAGGAGGGCGCGCTGGTCGAGCTGTTCAAGAAGCAGCGCCCCGGTGAGCCGCCGAGCGTCGAGAACGCCCGCGCGCTCCTCAACCAGCTGTTCTTCGATCCCAAGCGCTACGACCTCACCCGCGTCGGTCGCTACAAGCTGAACTCGCGACTCGGGCTCGAGATCGACCTCGACACCCGCACGCTGACCCACGACGACATCATCTCCCTCGTCCGCGAGCTCGTCGCCATGCCCAAGCGCCTCGGCATGCCCGAGCACCCCGAGGTCGAGATCAAGGACTACGCCGCCGAGGCCCAGAGTATGGCCCGCGAGCCGGTCGCCGACCACCTCGACGAGTACGAGCACTTCGGCAACCGCCGCCTGCGCACCGTCGGCGAGCTGATCCAGGAGGCGTTCCGGATCGGCCTCTACCGGATGGAGCGCGTCGTCCGCGAGCGCCTCACGACCGAGGACGCCGACGCGATCACCCCGCAGACCATCATCAACATCCGCCCGGTGGTCGCCGCGCTGAAGGAGTTCTTCGGCTCCTCGCAGCTGTCCCAGTTCATGTCCCAGACGAACTCGCTGGACGGCTTGACCCACCGCCGCCGACTCTCGGCGCTCGGCGCGGGCGGGCTGACCCGCGAGCGCGCGCCCATCGAGGTCCGCGACGTCCACTCCACGCATTACGGGCGCATGTGCCCGATCGAGACCCCTGAGGGCCCGAACATCGGCCTGATCGGCTCGCTGTCCTCCTACGCCGAGATCTCCGAGCCCGGCTTCGTGACCCCGCCCCCCCACGTGGTCACCGGCGGCGTCGTCACCGACGGGATCGTCCACCTGGACGCCACCCAGGAGGAGGAGCGGATCATCGCTCAGGCGAACGCGGAGATGGACCAGGACTCGGGGAAGCTCAAGGGCCCCCGCGTCCTTTGCCGCCGGCGCGAGGGCGAGCTGACCACGGTGTCGCCGAAGGAGGTCGAGCTGATGGACGTCTCGCCGACCCAGATCTGGTCCGTCGCGACGGCCCTCATCCCCTTCCTGGAGCACGACGACGCGAACCGCGCGCTGATGGGCTCGAACATGCAGAGGCAGGCCGTGCCACTGCTGAAGGCCGAGCCGCCGCTGATCGGCACCGGCATGGAGCGCCGTGCCGCCATCGACTCCGGCGACGTGGTCCTGGCCCTCAGCGACTGTGATATCGCCGGCGTCGATGCCGAGCGGATCACGGTCACGCACGGCTCGAAGCGGGACGAGTATCTG
>JBPCNA010000151.1:0-7781 GCA_051001735.1 Solirubrobacteraceae bacterium
GACGAAGGAATCGCCGTCTGGCCCACCGCCAACGTAGGCGGCAGATTCGGCACGACCGAGAACCCCACCCCAGCCCAAGCCGAGGAAACCGCCCCCAACAGCACCACGCAAGCCACGACGAAGCCCAGGAGCACCCGCACCCGGCGGGATTCACGGGTGAGGCCGGCTTGCGCCGCGTCCCCCTGACTCCACTTCATGCCTCGCTCCCCCTATACCCGTTCAAAGGACGAATCCAGATCCCGAGCAGTGGACGCATCCGGCGCCCCACCTCCCAGACGACTCGTCCGGAGGGAGTGTACACACACGGTCGCCCTTGGCAACCCAGGTTACCCGGGAGGCGCCTACCCGCGAATGGGCACGCGCTAAACTGGCGGCTGTCGATCGGAGCGGGAAGCGAGCTGAGGCGATTGGGGCGGCGGACGAGAAGACGCGGCGGAATCTCGGCTCCGGTCGCCGAGTACGGCGACGCCGAGGGCGGTCGGCTGGCGCTGCGGGGCTCGCTCGGACCCGGGACGCGGCGCGAGTACGCCGCCCTGCGCGCCGGCGCCCGGCTCGCCCCTGCCGCCGGCCGCGAGGACACCTGGCAGCGCGCGGTCGAGTTCCTCTTCGAGCGGCTGGCCGTGAGCTGGGAGATCTCGGGCGTGCCGCTCGAGGGCCAGCGCGAGCTGCTCGGGCGCTTCCGCGCCGCAACGCCGACCGAGCGGGCCTGGGTCCGCGAGACCCTGCGGGCCCACTGCGCGGAGCACTTTCCCGAGCTCGGCGCCCCGTGACGGTGGCTCGCGGGCTCCTCGATCCGCGGGGCGCCGCCGCCTTCGCCGACCTCCTGGTCGGGTTCTGCCTCGAGGTCGGCGAGCGACGGGCGGTCCGCCCCGGAGACCGGCGGCCAGATCGCTCGTTCGGATCGGTCCGGCGCGATCGGCCCATCGCGCCTCCGGGCGCCGGCCGCCGCCCGGATCCCGCCCCGCAAGAGGGTAACGTCCGCCCGCATGCGCCGGACGAAGATCGTCGCCACCATCGGACCGGCGTCGCGCGATCCGGAGGTCCTCGTGCGGATGGTCCAGGCGGGGATGGACGTCGCCCGGCTGAACTACTCACACGGCACACCCGAGCAGCACGCCGAGACCGTCCGCCTGGTGCGCGAGGCGGCCGGCCGCGCCGGGCGCCCGGTGGCGATCCTCCAAGATCTTCCGGGGCCGAAGCTCCGCATCGGCGGCCTGACCGAGGATCTCGCCGAGCTCCGCGTCGGCGACACGGTCACCTTCGACGGCGACGAGGCGGCGCCGGGCGACGCCCGGCGGATGTCGGTGTCCTGGCCGGGGATGGCGAGCGCGCTTGCGCCGGGCGCCATCCTCTACCTGGCCGACGGGTCGATCCGCCTCCGCGTCCGGGCGACGCGGCCGGACGCCGGCGAGCTCGACGCCGAGGTCGAGGTCGGCGGGGCGGTCGCCTCGCGCCAGGGCCTCAACATCCCCGGGCCGGTGACCCTGCTCGCCGCCGTGCCGGCCGAGGATCTCGAGCTCCTGCGCCTCGGCGAGGCGGCCGGGGTCGACGTGGTCGCCCTCTCCTTCGTCCGCAGCCCGGCCGACATCGAGAACGTCCGCGAGCACACCCGCCTGCCGCTGGTCGCCAAGATCGAGAAGCCGCAGGCCGTCGACTGCGCCGAGGCCATCCTCAGAGCCGCCGACTGCGTGATGGTCGCCCGCGGCGATCTCGGCATCGAGCTCCCGATCGAGGAGGTCCCAATCGTCCAGAAGCAGCTCCTCAAGCTGGCGGGCGAGCTCGCCCGGCCGTCGATCACCGCGACCCAGATGCTCGACTCGATGGTCGCCTCGACCCGCCCGACCCGGGCCGAGGTGGCCGACGTGGCCAACGCGATCCTCGACGGGACCGACGCGGTGATGCTCTCCCAGGAGACCGCGGTCGGCCATCACCCGGTCGGCGCGGTCGCGATGATGGCGGCGATCGCCGAGCACACCGAGCAGTACGCCGGCTACGAGGAGTGGAACGAGCGGCGCGTCCTCCGCGACGCCCGCGACCCCGCCTACACGGTGGCCCACAGCGCCTGCGTCGCCGCCCGCGAACTCAACCTCAGCGCCCTCGTCATCCCCACCCTCTCGGGCCGCTCGGCCCGGCTCGTCTCCGCCCACCGGCCCCAGGTCCCGATCTACGCGCTGTCGCCCGGTCGGGAGACTGTCCGCCGCTGCGGCCTGATGTGGGGGGTGCAGGCGGCTTCGATGCGCCGCCACCACGTGACCGAGGAGCTGATCGCCGACTGCGCCCGGCGCGTGCTCGAGCTCGGCTGGTGCGAGCCGGGGCAGCGGATCGGCATCACCGCCGGGCTCCCGAGCGGGCGTCCCGGCTCGACGAGCCTGCTGCAGATCCAGGTGCTCTAGAAGGCGCCGGCTCGGTCCAGCCGGACAGCGGCATACGATCTCGGGCGCAATGACGCGGACCAGCCACATGAGGATCCCGGCGGCGGCGGCGGCCGGTGTCGCCGCAGCGCTCGTCCTCGGCGGCTGCTCCGCCGTCTCGAGCGGCCCCACGGCGCGGACGCTGACCGCGGCCACCTCCCACGGGCTGACCTACGAGCTCAAGGTCACCGACGATGGCGGCAAGCAGTGCACGACGGCGACCTACCGGACGGCCACCCCCGACGGCCGGCCGATCCTCCAGGGCGCCCACAGCTGCGGCCCGCCCGCCCTGCCCGGGCACCCGGTGCTGGTCCAGGCGCGCCTCAGCCGCCAATCGATAGTGATCGACGTGGCCGCGTCGGCCTGCTCCACCGTGCGCGTCGGGCGCACGCCGGCGACGCTCCGTCCCGCCGTCAGCCGCTGCACCGCAGGCGCGGAAACGCGTTTCCGCGCCACCGTTCTGCCGCCGGCGCGCCGCCTGCTGATCCACGGCATCCCGGGCATCCCGGTGGTCAACTTCCCCCGCCATATCTGCCGGATGGGGCTCTGCATCACGCCGCTCGCCTGAGCTGAGCTGAGCTGAGCTGAGCCGGCGGCCTCGGCTCAACCCGGGGACGGGGGAGCGGCGGCGCGGGCCCGCTCGCGCATCCCGAGGGCCAGGCCGAGCACCGCCATGGCGACGATCACGCCGACGGCGATCAGCGCGGCCGGGCTGGTGAGGTCGTGGAGGCTGCCGCCGAGGGCGGTGTAGGCGAAGGTCCGCGGAGCGGCCCCGACCGCCGTCGCCGCGGCGAAGTCCCGCAGGCGGAGCGGGGCCAGGCCGGCGGCGTAGTTGACCACCGAGTAGGGGGCGCCGGGGATGATCCGGGCGTAGAGCACCGAGCGGAACCCGCGGCGGCCGACCCAGGCGGCCAGCCGCCGCAGCCGCGGCCCGCCGGTCCGGGCGACGAGGTCACCGGCGACGTACCGGCTGAGGGTGAAGGAGATCACCGCGCCGAGGACGGCCCCGGTCAGCGAGAGCAGCGTGCCCTCGAGTGTCCCGAAGAGCAGGCCGCTCGCCCCGGCGAGCACCGGCCCGGGAAAGCAGGCGGCGGTGAGCCCGGCGTAGAGGGCGACGAAGACGAGCCCGGCGCGCAGATCGGAGCCGCCGCCGATCCAGCCGCGGACGCGCGAGCCGCTGAGCGGGCCGGTGAGGGCGATGGCCGCGAAGACGACGACCACGGCGACGGCGAGGCCGGCCAGGCGCGCCAGCGGGTGGAGGCGCTGCCGGCGGTCGCTCACGCGGCGGCGGGGCGCGCGTAGAACGCGGCCTCGGCCCGGCCGAGCTCGGTGGCCGGCGGGTCGCCGAACATCCACTCGCGGGCAACCCGGTGCCAGTTGCCGCGGGCGCGGAGCTGGCTCATCACCGCGAGCGTGAGGAGCTCGGTGCGCCGCCCGAAGAGGTGGTCGGGGGGGAGGGTCTCCCGGCGCATCGCGGCGTAGTGGCGCGAGCGGGGATCGGAGAGGTCGATCATCACCTGGGTGGCGACCTCCGGGCGGAGCACGAGCTCCTCGTCCTCGGTGTACCACCAGGTGACGTCGCGGGCCTGGGCGATGATCTGCTCGGGGTCGTGGTCGCCGGGGTCGGCGAGGAAGCCGCCGGCGGCGAGGTGGGCGATCAGCGCGGCGCCGTCCCCGGCGACGGTCAGCCGCTGGGCCTCGAGCTCGAACTCGGCGACCTCGGCGTCGATTCGCTTGTAGAGCCCGAAGTCGAGGAAGGTGACCCGGCCGTCGCCCTGGAGCATGAAGTTGCCGGGATGGGGGTCGCCGGAGAACTGGTGGTGGCGGTACATGCAGCCGAAGTAGAAGCGGAAGATGATCTCCCCGAGGCGGTCGCGCTCGGCCTGGGGGGCGCCCTTGAGCGCCTCGAAGCCGCGCCCGTGGACGAACTCGGTGACCATCACCCGCTCGCGGGAGAGCGAGCCGATCACGCCGGGGACGTGGATGAACGGGTGGTCGCGGTAGATCCGGGCCATCGCCCGCTGGTTGGAGGCCTCGAGCTCGTAGTCGAGCTCCTCGCCGATCCGCTCGCGGATCTCCTCGGCGAGCGCCTTGGCGTCGAGACCGGGGGCGACCCGCTTCATCAGGCGCATGATCATCCCGAGGTTCTGCATGTCCGAGCGCACAGCGGCGGCGACCCCGGGGTACTGGACCTTGACCGCGACCGCGCGGCCGTCGTGGAGGGTCGCCCGGTAGACCTGCCCGATCGACGCTGCGGCGATCGGCTCGGCGTCGAACTCGGCGAAGACGTCGCCGAGGCGCTCGCCGTACTCGGCCTCGATCACCTTGCGCATGGCCGGGAAGGAGACCTTCGGCGCCGCGTCGCGGAGCTCGCCGAGCTTGCGCTGGAACTCCTCCCGGTACTCCTCCGGGACGAGGCCGACGTCGAGGAACGACATCACCTGCCCGAGCTTCATCGCCGCCCCCTTCATCGTCCCCAGCGCGGTGACGATCTGCTGGGCGGTCTCGACCTGGCGGCGGTCGAGGGCGATCCGCGCCGAGTCGTCGTCGCGGACGACGTTGGCCGCCCGGGTCCCGAGCTGCTTCACCGCCTGGCCGGCGGCGAGCCGCCCGACCTTGGCGGAACGCCGCACGCGGGAGGTCGGGATCTGATCGCGGGCCACTGAACCACCAAGGGTAGGCGGTCGGGCGCCGCCCTACGTCCGCTCGACCCGCGACCCCGGCACGATGTCGTCGCGGCCGTCGGGCCAGCGGATCCAGGCCTTGTGGCCGCCGTCGTAGTCGTCGCCCCAGAGGACGAGCGTCGCCGGCTCGCCGAGCGCCCGGCAGCGGCCCTGCCCCTCGCGGTCGAGGCCGCGCCAGACGCGGATGAAGGCGTTGGTGTCCCATTCCTGGGCCACCGTCGTCGGCTCGGTGTGGCCGGGGTGGATCACCGTGCGCCGGTCGAGCTCCATCAATGTGCCCATGATCGAGTCCTTGAGATCCTGGTAGGTGGTGTGGCCGGGCGCCCGGACGCCGCCGACCGAGTTGCGAAAGAGGGTGTCGCCGGTGAACACCGCCTGATCGCCGCGGTGGTCGACGAGGAAGGAGAGCATCCCGGCGGTGTGGCCGGGGGTGTGGAGGGGGCGGATGTCGAGCTCGCCGATCGAGAGGCGCTGGCCGGCCTCGACGGTGCCGGTGGCCGCGGCGACGTCGTCGCGCTCGAGCGGGTGGATCAGGGCGAGCGCCTTGGGCCAGCGGGCGAGCAGCGTCTTGAGCTCCGAGACGTGGTCGTGGTGATGGTGGGTGAGGAGGACGTGGCTCGGCGTGACGCCGAGGCGATCGGCGGCGGCGATCAGCGGCGTGACCGGACCGCCGGCGTCGACGATCAGTCCGCTCCCACCCTCCTGGTCGCAGACCAGATACGTGTTCGAGAGGAACTGCTCGTTCATCGAGCGCTCGACGATCATCGGGCGGCATGGTCTCACGTACCGGTGCTCGGCGCCATCCCGCCAGGGGCCTGCGGGGCCGGCCGGTCGCGTAGCCTTTCCGGCATGCCACTCATCCATACCTGCTACCGGATCGGCGAGATCGACCGGTCGGTGGCCTTCTACGAGGCGCTCGGCTTCGAAGAGCTCCGCCGCGTGCCGATCCGCGAAGAGGCGATCAACGTCTTCATGGGCCTGCCGGGCGACGGCCCGCGGCTCGAGCTGACCTACAACCACGGGGTCGACCACTACGACCTGGGCGACGGCTACAACCACATCGCCCTGACCGTCGAGGACCTCGACGGGACTCTCGCCCGCCTGGCCGAGGGCGGGATCGAGCCGGAGAAGCCGCCGTACTCGATCCGCGCGGGCGGGTCGCGGCTGTGCTTCGTGCGCGACCCCGACGGGTACCGGATCGAGCTGATCGAGAAGTCGGGCCGCTAGCTACGCGGGACGGCGCGCCGGGCGACCGCTGCTGTTTCGGAGCGGTCGGCGGTCGGCTCGGTCTCGCGGGGGCCGGCGGGGGCCATGGGGAGCTCGGCCGGCTGCTCGACGCGGATCATCTCGGCGAGCTCGTTCTCGATGCCGAAGGCCGAGCCGTCGCAGTCGATGCGGAAGCGCTTGGGGGCGACGCGGTCGTCGGGGATGACCGGGATGCCCCAGAGCTCGTCCCAGCCGAAGAGCTCGTAGTTGCCGGGGTTCAGGAGGATGGCCCGCGGCGCCATCGGGCACGTCTCGGCGTGGTGGTCCACGCCTTTGCGGACGAACTCAAGCATCTCGGCTTCGAGCGAGGCCATCAGGGCTAACGGTAGACGATGCCGGGGCGTGGGGCGAGCCGGCGCGGGGGTGGTCGAGCGTGAGCTCGCGGAGGCGCTCGCGGACCGCGGGGAGCTCGGCCCGGTCGCGCCGGCGCCGTAGCTCCCAGGCCGGGAGCGCGGCGAGCTCGAGCAGGAGCGAGGTGTCGGGGACGCCCCGGCGGTGCCAGCCCGTCGAATCTCGGGCGCTCGGCGCCGGCGTGCGGCTGGCTAAGCTCCGCCGCCGATGTCTCGCGGCGTCCGCCAGCCTGCGTCCCTCTCCGCCTCGGCGCGCGCCCCCGGTCTGATGCTCGGCCCCGACGTGCGGATCGGCGACGACGTCGAGATCGGCGCCCACGTGGTGATCCACGCCGGGACGGTGATCGGCAACGGCTGCGTGATCGGGGATCGGGCCGTGCTCGGCAAGGCGCCGGTGCTCGCGCCGCACTCGAGCACCCGCCGACCCGAGCCGCTCCCGCCGCTCGAGCTCGCGGCGGGGGCCGCCGTCTGCGCCGGGGCGATCGTGTTCGCCGGGGCACGCCTCGGGGCGGGGACGATCATCGGCGACCAGGCCCACATCCGCGAGCGGACGGTGATCGGGGCCGGCACGGTGATCGGGCGGGCCAGCGCGGTCGGCTGCGACGTGAGGGTGGGAGCCCGGGTGCGGGTGCAGACGAACGTCTGGCTGACCGCCGGCGTCCTCGTCGAGGACGACGTCTTCGTCGGACCGGGCGTCGTGACGACGAACGATCACACGATGGCCCGGTGCGCGCCTGAGGAGGTGCTCCACGGGCCGACGCTGCGGCGGGCCTGCCGCGTGGGCGGGCGCGCGACCCTGCTGCCGGGAATCGAGGTGGGCGAGGAGGCCTTCGTCGCGGCCGGAGCGGTGGTGACGAGCGACGTGGCGGCGCGGACGCTGGTCCGCGGGGTGCCGGCGCGCTTCGTGCGCGCGATCGCCGACTACGAGCTGCTCGAGCGCTGGCGTTGAGCGGTCAGGCGGCCGCGCACGGGCCCGGGTGCGGGCCGCAGGGAGGCGGGGGCCGGCGGGCTTACTCCAGCTCGGCCTTGAGCTCCTGGGTGAGCTGAACGAATCGGTAGGTCTCTGCGGA
>JBPCNA010000152.1:0-33837 GCA_051001735.1 Solirubrobacteraceae bacterium
GACCCACACGCCAAACTAGCCTCGGGCTCAACCAGCACCAAGAAGAAATCGGCGTCGCAGGCGACCCCCGAATCATCCCCCAATTTTCACCGGCCCGCGACCGCCGCCCCGGCAGCTCAACTAGCCCCGCAATGCCGCCCGACCTCTCGGCGGCCATCGAGTCGATCTGGGACCAGAGTCACGGCGAGCTCTCCCGGCGGATCTCGACGCTCGAGGACGCGGTCGCCGACCTGGTCGCCGGCGACCTCGGAGCCGACCTGCGGACGCGCGCCCAGCGCGACGCCCACAAGCTCGCCGGCTCGCTCGGGATGTTCGGGATCCCCGCCGGCTCTCGGCTGGCCCGCGAGGTGGAGGCGGCGCTCGCGGGGCCCGACGCACCGGTCCTCGCGCGACTCGCCGCCCGGGTCTCCGCGCTCCGCACCGAGTTCGAAACCCGCCCGCCTCGCGACCCGCCCCTGCAATCCCCAAGCCGCGACTGAAAGGAAAGGGACGCCCGCTCGGTCAACCGGCCCGCTCCCCCGACCACCGATGACCCGATCGCTAGTCCCCGGACGCCAAGTCCCCGCCGAATCCACCGACCACGCGCCGCCGAGCGGCTGCGGGTCATCATCTGCGACGACGACCCCCTCGTCCGCCGCCTCGTCCGCGACGCCCTCCACCTGGCCGGGATCGTGGTCGTCGCCGAGGCGTCCGACGGCCGCGAGGCGATCGAGCTGACGCGGCACTACCGCCCCGAGGTGGTGCTCATGGACGTGGCCATGCCGGGCATGGACGGTATCGAGGCGACCCGCCGCCTGACCGACGAGGTCCCCGACACCCGCGTGGTGATGCTGACCGGATCCCAGGACGACGAGCTGGCCCTCAAAGGGCTTCGAGCCGGCGCCGTCGGCTACCTGAGCAAGAACGCCGCCGTCGAGGCGATCCCCCAGGCCCTGCGCGACGCGAACAGCGGCGCGGCCGCGATCTCCGGACACCTCTCGATGAAGCTGGTCGAGCGCCGGCGCATGCTGCCCGAGTCCGGCGTCGGTATGCGCCCGGTCCGGAGCGTCCTCACCTCCCGGGAGCGGGAGATCCTCGACCGTCTCTGTACGAGCGAGTCGACCGACGAGATCGCCGACGCCCTGGTCCTCTCGCCCGCCACGGTCCGCTCGCACGTCAAGAACCTCCTGCGCAAGCTCGGCGTCCGCTCCCGCGAGGAGGCCGTCGCGCTTGCCGCCAACCTCCGCTCGCCGTCCGCACTCTTCGAGCGAACCGCCCAGCCCGGCCGACCTACCGGGTGACGAAGACCGGCGCCCCGAGCGGGACCTCGGCGCTGAGGCGCTCCATCATCGACGCCGATCCGTGGACGCAGCCGTTGCTCACCGCGGCCCCGATCGACCCGGGATCGTTGGTCCCGTGGATGACCACCTGTAGGCCGGCGAGGCCGCCCCGCCGCTGGATGACCGATAGCCCGATGATTACCCGACCGTAGGCGGGTCCCCAGTAGGAGCCGGGCAGCTTTTGCGTGACCTCGAAGCGGCCGACCGGTGTCGGCGAGCCCGGCGCGCCGACACCGACCCTCCACGCGCCGATGACCCTCCCCTTCAGCCGTAACTCGAGCCGCCGCGAGCGCAGCGACACGTCGATGGCCAGTCCGGTCCGGCTGAGCGCGACCCGGGCCCGGGGCACCCACACCGGGCGATTGTCCAACCACGCCGGGCCGCCGCTCTGCTCCGACGCGGTCAGGACGTGAAGCCACGCGCCGCGGCCGCCGAGGACGGCGAGCGTCGTCGGCGACCCGCGATCGTCCCAGGCGGCGAGCTTCGCCAGCGACCCGCCCCGCGCGCTCGGCGTCGCGTAGAGGCGGACGCCCGCCGGCCCGGCCGTGGCGATCTCGTAGGAACCCGCCGGCGGGGTGACCCCCGCCACCGAGGCTGCGCCCGCGGCAGACGCCGACGGCGAGGCGAGGAGGGCGAGGAAAGCGGCAGTGAGAGGGACGGCGGCGCAAGCGAGGCGCAGCCGTCCGTGGCGGAAGTTGGGCATGCATCCTCCATCGGAGGGCCTGCGCAGGCGCCCGCCACGACGAACTCAACCGCCGCGAGAGATTTCTCTCGACCGCCGGCGACCAGTGAGAACCCGCGGACGGTCGTGGCTTCCTGCCACGGGATCAGACCAAGCGACGCATCGACCGCCCCCATGCGCGGCCGCATTCGGTATGTCCCGCTAAACCGCCCCGAGGAGCCGTGATGCCCACCACCGCCACCCTCGGGGGTGGCATACGTTCACGCCCGAGTGGGCCGAGACGCTGGATCTCACCGACGGGGCCCGCGACCGCCTGGCCGCCGAGTCGCGCTCGAAGGTCACGTTTGAGGTCGAGCCGCTCGGTGACCAGGTGAAGTTGACGGTGATCCTCGACGGCCTCGTGCCCGGCGGCCTTACGGCGTCACTCATCAGCGAGGTTGGCCGCGCGTGGTGGCCAACCTCAAGACGCTGCTCGAGACCGGCGGCACGCTCCCTGACCTGAAGCAGAATTCGCCGGCAAGGCTCGGGCTGACGCAATGACGAGTATCCCCCTCGTCCGGCCGTCGACGTGACCCTGGCTCCGGCGATTGTCGCCCTTCGCGTCGCCATCACCGCAACCTGAACGAGAAGGAGACATCACATGACCACCTACACCACCGCCAGCCGCGCGCAGTGGCTCGCTGCCCGCCTCAAGCTGTCGAGGCCGAGAAGGAGCTGACCCGTCGCAGCGACGACGTGGCCCGCCAGCGCCAGCAGATGCCCTGGGTCGCCGTCGAGAAGGACTACCGCTTCGAGCCCGAAACCGGCGCAGCGTCGCTGGCCGAGCTCTTCGGTGGGCGCTCGCAGCTCCTCGTCTACCACTTCATGTTCGGACCCGAGTACACCGGCGGCTGTCCGTCGTGCTCGGCGATCGCCGACGGCTTCAACGGCTTCGCCGTCCATCTCGGGCACATGACGTCAGGATGATCGCGGTGTCGCGCGCGCCGACCGGCGCACTCCAGGCCTACAAGCGTCGGATCGGCTGGACCTTTTCCTGGCCCTCATCGCTGACGGCGACTTCAACCCCGATTACAGCACCTCGTTCAGCGAGGACGAGCAGCGCTCCGGGAGCATTGACTACAACTACCGCCCGACGGACACGACGTGGCTCCGGCGGCGCGGCGACGAGGGCGGCGCTGCCGAGCACGCCGCGACGTGCGGTACCGACACGGCCACATACCTCCGTGAGCAGCCCGGCATGAGCGCCTTCGCCCTCGAGGACGGAGTCGCTTACCACACCTACTCAGCCTATGCCCGTGGCCTGGACGGGCTGTGGGGCATGTACCAATGGCTGGACCGCGCCCCGAACGGGCGCAACGAGACTGGCCCGTGGCTCCGCCGGCGCGACGAGTACCAGTAGCCTCGGGTCAGCGGCGGAAAGTCAGCCTGATACGCGATCTTCAGCGCCTCGTAACCGGCGTTACGACGCTCCAGCGGCTGGCCGACGCCTTCCCGACGCACCTGGTTGTCGGCGTCGCCGATCAGCCGACGAACCTCGAAGGGGCGAGGGTCCCCATATCGTCGGGCTCGGCCCGGTGTGGCTCCGACCATGCGTCACGCGCGTGGGCGCCCGAACCGCGACTGGCACGCCGCGTCTGCGGAGTCCAGGGCGGGGGGTCCCGATGGGGGCGCTCGAAGATCTCGCAGAATCGGTCCCACGCGGCCGGATCGAGCGCGAACTGGCGCGGTCGCCGGGCGTGGCGCCCGCGGCCGCCTTTGCCGTCGACGCGACGAACATGCCGACCGACAGTCCCTCGTGGCGGCTGAAGCTCGCCTCGACGCTGGTCAGGGTGCGCCGGAAGTCGACCGCAGGCCAGCGCAGCGCAAGTAGCTCGCCGAGCACAGGCTGGAGAACGCCGGGTGAAGATCGCCGCGTCGGTCGCGTCGTCGGCCGCAGCCCCCAGGGCTGGTCGCGCTCGAGAGGGTCGGTCGTAATCAGAGTCGTCCGAGCCTTGACCCACCGGCCCGTTGACCTCAGCGTCCGGGGGCGGTGATCCGTCGGGCTTCGGTACGCGCCGGAGATCCCGTTGACGTCGACCGGGTGTTACGGATCGTCCGCGGCGACGGCGGCGTCCGGCGCACCCGGCCGCCGCCAAGGCCCCACTCGGAAAGGAACGCTGCCTTCCAGCGCTCGAGGGTGATCCTCCAGCGCGACGCCGCCGAACGACCGGCAGAGACGGTCGGCGCTAAGCGTCTCATCGGGCTCGATCGTCTCTGGGCCATTGCGGCTGTCGTGGGCGCGGGAGGCGTGCCGTCGGAGCGCGCGCGACGACTGCGTCGGATCACCCAGCCCTAACAGGAGACGGTGCCGGCGGGGAGTAGCATCAGGGGCGGAAGGAGTGACGGGCCGCGACGATGAGAGCGTCGGCCTGGAACTCCTCTGACGGCCATCAGATGGTCAGCGGAGGGCGCGTGCCCTACCAAGGCACCCTGTTTGCGGCTCCCATCGGTCGGCGAGGGCGGATATTCCGCTCGATCGACCGTCGGCTCCAGGTGCTGAGGTGAACTCGGGTTCGCGGGCGGAGGCGGAGCTCACCAGAGCCATCTCGTGGGAGATGGCGCGCCTCTACCGCGATTTCTACGGTCACGATCGCGCGACGGCAACGACGTACCTGAACGACAACATCGTCGTCTGCGTTCTTGAGGACATTCTCACCGTCGACGAGTCCCGCCTCGTCGAGTTCGGCGACAGCCGGCATGTCCTCGAAGGCCGCGTTGCCTTTCAGACCCAGAGCCAGGATGAGTTCACCGCCGTAGTCGAACGGCTGATGGAGCGGAAGGTCGTTGCCTTCCTGAGCGCCAACCAGGCCACCCCCGGCGTGGCATGCGAGCTGTTCTTCCTCGAGCGGGCTGCTACGGCCGCGCAGTCAGGAGGCCCACTATGAATCCCCATCCGACCTTGCGCTGGTCGACCCTCACGGACGAGGAGATCATGCGGCTCCTCCAAAGCGGCGATTCGGACGCCTTCGCCGAGCTCTACGCTCGTTACCACGGGAAGATCTCCCGTCGTGCCCAGGTCCTCTGCGATACGCGCGAGGGCGCCGAGGAGGCAGCTCAGGACACGTTCGTCGATCTCTGGCGGTCGCGAGGCGTCTTCGACTACGACCGCGGAAGCATCCAGACGTGGCTCTACGCCCTGGTTCACAACCGGAGCGTCGACGTCCACCGGCGCGGTCGGCGCGCGCTCGCCGTGTGCGAAGGGGAAGAGGAGTTCGATCTGGTCGCCGCCCCCGGCTCGGTCGAGGACGACGCGGAGAGGCGCGACGACGGCGATCGGCTGCGCGCATCGCTGGGCCGACTACCTGCCGCGCAGCGCGAGGTGGTCGTGCTCGCCTTCTTTGGTGAGCTGACGCACCTCGAGATCGCCGCCCGCCTCAACCTGCCGCTCGGAACCGTCAAGGGTCGCATGCGGCTGGGCATGCGGAGAGCCCGCTCGGAGATCGATCGAGACTGCCGGCCGCGCCCCGCGATACGCGAGAGCTCGGACGTCTGCCCTTGACCGAGCGGATGCGACCCCGTCGAGGCGGTGACTTCGACCTCAGCAGCCACGAGCGAGGCCGAGCGGCGGCGCGCGCGGTCACCGATATGTGACATTCGGCGGGCCCGTTGCGGCAGAATCACGGCGTCGGCCGGCCCCCAAGATGAGGAGCGAGATGGAACCCCATCGCCGCTGGATGCCCCGCCGCCAATTGCTGGCGGCCGGTGCCGCCGCCGGCGGCCTCCTCGGCAGTCAGGCGCTGGCCTCTCACCCGGTGATCGCCCGAGCGCTGGCGGCGCTCCCGGCCTGCGGGTCGCTTCGCGACATCGAGCACGTCGTGCTCCTCATCCAGGAGAACAGCTCGTCCGACCATTACTTCGGCACCTATCGCGGAGTCCGCCGCTTCGCCGAGCCGACGGCGCCGCGTCTGAGGAACGGGAGCGGTCTCAACGTCTTCGCCCAGCCGGGATTCTCGGCGGCGGGCTATGACGGGTACCTGCGGCCGTTTCACATCGGTAGCTGCAACAACGGTGAGTGCACGAGCGACATCTCCCGAAGTTGGGGGCCTCAGCACTCCTACGCGATGTCGGGAACGCCCGATCCTGATGCGCGGGCCGGAGGACCGATCCTCTCGACGAGCTCGACGAGCTCGACGCGGGTCGACCGGTACGGGAAGCTCACGTGGGCGACGATGCCCGAGCACCTCGAACCCCACAGGATCACCTGGAAGGTCCGCGGCTCGACCGACGGCAACTACGGCGACAACGTCCTTCCCCATTACAAGAACCTCCTCCAGAACCCGCCACTGCCGGCCAAGGCGCTGCTCCCGTCGTTCCCCGGTACGTTCCCGCTCGACACCCTGCTCGGGACCCGGCCGGCGGTCTCGTGGATCGTGGCGCCCCTCCTCGCCAGCGAGCACCCGCCGGCCCCGGTCGAGTTCGGTGAGACCACGTCGGCTGCTGTGGTGCGGGCGCTGACGGCCAACCCGGTTGCGTCGGCGAGAACGGCGCTCTTCATCACCCACGACGAGAACGGCGGGTTCTTCGACCACGTGCCGCCGCCGCCGACGTCGCCGCCCGGGACGGCCGGCGAGTTGCTCAGCCTCAGCCCATCGCCGGCCGACGCGGGCGGCTTTCGCGGCCCGAGCGGCCTCGGCTTCCGCGTCCAGCGGCTCGTCGTCTCGCCGTTCACCCGGGGCGGGTTCGTCTGCTCTGACACCTTCGACCACACCTCGTTGCTCCGTTTTCTCGAGACGCGCGTGGGCGTCGAGGTGCCCAACCTGACCAGCTGGCGCCGGTCGGTGACCGGCGACCTGACCACGGGGTTCAACTTCGCGGCGCCAGATCGGGGGGTCCCGCAACTGCCCCGGCCGACGCTCCTCGACATCCGCGTGCTGCTCAGCACCTGCCTGACGGCGGCGCCGCCCAGCCTGGTGACCGAGCTCAGCACCACGCTGTCCGGTCTCGAGTCGACGGTTCTCGCGCCCTACCCCCTTGCGCCGCCGCAGTCCCAGCCGGCCCAAGCGCCCGGCCGGGCCGCGCCGCCGAGCGAGCCCGTGCCCTGTCCCCGGTGAGGGGCCTACCGCTCCCGGGACGCCCGGCCGCGATCGCGCTCTTTATCGCCTCGGTCGCCGCCTTCCTCGCCAGCCCGCTGGCCTGGGGCTGGTCGTTCATCGACCTCGAGGTGTACCGGGGCGGCGGGCAGGCCCTCCTGGACGGAGCGCCGCTCTACCGCCTGATCTTCCACGGCTTTCTCCACTTCACCTATCCACCCTTCGCCGCGATGGTGTTCACGCCGTTGGCGGCCCTCCCGAACACGGTGCTGAAGCCGATCATCACGATCGTCAACATCGCGCTGCTCCCGGTGATCCTGCGCGTCGCCCTGCGACTGCCGCCGGTCTCGACCTGGCTGAGCGGCGAGCAGGCCACACGGCTCGCGCTGATCGGGGCGGCGGCCGCCGTCTGGCTCGAGCCGGTCTGGTCGACCCTGGGCTACGGGCAGATCAACCTCCTGATCGTGGCGCTCGTGGTCGGCGACCTCGCCCAGCGGGACGAATCGCGCTGGAAGGGGGTGGGGATAGGTCTTGCCTGTGGGCTCAAGCTGACGCCGGGCATCTTCACCGTATACCTCCTCCTTACTCGTCGCTACCGGGCCGCCGCCGTGTCGCTCGGGACCTTCGCCGCGACCCTCGCCGCCGGCTTCGCAGTCGCCCCACGCGACGCGGCTGACTTCTGGGGCGGAGCGTTCCTCGACCCGAGCCGGGTCGGACGGATCGAGAACGCCGCCAACCAGACCCTCCGGGGCGCCTTCGCGCGCCTGCTGCACTCGCTGAACGTCGAGGCCTGGTGGATGGCGACGGCCCTCCTCGTCGGCGCCCTCGGGATGCTCCTCGCCGTTCGCGCTGGGCGCCGCGGCGACGAGGCGTGCGGCTTCTCGATCTGCGCCCTGACCGGACTCCTCGTCTCGCCGATCTCCTGGTCGCATCATTGGACGCTGGCCGTCCCGGTGCTCCTGCTCTTCGTCGTGCGCGCCCATCGCGGAAGGCACTGGTTCGCCCTCGCCGCCGGCGGGGCGGTCGCGGTGATCGGGTACTCGCAGGTCGTCCATTGGGTCCCGCGGCCGAGCGCGGCATCGCTTCACGTCGAACTGCACCTCGACGCCCCGCAGCTGGTCGCCGCCGACGCCTATGTCCTGCTCGCACTAGGCGCGCTGGTCATCGGATCCGTGTTCGCCCTGCGCGAGCGACGCCCCCCGATCTGAGGCCGTCACCGGCGTCCGTGCGCCGGGCCCAATCGAACATCTGTCGGGGTTCGCCCGGTGGGGTTCAAGTCACCGCCGGCCGTTGACGATGGGTGAGCACCTGCTGCTGATCTGAAGAGATCTGGGGTGTGGCCAGAATGGGCGACTTACGAGCCCGGTCGGCGGTGGGTGTTTGGGTCCTCTTTCTGTCAAGGAGCTCGAAAATGAGCGTGTCTGTCCGTCGTCACCTTCGCGGCGTTGCCGCATCGGTCGCCCTCAGCGCCCTCGCGTTCGGCGCCTTTTCCACCGCCTCGGCGCAGGCCAACGTGGTCGCGCTCGGCGCTTGCGATGACTCCGTCCTCAGCCAGCCGTTCGTTCCCTGGGCTGACGTCAACTCGTACAAGCTCGCGCCCGGCGGCGACTTCGAGAGGTCCGCCAGTGGTTGGGCTCTCAGCGGGGCGGCGTCGGTCGTGGCGGGCAGCGAGCCGGCGGGTGTCACCGGGACCGTTGGTAGTTCGGCTCTGTCCCTGGCGCGCGGGGGATCGGCGCAGTCGCCGGCCACCTGCGTCAACGCCGCGTACCCGAGCTTCCGCTTCTTCGCCCGCACCGACACGCCCGGCTCGGCGGTCTCGGTTACGGTCGTGTATCAGACGAGTCTCGGGCAGCTGAGCATCCCGGTCGGCGTGGTCGCCGTCAGCCCGGGCTGGTCGCCGTCGCTGCCGATGCTCACCGGCTCGGCCATCCCCGGCCTACTCTCGGGCGGCACCGCGCAGATCTCGCTGCGCTTCGCCCAGCTGACCGGTAGCTCTCAGATCGACGACGTCTTCGTCGATCCGCACGGCTTCGGTTGATCCATCGTCACGCCGCACCCCGGGGCCGGCGAAGTTCTGCCGGCCCCGTTCGCCGTCAGCGGCGCCGCCACGTTGCTCCCAGGGGCACCGGTATCATCGGCTCAGGCTTGGTCTGATCGAGATGGACATCGACTCATACGAGAGTCCCGAGGCGGAAGCGCTGCTCCGCGCGGCCAAGACTCGCCGCAACCGGCGGGTTCCGATCGGCCACGAGCTCGTCACCCACCTGCTCGCCGCGCTCGTCTTCCTCGCCGCCGCCGCTTCCCTGGCCGCGGTGGCCCCCTGGACGAGCTCGCTCTCGGTCGCGGCGCTCGCCCTTTTCATCGCGATGTACGTGGCCGCCGCGAGCGTCCGCTTCCCGGTCGGCAGCCTCTGGGCCTATCCGACCCAGCTCGTCTTCGTGCCGATGCTCCTCCTCCTTCCGGCGCCGGTCGTGCCCGCGGCGGTCGGGGCGGCGATGCTGCTCGCTCGAGCCCCAGACGTCGTCCGCGGGCGGATCACCGTGACCCGCCTGATCCCGGTTATCGGCGACTGCCTCTACTCGCTCGGGCCCGCCCTGGTCCTCGTCGCCGCCGGCTCCCCGAGCTTCGGCTGGTCGCATTGGGCCCTCTACCTCGGGGCGTTCGGCGCTCAGGTCGCCCTCGACTCGGCCTCGACGGTCCTGCGCTGCTGGTTTGCCGAGGGGATCAAGCCCCGTGACCAGCTACCGCCGATGGTCTGGACATTCGGGGTCGATCTCGCCCTTTCCACTGCCGGCCTGCTGATCGCCTCGGCTGCCGTCGGTCGCGCGGGCCTCGTGCTCCTTTCCCTGCCGCTGATCGGGCTGCTCGGCCTGTTTGCACGCGAACGCCACGAGCGCCTCGACCAGGTGCTGACCCTCAGCTCGGCCTACCGAGGCACCGCGCTGCTCCTGGCCGACGTGGTCGAGGCCGATGACTACTACACCGGCGAGCACAGCCGCGGGGTGCTCGAGCTCTCGCTCGGCGTCTCGGACGCCCTCGGCCTCGATGCCACCCGCCGGCGGGTGGTCGAGTTCGCCGCCCTGCTCCACGACGTCGGAAAGATCCGCGTGCCGAAGACGATCATCACCAAACAGGGGCCGCTCGACGACGAGGAGTGGACGATCATCCGACGCCACACTATCGACGGCGAGGCGATGCTCTGTCAGGTCGGCGGCGCTCTCGTCGAGGTCGGGCGGATCGTCCGGGCCTCGCACGAGCGGTGGGACGGCCAGGGCTACCCCGACGGCCTGGTCGGCGAGCAGATTCCGCTCGAGGCGCGGATCGTCACCGCCTGCGACTCGTACAGCGCGATGACGACCAAGCGGTCATACAGCCCCGGTCGCTCGGCCGCCGACGCGCTGACCGAGCTCGAACGCTGCGCCGGCAGCCAGTTCGATCCGCGTGTGGTCGCCACGCTGCGAGAGCTGATTCTCAGGGAGCTGGCCGCCGCCGGCGCGAGCCCGGTGGCGCCGGAGCGCCCGGCGCCGACGGCAGTTGACAAAGTGACTGACTCCGCCCACTTCGCCGCCGCGATCATCAGCCGGCCGGAGCCGCGTCTCCGGAAGCGGCCGCTCGAGGGCGCCGGTCCGCGGTGAGGCCGGGCGGGAGGCGCAGGTCGGCTTCCGCGCGCGTGAGTGGGAAGTGGCAGGCCGCCAGCGTCGAGTTGCCCTTGTCCTCGAGCGGAGGCTCCACCTCGCCGCACAGCTCCTGGGCCTTGGGGCAGCGCGTGTGAAAGCGGCAAGCCCGGGGGGGATCGGCCGGGTTGGGGACGTCGCCGGTCAGAAGCTGTCGCTCGCGGCGACTGTGCGGATCGGCGACCGGTACGGCTGAAAGGAGGGCGCCGGTGTAGGGATGGCGAGGGAACTCGTAGAGCGAGGCGTTCGGCGCCAACTCGACGACCTTCCCGAGGTACATGACGACGACGCGATTGCACATCTGGCGGATGACCGAGAGGTCGTGGGCGATCAGGATGAGCGTCAGGTCGAACTCACGCTGAAGGTCGCGGAGGAGGTTGAGGATCTGGGCCTGGATCGAGACGTCGAGGGCCGAGACAGGCTCGTCGGCGATGATCAGTTTCGGCTGCAGCGCGCGCGCTCGCTCGACGCCGATGCGCTGCCGCTGCCCGCCGGAGAACTCGTGGGAGTAACGGTTGTAGTGCTCGGGGTTGAGCCCGACCGTTTCCATCAGCTCCTGGACACGACGTTTTCGCGCACCGGCCTCTTTCTGGAGACCGTGGATGGCCAGTGGTTCGGCGATGATCGAGCCGATCGTCTTGCGTGGGTTGAGCGACGAGTAGGGGTCCTGGAAGATGATCTGCATCTCTCGGCGGAGTGCCTTGAGCTCGGGGCCCTTCGCGCGGGTGACGTCGCGGCCCTCGAAGTGGACCTCGCCGCTGGTGGGGTCGAGCAGGCGGGTCACGAGGCGGGCCGTCGTGCTCTTGCCGCAGCCGCTCTCGCCGACGATCCCGAGCGTCTCGCCCGGGTGGACCTCGAAGCTGACGCCGTCGACCGCCTGGACGGCTCCGACCTGCCTCTGGATCACGATCCCCCGCGTGACCGGGAAATGCTTCACGAGCCGGCGCGCCTCGAGCAGTGGGCTGGGACTGGCGGCGGTCATGCCGGACCCTTGTCGGCCGCAGCGACGGCACCCGCAACCGCGCCGCTTCGCGCTGCCGCCCAGGATCTCCGGCGGGCTTCGGCGTCGAGCAGGCAGGCGACCTGGTGGCCGGGCTCGCCGGCCACCGGGGCGAGCATCGGGTCGACGCGGGCATGCGCCGGCTGGGCGTAGACGCAGCGGGGGTGGAAGTGACAGCCCGACGGACGGCTGATCAGGCTGGGCGGTCGGCCGGGGATCGGGATCAGGGGCACGCCGGGCGTCCCGTCGAGCGTAGGGATCGACTTGAGCAGCCCCCAGGTGTAGGGATGCTGGGGCGAGTCGAAGAGCTGCGCGGTCGAGGCGAGCTCGACGATCCTCCCTGCGTACATGACCGCGATCTCGTCGGCCATCTCGGCGACCACGCCGAGATCGTGGGTGATCAGGATGATCGCCATCCCGAGTTCGTCCTGGAGGCGCTCCATCAGGCCGAGGATCTGCGCCTGGACGGTCACGTCGAGTGCAGTCGTCGGCTCGTCGGCGATCAGCAGCTTGGGTTCGTTGGCCAGGGCCATCGCGATCATCGCGCGCTGGCGCATGCCGCCGGAGAGCTCGTGCGGGTATGCGTCGGCGCGGCCACGCGGATCGGGTATGCCGACGAGCTCGAGCAGCTCGACGACGCGCGCGAGGGCCGCCGACTTGCTGACGTCGCGGTGCACGCGGATCGCCTCGCTCAGCTGCGCGCCGACGCGATAGAAGGGATGCATCGAGGAGAGCGGATCCTGGAAGATCATGGCGATGTCGTTCCCGCGGATGCGGCGCATCTCTTCGGTCGGGAGCCCGACGAGATCACGTCCTTCGAAGAGGATCCGCCCGGAGATGGTGGCGTTCGACGCGCGCGTCAGGCCGAGGAGGGTGCCGGCGCCGACGCTCTTGCCGGAGCCCGACTCGCCGACGATGCCGAGCGTGCGCCCGCGCTCGACGCGGTAGGAGACCCCGTCGACGGCGTGGACGACACCGTCCTCGGTGGCGAACTCGACCCGGAGATCGTCCACCTCGAGCAGAGGGGCGTCCGGGCTCACGAGTAGCGCACCCGCGGGTCGAGGAACGCATAGACGATGTCGACGACGATGTTGGCCAGGATGATGAACACGGCGGCCAGCAGGACGGTCCCCTGGATCACCGGAAAGTCGGCGTGGCCGATCGCGTCGTAGTTGAGGCGCCCGATGCCGGGGACGTTGAACACGGTCTCGGTCAGCAGGGCGCCGCCGAGCAGCACGCCGATGTCGAGACCCAGCACGGTGACCAGGGGAGTGAGGGCCGAGCGGACGCCGTGGCGCAGCACGACAGTCCGTTCGAGCAGTCCCTTGGCCCGGGCAGTGCGGATGTAGTCCTCCTGCATCGTCTCGATCAGGCTCCCGCGTAGGAGGCGAGCGTAGATCGCGGCCGAGCTGGCGGCGAGGACGAACCACGGCATGATCAGCGCCGTCAACCATTTGAACGGGTCGGAGGTGATGCCGACATAGCTGCCGCTGCCCGGGAGGATGGGGAACTTGCCGATGTCGGAGGCGAAGAGGTAGAGCACGACCAGCCCGAGCCAGAAGACGGGGACCGACACGCCGATCAGGGCGACGGTCATCGTGAAGCGGTCGAGCAGGGTGCGGCGCTTGACGGCCGAGATGATCCCGACGGGGATCCCGACCATGATCCAGATGACGACCGCCCCCGCAGCCAGGGAGATCGTCGCCGGCAGGCGGTTGAGGATCAGAGCCTTGACCGGGGCGTCGCTCTGGTAGCTGTAGCCGAGGTCGAAGTGGAGGACGAGGCTCTTGAGGAAGTTCCAGAACTGGACGTAGACCGGTTGGTCGAGGCCGAGGTTGTGCCTGATGTTGGCGATGGTCTGGGCGGACGCATTGCGCCCGGCGCGGAGTTGAGCCGGGTCGGCGGAGGGCAGGATGTAGAAGATCGCGAAGGTGAGGAGGATCGTCAGGACGACGAGCACCACTGCCCATAGGAGGCGACGGATGACGTAGCGGCCCATGCTCGACTAGCCGGCGTCAGGTTCCGGCGCGGCGCGAGGACTCTCGTCGGCCGGTCGCTGGGGTGTCGTTCGTCGGATTGGGTGCCATCGTCTCTGGGGCGACCGGAGCCCGGCCGCGGCGGCCGGGCTCCAGCGGTGCGTCACGGGGCGGTCTACTTGAGCGACGAGAAGTTGAAGTCGCACGGGCCGGTGTTGTACAGGGCGTTCACGCACTCGACGTCCTTGGACCAGACGTTGGCCTGGTTGTCCCAGGACCAGGGGACGGCGGCCGCCGTGGCGGTGACCATATCGTCGATCTTGCCCCAGGCGGCGGCGCGCTCCGCGGTCCCGCTGACCAGCTTGGCCTTGTCCATCGCCGCGTTGATCACCGGATCGTTGAGCTGCGGCCAGTTCGAGTTGTTGACCGGGACGATCGCCGAGCCCTCGAAGGTGGGCTGGAGGATCGTCTGGGGGTCAGCGAAGTCGCGGCCCCAGGCGACGTTGGGACACACGTTGACCTCCTGCTTGGGCGTTCCGCAGAACTTGCCGTACATGACCGAATGGTCGACGAGCTTGAAGTTCGTCTTGAAGCCGAGGCCCTCCAGGGTCTGATTGACGATCTGGGCGTCGAGATTGGCCGGGTCGCCGGTCGATCCGACCACCGAGATGGCGCGGCCCCCGGTGTACTTGCCGCTCGGGAAGCCGGCCTTCTTCATGTAGGCGGCGGCCACGGCCATGTCCCCGGTCACCGACCGGTTGAAGTCGTAGGGCGGTCCGGCAGCGCCTCCGGCCTCGGCGAACCCCGGGGTCCCCGGGAAGATGAAGTGGGTCGCCGGCGTGGCCACGAGGAGCCCCCCACGGACGGTTCCCAGCTGCTTGCGGTTCATCGCCGCGTACACCGCCTTGCGGAGGTTGGCGTCGTTGAAGGGCGGAGCCTGGGTGTTCAGGGCGACGTAGCGGTTGTCGGAGCCGGGGCTGAAGAAGATCTGGCTGCGGTAGCGCTGGTAGGCGAGCTTCACGATCGATGCCGCCGGCGTGTCGCCGTCGACGATGTGGCTGCCCATGAGCGTCTGGCGCCCGCCGACCTCGGGGGCGACCCCGATCGACCAGTTGACGCCGTCGACGTAGGCCGGCCGGTAGTCGGTCGCCGCTGACCAGTTGGGGTTGCGCACGAGCTTGATCGACTTGCCCGGCTGGTAGCCGATACCGATGACCTTGCCGTTGGCGTCCGAGGCGAACTTGTAGGGCCCGGTGGCAACCTGGTAGTTGCCGTAATCGGTCGGAGTGTGGGCGTCGAACTTCTGCGCGTACTCCTTCGGCACCGGGGCCGAGAGCGGGAGCACGAACGCCTGCGCCAGAAGTCCGCCGGTCGGCTTGGACAGCTTGAAGACGATGGTGTACTTGTCGGGCGTCTGGATGCCCGGGATCGGGCCGCCCTTTGCCGTGGCGGTTCCGATCACGTCGCCGTAGTAGGCGCCGGCGTAGGGGGACGGCACGTGCGGGTTGAAGCCCCGCTCGATCGCGTAGGCCACGTCGGCCGAGGTCACCTCGCGGTTGACGGGGGGGCTGAAGTGGACGCCCGGCCGGATGTGGACGGTGACCGTCTTGTGGTCGGCCGAGATCTGCGCCGGTCCCGACGCGAGATCGGGCACCGCGGTCGTCGGATTGTTGGGAAGGTAGGAGTAGAGTGGGCGCTGCGTGGCGTAGGTGAACTCGTAGTCGATCGTGAAGTAGGCGGCGCCGGGGTCGAGGTCCCTCGCGTCTTCGTTGGTGACGACGTTGAGGATGCCGCCATGCTTGCCGCCGGCGCCGTTGTTGGCGTTGGCCGGGTTCACGGCGTTTCCGCCGCCGCCCGACGTACTCGATCCGCAGGCGACGAGAGCTGTCGCCAGCGTCGCAATAGCGGTGGCGGGCAGGAGCCGTCTGGCGGCCATGAGGGGTCCTTTCGTCGCGTTTTTCACCTGACATCCTTCGGGTTGAGCGCGTCTTGGAGTCCGTCGCCGAGCAGGTTGAAGGCGAGCACGCTGACCAGCAGCGCAAGCCCGGGGAAGAGCATGAACCACCAGGCCGTGTCGAAGATCCCGCTGGCTTCGGCGATCATCGAGCCCCAGCTCGGCGTGGCGGCGTTGACGCCGACGCCGAGGAAGGAGAGCGCCGACTCGAAGAGGATGTTCTGCGGGATCAGGAGGCTGGCGTAGACGATGATCGGCGCCACGAGGTTCGGCAGGATCTCGCGGAAGATGATCCGCTGGTTGGAGGCGCCGAGCGAGCGGGCGGCCTCGACGAACTCCTTCTCCCGTAGCGTCAGGACCTGGCCGCGCACGATGCGCGCGATGTAGGTCCAGTTCACGAGCGCGATTACCAGGATCACCGTGGTCAGACCGGGCTTGATCAGGCCGCCGAGGCAGCCGTTGCCCAGTTGGCAGGCCGAGGCCAGACCGAGGGCGAGCAGGAGGATGGGGAAGGAGAGCAGGACGTCGATGAACCGGGAGAGGAGGGTGTCGACCCAGCCGCGGTAGTAGCCGGCGAGCAGGCCGACCACGATCCCAAGCACGACGGCGATGCCGGTCGCGAGGATCCCGACCTCGAGGGACACGCGGGCGCCGTAGAGCGTGCGTGCGAGCACGTCGCGGCCGAGTAGATCGACGCCCAGCGGGTGGGCCGAACTCGGCCCGCTGGGGGAGCCGAAGGCATCGAGGCTCGAGGTGCGGACATTCGGGCCTGTGACGCCGAACAGCTTCACGAGCAGCGGCGCGAAGACGGCGACGAGGGCGATGGCGACGATCACGGCGAGCGCGATCATCGAGACGCGATCGTGACGCAGGCGTCGCCAGAAGAGCTGGAGGGGGGAGCGTGCGGCGATCGACGCGCCGGCCGCGTCGGGCAGCTCGATCGGGTCGGTGCCGCCCGCGTGGAGCAGGTCAGCCGGGCTGACGCTCACCGGGCCGCGACCCCGGCGCGGCAGAGACGACCGGGCGCCCGTGGGTCGCCGGCGGGATGCCGGCGCCACCGTGTCCCCCAGGGGCTTGCCGATCCGGATGAGTGCGCCACGGCCTCCTCGACTTGACTAAACCGCCACCACGCCTACCGCGCGACCGACCGTACCGCGCGTGGGCTGGACTCTACCTCTGCCGGGAAACCTCAGCCGCATCTGAAGGAATGATGCCAACCCCGCCGCGAGCGGCGGCGCGTCCCCGACGTCAATATGCTCGGACGCCGTGGTTGACCGGTGTGCTCGACCGGGCAAGGGCAGTCTGATGCGGAAGGAGGCGTCGTAGGGCGATGCGGGTCGGGCTGGTACTCGGAGCTGGCGGCGTTGTGGGCGCCGCGTGGCTGATCGGAGCCCTGCAGGCGCTCGAGGCGGAGACCGGGTGGTCTCCGCAGGCGGCTGACCGGATCGTCGGCACCTCGGCCGGTTCGGTCATCGGCGCGCTCACCGCAGCCGGCGTCACCCCGGAGGCGCTCGTGGGCTATGCGAGCGGCGAGACCCGGGAGGATCCCGCGGAGGTCGCCGAGGTCGAGCGCTTGGCGGACGAGATCGCCGATCCGTGGGTGGGAGCGGAGTACCGGCTGACGTTGCCCCGACTGGGCCCGGGCTCCTGGCGGCTCGGTGTGGCCACGTTGATGCACCCGCGGAGCCATTCGCCGGCCGCCCTCCTGAGCGGGTGGCTTCCGCGTGGCGTCGTGTCGACCGATCCCATCCGGGAGCTCGTCGAGCGCTTCGTGCCGGGCGACTGGCCCAAGCACCGGAGCTACTGGGCCGTCGCCTGCGACTACTCGACGGGCCGGCGGATCGCCTTCGGGAGCGCCGGCGCTCCGGTCGCGCGGGTTGGGCAGGCAGTCGCCGCCTCCTGCGCCATCCCGGCCTTCTATCACCCGGTCAAGATCCGGGGGCGCCGCTACGTCGACGGCGGCATCCACTCGGTCTCCAATCTTGATCTCCTGGCCGGTCGCGAGCTCGACCTCGTGGTCTGCCTCAACCCGATGTCCACGCGGGCGCGGGTCGAGGCACGCACACCGCCCGAGCGGGTCGCCGCAAACCTCCGGGCGAGCGCCGGGCGCCGGCTCGGCAGCGAGGTGCGCAAGCTGCGCGAGCAGGGCACGGAGGTGCTCCTGATCCAGCCGAGCGGGGCCGATCTCGCCGTGATGGGCGTCAATCTGATGGCTCGTGACCGCCGCGGCGCGGTCATCGAGACGGCCCTCGGGTCGACCACGCGGGCGCTGCGGCGGCTGGGGGACCGCCAGACCATGCCGCCGCGGACGGTGCGGAGGCGGTCCGCCCCGCGCGGGGGTCGCGCGGCCTGACACGGACGGCTCGGAGACCGGTCGCCGCGGCCCGGCGGTATCTTGGAGCTCTCGGGGGACTGGTGTAACGGCAACATAGGGGTCTCCAAAACCCTTGCTCGAGGTTCGATTCCTCGGTCCCCCGCTCCCCCTGCGGCCCGCGCTAACGCGCCGAATCTCCCGCCGTCGCTGGCGAAACAGGACTTTGCGGCCTCTCGGCCTCGTCCCCGACGATTGCCGCTCTGAACCGCTCTGGACCGCTCGCTCGTGGCGCGCACTGGCGCGCGACTGGCGCGCACCGGACCGACATGGGCGCCCAGCCGGTGAGCCCCTCCGCGACCGCCGTTGTGGCTGCAACCATCAGGGGCATGGCCCTGTACCGAATCCGCAAGCCTCGCATCCGATCGGTCGCGATCGTCAAATCGCCGGCGTCGGGCCACCGCTGGCATTTACTCAAGCAGGAGGCCGCCGTGCCCATTTGCCGCGAAGACCGCGAGTTCATCGAGCAGCTCGTCAAGCAAGCCCCGCCGCCCGACGACGACTACGAGTACGTCGACATCAGCGACGAGGACATCCTCGCCGAGCACGAGGCGCTCGTCGCCGAGCACGTGGCCGCAGCCGTCGCCAAGGCCGAGCAGGCGGCCGCCGGCCGGCAGGTGATCGCGAAGGCGGAGGCGGAGTACCAGCATGACGCGGCCCTGGCCACCCTCTCCGGCTGGGGCACGCCGCAGCCGCTCGCCAAGAGCGCCGACTCGGCCGTCGCCGAGATGGTCGCCAGGTTGGCCACGTCGCCGGCCGGGGCCAGCCAATGAGCGCCGAGCGCCAGACCGCCGAGCGCGCCGAGATCGTCGCCTACGCCGGCGACTACGGAACCGCCGCCGCGGCCGAGCGGTTCGGTGTCGCGGCGTCGACGATCCGTTCGTGGCGGCACCGAGCAGCGGAGCGGACGGGCCCCGTCACCGTTGCCGCCGAGCTCGTCGACGTCCAGATCGCCGGCGGAGGCTGGGACTCCGCGGGCGGGTGTGAGCGCACGGTCGCCGCCCGAGCCCGGCCGGTCGAGCGTTGGATCTTCGCGAATGACAGCCTGGCGCGGCTACCGCTCCGCGACCTCGGAATGCCCTCCTCGGTGGGCCCGCTGCGGACCGGCGACCTGATCGTGCTCGGCGGGGCCCGCAACGGCAACGTCCCCGAGGCCGTCTTCGAGGTCGTTGAGCCTCCGACGGGAACGTGGCGCGACAGGTTCGACTACCGGCCGACCCTCCCGCGGCCGCTTAGCGGCGGCATGTCCGACGATGGTCCGAGCGCCGCCGATCCCGACGAGTTCGCCGACTGGATCCGCGTGACCGTGCAGGAGGCTCGGCTCGACCGTCCGGGCGTGAAGCTCTTCGAGGAGCGCGACCGGATCGAGACCGAGAGGCACGACCCCGCCGCGGCAGAACGCGAGAAACGGGAGCGCATGGCGCGACAGGTCGCCGGCTGGGATTCGCAGCCACCGCTGCACGGCGAGGTCGAGGGACGTGAGCGCCAGGCCGCGGTCGACCTGGCGCACCCGCTGAGCTGACGGCCCTAGACCATGGAGCGCCACGTGGCTATGGAGCTCTGCGGGGCCAAGACGCGAGCGGGAGGCGCCTGTCGCAAGAGCGCAGGCTGGGGCACCGGCAGCCACGTCGGTTGGGGCAGATGCCGGCTGCATGGAGGCGCAACGCCGACCCACGTTCGCGCCGCGGCGGCCGCGATGGCGCGAGGGTTCGGCGATGAGCTCGAAGTCGAGCCGATCGAAGCTCTTTTATGGATGGTTCGCGCCGCTGCCGGCGAGGTTGCGTACACGACGGCGCGCGTTGCCGAGCTTCAGCCGACGGCGCTCGTCGACGGCGGGCAGCTTAGCGTCTGGATCCTTGCCCGGCGCGGCGCAATGGATCGCCTGGCGAAGTTCGCGGCGATGGCCGTCGGCGCCGGCGTCGCCGAGCGCCAAGTCAGGATCGCCGAGCGCTATGGCCAGGTGATCGGTGATCTCCTCGAGCGCGTCCTCGCCGGCCTAGAGCTGACAGAGGCGCAGCGCGACGCGGCACCGGAGATCGTGCGCCGCGAGCTGTCGGTGCTCGAGGGCGGCACGCCGTGAGCGGCCAGGCGCCGCCGCTTCCGCCGGGCACCGCGGCCGCGATCCTGGCCAGGCTCTTTCCGCGTGACTACACGGCGGAGATCGACGCGGTGATGGTCGCCGTCGACGCGGATCCCGCCACCGTCGCCGCCGAGTGGGCGCTGGTTGCGGATCCGTATGACCTTGTCGACCGCGAGATCAGCGCCCTGCTCGCCGAGGCCGCCCGCAGCGCCGATCTCGGCGAGCGCCTCTCTGCCGCCGCGTGCCGGGAGAAGGCCATCCGGGCAGCGTCAGAGCGCGCCTGACGGCTCCAGCGGGCCTCAGGCGACGAGTCGGGCTGCATGCCGCGGCCCGTCGGGCGGCTCGCCTGCGAGGGCGGCGAGTAGAGCCGGGATGGCCAGGTCGGCCGGCGTCGCCGGCTGGCCGGTGTAGGCGCGTCGCCAGGCGTCGGCGGTGGCCTCGAGGGCCGCGCGCTCGTCCCGGACCGTGTAGCGCAGAGCCGCCCTCCAGGCTCGCGCCCACGGCTCGCCCCGGGCGCGGCTCGCTTCGAGGCGCTGGCGCACGAGCTCGATCGAGACCGCGGCTTTCGGCTGGGTTGGTGAGCGACACCAAGAGCGGATCGTCGCCGCGCGGACGCCATACCGACGCTCGGCGGCAGCCATGCCGTGCCGGTCGACGTACGCGACGGCCTCGGCTCGGTCCTCGTCGGGGAGTGGGTAGCCCATATTTGGCGGCCAAGGCTAAGCCACCGGTCGGCGCTCAGGCCCCCGTCTCGACGCGACGCTACCGACCGGCAGCAGGGGCACGCCGCTCCCGGTCCCGGCCCTCACGACGTTGCCCCTGTCCTCGTTGCCCGCGGCCTTCCGCATCGACCGCCAGGCGTGGAGGAGTTCGCGTTCGTTCCCGTTCTCCTCGCCCGCGAGCACGTCGTCGAGCGCACGGCCGAGCCGGGCGGCCCAGCGCTCAGCCAACTCCGCGCGTTGCCTCATTCGCGTCGGGCCCTGGTTCAAGGCGTGCGCGCGCTGGTCGGCCGTGTCGACCATCCACTTGTGGGCCGCGGCGCGCGTCTCAAACCGGCCGAGCGTCTTGACGCGCTCGATGACGAACGGGCCGCCCTCCGCGTGCCCGACCAGTTGGTAGCGGACGTCCCCGACCGGCCGCTCATCCGAGCTCATCGCTGCCTCCCGATGGGCAGGAGCGGGGCCGCCGGCCAGTCCCTCGGCCGGGCCTGCGCCTTCGGCTTGGTGGCCTTCACGGGCCGCACTGGCGGCGGCACGTACCGGGCAGCGGTCCGCTCGGCCAAGGCCCGCCCAGCGCCCTCGATCGAGAAGCGCACCCGGGCGCGCCTGCCGTCGCCGAGACGAATCGCACCGAGCTCCTCGGCGTGCTCATACACCCAGGCGGGCTTGACGGCAAAGTGCTCAGCCACCGCGGCCGCGTCAACCAAGCCGGGACGGTCCACCCGGTCGTCGATCAGCTCGACGACGCGGCGGGCGATCGCCTCGATCGCGTCGGGTGACAAGTCGACGCTCACCGGGAGAACTTCGGCCGCGGGCGGGGCGACGATGGCGAGGAGGAGGTCGACCCAGGCGAGCGCCTCATCGCGCTCGAGCGGGTCCTCGAAAGCGACGAGGACCCTGGCGGGCATGACGCCGCCGGCGAGGTCCTCGGGAGTGTGCATCCGCCCGATCGCCAAGACGTGCAACGCGAGCCGCTCGCGGAGCTCGGGGGCGATGTCGGTCCGCCGGGCTGGCGTCAGCGCCGAGTCGACCCAGAAGCCGCCACCGATCAGGGTTGCCGTCGTGGCCGCGTCGCTGCGCGTAGGGTGGTCGTGCATGGAAGGCGTCTCCTTCTGTGCCGGGCCCCGGGAGTGTTTGGCGCACTCGCCGGGGCCGCCTTTATGGGGTGTTGCACACCGACCGTAGCACGCCCGGGCTGCGTTTTCGCCCCGGATTTACTGGCGATTGCGGGCTTGTGTGACGTTTAGTCTCGTAGCTGTGCGACTCCCTGAGAGCGCAACGCGGCGACATGGCTGGGCAGGGCCGAGACCGGCCGTTACCGTTGGTCCCACAAGGGCGCTCTCCTGCCTTCGAGGCAACATTCGCCCGCCGTGCGTACAGTGGCCCGCATGACCGGACGCCGACCTCGCGCGATGGCCTTAGCGCTGCTGGTCATCGTGCTCACCAGCTGCGGCGGCTCCTCGAGCTCCTCCAGCTCCTCCAGCTCCTCGAGCAGTCAGGCGGATCAGGTCCGAAGCACCCTCCACACCTTCTTCGTCGCGATCGCGAACGGCGACTACACCACGATCTGCCGCCAGCTGTCCACGGCCAAGCAGCAGCAGCTGCTGAAGTCCACCGCGCTCCTCGGAGCGAGGACGTGCGTCGACGCGGCTCGGATCGGACTGGGTAGCACCGGCGCCGACCAACTCGACCCGCTCCGTACGGACAAGATCATCGTCCTGAGCCTGGCCGGCGACCGGGCCACGGCGCGCCGCGAGCACGGCCGCGACATTCAGCACCTTCAGCTCTACGGGACGCGCTGGCTGATCGTCCCCTGACCGGGCGCCGGGCGTGCGGTCGCTAAGCCGGCGAGCGCTCACCCCCGGCCGGGGCGGTCGCTCCCGCGCTGTCTCCGCAGGTCCAGCGGCGGGCTCGACCGACCGCCATCTACACTACCCGGGAATTTGCCGAAGGCTCGCAGCGCAACCCGTGGCGCGCGGCTGGCGCGCACCTTGCAATTTGCAGCGCTTTTGAGTGCCGTCGCGGTTACGTAGACCGCGAGGCGCGCAACGCGGCGCATGCGTTGCAACACTCGACCGGGCGACCGCCGTCCGGTCGGGTAGCGTTTCAGGCGCGGTAAATCGTGGGGCGCTGGACACGCTCTCGAGGGCCCGGCTGAGAATGCCGGGCCCTCACTTTTCCGCCGCGACCGTTGCTAGGGTCGCCAGCGTGTCCACCGTCGTTAGTCCCACGATGCCGTCGTGCCAGACGAGCTAACCGACCGCGAGTCACTTCGACGCCGGCTGGAAGAGACGCTCTTCCACGAGCACGGACCGCGCTTTCGCGGCGGCGTCGACGGAACGTGGCGCCGTGCATCCGATGGCGCGGTGGTTTCGAGGGAGACCGTCGAGCGCGAGACGAAAGCCGACAACGCCCTGAGGACGGCCGCCTGGGACCGCTGGGCGGCCCTAGCGGAGAGCGACTGGCGCTTTCTCGCTGGTGCGCATCGCCCCGATGAGATCTTCCCGTGGACGATCAACGCGGCCCTGGACGACCCCGACCTAGTCGAGGCGCTCGACAGTCTGCTGGCCATCGAGCGCGCCCGGACCATCCGCGAGAACGTCATCCTGGACGAGCGCCTGGAGGATCTCGCTCGCGGCTTCTGGCTCGTTTACGAGATGCGCGGCGACCAACGGGCCGGCGTTGAATCCGGCCACCGTCGTCGTGGGGCACTCGACGTGCTGAGCGGCGAGGAGCTGATCGAACAGGCCGCCAGCTCCTTCAGGCCGCGTGGATCGAGCGGCGGCAGGAGAGGCCCGCAGCGACGCTTGGAGTTCTCTCGCCGCAAGGCGAAAAAGGCGAACCGCGCGTAGTGGAGTAGGCCGCCGCGCCCGCCATACTCGGGGCATGGCGATGACCGTCACACCGAGTCCCTACCTTCGCGTCGAGCTGGTGCACGACACCGGACAGACCCGGCGCGTCGTCGGCTGGTCCGCGCACCCGCTACTCGTCACCAGCGTGGCGAATACGTTGGTTGGCGAGTCGCTCTGCCGCGCCGAGACGTTCGACGGCCTCGACGATTCGATGGCGGCGGAGGCGCGGCGGGAGGCCGAGGTGCGCCAGGCGGTGATCCGCGAGTTACTGCCCGAGGCGCCATGCGCCCGGCTTGACCTCGACGACTTCGACGAGACGATCAGCTAGCCAGCCGGGATCCTTCGAAGCGCCCCACGGTGGGTAGCGGCGATCCGCTCGGAAAACTCGTTCGTGACGATGGTGGAGTAGCGGAGAACGGGTGAGATCGTGGACCCATGCCCGGGGACTACCTGATGGTGCCCCGCGAACCGGCGGCGACCGGGCTCGTGATTCGCGCGTCGGACGTGAAGTCCCGGTCAATCCGCTGGGCCTGGAGCGGTCGCCTCGCGCTCGGCTACCTGGCGGTCTGGACCGGCATCGAGGGCCTCGGCAAGTCCGTGCTCGCCGCCTGGGTGATCGCCCGACTGACGCGCGGCGAGCTCCCCGGCGAATGGCGCGGTCAGCCCGTCGACGTCCTTGTGCTGGCCGGCGAGGACGGCATCGAGGACACGTGGAAGCCAAGGCTTGACCTCGCCGGCGCCGACACCGCCCGCGTGGCATTCCTGAACCTCAACGGACTCGGCGACGACTGGAACCTCCGCGACGGGATCGAGCAGGTGCGCCAGGCGGTGGCCGAGACGTCGGCGCGCGTGATCTTCATCGACGCCGCCCTCGACCACATGCCGGCGCCAAAGGGCGGCGAGTCGATCCACTCACCGACCTTCGTGCGGCGGGCCTTCGCCCCGCTCAAGCGCGCCGTCAGGGAGCTCGATCTCGTCGCGCTCTTCTCGATGCATCCGCCGAAGGCGCGTAGCGCCGACTTCCGCGACCTCGTGCAGGCAAGCCAGGCGTTCTCGGCCATTCCGCGTGTGGGCCTGCTCCTCGCCTGGCACCCCGACGACGAAGCCGACGATCCCGGCCGGCGGCGCGTGCTGATCCGCGGCAAAGGGAACCTCGGCCGGGATCCCGGCGCGCTCTCATTCCGCGTCGTTGGCCGCCAGTACCGCCACGACGACGGGCGCGAGACCGAGCGCGAGGTAGTGGCGAACGTGGCGCCGTGCGCGGTCACGATCGGCGACCTGGCGCCAGATAAGGTGATCGGGGCGCGTGAGCCGACGAAGGCGGAGCGGGCCGCGGAGATCATGCGTGACGCCCTGCGCGACGGCGGCTGGCATCTCGCCACACCGATCCGCGAGGAGCTCGAGCGGCAGGACCTCGCCAGCGGTTCCGTGGTGTCCAACGGACGGAGGTTGGCCGGCGCCGAGACGCGCAAGCGGCCCGGCGTCACGGATGGCCCGTGGGAATGGCGGATACCCGCGCCGGACGGAACCTTGGAATCTTCGGAGCCTGCGCGCGCGCGTTGTCTCTCAGACGGTGGAATCTTCGACTCTAAGGACCAAAACGTCAACAACGACGGGAAGATTCCAAGGTTCCCCGATCCTCGACGGATCGTCGAGGATCCGTGGAAGATTCCATCCGCTGAGGGATATCGCGCGCGCCAGGACGACGACCACGCCAAGCCCCTTCCCCTCGTTGCCCTCGTTGCCGACCACCGCCAGGAGCGGGACAACGGCGCCGGCGACCCAGCCCACGCTCGCGGGACCGACGATGAGCTCGCCGCCGAGGGCGAGGCGCGACGGCTTGCGTTCATCGCGCGAGAGCTCGCCCGGAACGAGCAGTGATGTTGTCTGCGGTCCTCCTCGACGCGATATACGCCGCCACCGGCGGCGATGAAGCCGCGGCGGAGCAGCTCGCGCAGCACTGGCGCCGCTCGATCCGCCGCCAGGGCGAGCTCGTCCAGCGCATCCGGGCTCAGCCGGTCCGCTGCGTCTGCGCCGATGGTGGCGAGGACGATGAGCGCGGCGGCCGGCGCTGCCACCGCTGCTACGGCGACCGCGCGCTGCTCGGGGGGCCTCCGTGTTGACCGGCCAGCTCACGCTCTTCGACTTCGACGTCGTCCGCGAGGTCCGCATCTGCCACCAGTGCGGCGCCGGCCTCACCGCCGGCGACCTCCGCCAGGCGCGGAAGCTTTGCTCCGGCTGCCGGGATCGTCGAACGCTTGAGCTCGCCGGCGAGCGCGACTTCGCGGCCGGCAAGCCTTGCCAGCCGCGACGCTGCCGCTGCGCACGCCCGATCCCGCTCGCCGACGCCGGCGGTGACTGCTTGAAGTGTGGGTGTAGGCCATGACAGACGAGCAGGCCATGGAAGGCCGGGTATGCGAGCGTTGCGGCGAGCCGATCTCGTCGACCAAGGCGGCGACCGCCCGCTTTTGCTCGCCCGTGTGCCAGGCAGGCGCGGCCCGAGAGCGCAGGGCGGCATCTCGGGACCAGCGCGGCCGCGTCGACGCGATCCTCCGCCGCGCTGGCGAGGACGCCGAGCAGGCGCGCGTCGAGCGGCGGGGCTCGATCGCCGACTCGCTGCGGGCAAGAGAGCGCGACCTCCTCGATCGCTACCGAGCGGCGGAGGACGGCGACGAGTGACCGCCCCGCCGCGCCTGGCGCTGACCAAGCCGGAGGCCGCCGCTGCCCTCGGCGTGAGCGTCGACACCCTCGAACGCCACATCCTCGGCGACCTTCGCGTCGTGCGTCGCGGCCGCTTGGTGCTCATCCCTATCCGCGAGCTCGAACGCTGGCTCGAGCGCAGCGCCGCGCTGACCCTGGACCGCCGACCGTGCTCACGGTTAGGGCAACCGTGACGGCGCCTAAAAGGCCTGCAAAGGAGCTAGTGCGCGCCAGTCGCGCGCCATCGCCGGAACGGCTGCCGTGCCCGGTCTGCGGCGCCTCGATGGCCGGCCGGCGCTCGCACGCCGTCTACTGCTCGGAGTCGTGCCGTCGCCACGCCAGTCGAGTGCTCGCCCTGCTGCGCTCAGAGCCCCAGCCGGGCTATGCCTGCCTGGACGCCTATCTGCCGCGTAGAAACCGGGCAAAGCGTCGCTACGAAGCGGTAGGATGAGCGCTATCAAGCAATCGGCCGGGCGGTGCGCTAACACCCCCGGCCACGGCCAACCTTTCAAGGAGGTTGACATGAGCAAGCCTAACGGCGCCAAGCGCCAACAGACCGGCATCCGGGCCCGACACTCGCGGACATGCGCGACGAGTTCGGGAGGCGGGTGCAACTGCCGGCCGGCATGGGAGGCGAGCGTCTACCTGCGCCGCGAGGGCAAGAAGGTGCGCAAGACGTTCGCCACGCTTGCCGAGGCGCGCTCCTGGCGCCATGACGCCGGCGCTGCGGCCGGCAAGGGTGCACTGCGCGCCCCCAGCCGCCTCACGCTCGATCGGGCCGCCGGGGACTGGCTCGCCGGCGCGACGTCCGGCGCGATCCGCAACCGCTCCGGCGACGCCTACAAGCCGAGCGCCCTGCGCGGCTATGAGTCGGCGCTGCGGCTGCGCATCCTGCCGGACCTCGGCGGGCACCGCTTGGCGGACATAGCCCGACGCGATGTGCAGGCGCTTGCCGGACGGATGCAAGCGAAGGGCCTCGACCCGTCCACCATCCGCAACGGGCTGTTGCCGCTCCGCGCGATCTACCGCCACCACGCCGACGAGTGCCCGGTAAATCCGACCGTCGGCGTCAACCTTCCGGCCGTGCGCGGCACCCGCGACCGCATCGCCGACCCGGGCGAGGCTCGGGCTCTGCTCGCCGCGCTCGAGCCCGCGGACCGCCTGCTGTACGCCGCCGCGATGTTCGGCGGCCTGCGCCTTGGCGAGCTTCAGGCGCTCCGCTGGCAGGACGTCGATCTCGCCGGTGGCGTCATCCGGGTTACGCGCAGCTGGGACCCGAAGGCGGGACCGATCGAGCCGAAATCGCGGGCCGGCACGCGCAAGGTGCCGATCGTCGCGGCGTTGCGCGACCTGCTGGCCGAGCGGCGCATGGACGTTCCCGGCGACGGGTTCGTGTTCGCCTCCGGCGAGCGCCCCTTTCAGTCGTCGAGTGTGTCGCAGCGCGCCCGCAAGGCGTGGGCTGCCGCTGGGCTCGACGCGATCACCCTGCACGAGTGCCGCCACACCTTCGCGTCGCTAATGATCGCGGCCGGCTGCAACGCGAAGGCGCTCAGCACCTACCTTGGCCATTCGTCGGTGATGATCACGTTCGACCGCTACGGGCACCTGATGCCCGGCAACGAGGCCGAGGCTGCCGGCCTGCTTGACGCCTACCTCGAGCGCTCGGACACGGCCGCGCGCCTCGCTCAGTTGGCGTGAGACTGGAAGCTAGGGGCTTCGGTCAAGGATCGCGTGGTTGCAGTGGTTGCGGAGCACGATCGTGTCGCCATCCCAGTGGAAGGTCAGCCGGTTCCCTCGATCGAGATCCGCGGCCCAGACGCCTGCGACGCTTCGAATCTTGTGGGTACCCAGCGCCGGATCGTGCGGGTCGACGCGGAGCCGGACAAGCGCCTCGTCGATCACCGTTTGCATGGCCTTCGGCTTCTTCTTGTAGGCGCGTTTGAAACGCGCCTCAGTCTTGATCGGCGTCAGGCTCATCAGGGGTATGCAGCCAACGCACGATGTCTTCCGGGTCTTCACTGTCAAACACGATCGAGTCGCCGGCGTCGATCGTCGCCAGCGTGGCGCGCTCGGCACGCTGCCAGCGTGCAGTCCAGTAGTACTTCTGCGAACGCGGCATCGTCAGCGGCACGCGGCCTTGGCGACCTGGCTTGAAGTCGCTCGCCCGGGTTTGGCAGGGCATGACGTGCGTGGGGAATGCCGTGTGTGGCGTCTCGGTGACGATCACGCATGCGTTGTCGGTCATCTAGGTCAACCTCCTCGCGGGTCGATTGTCTGCCGGATCTTCTCGGCGTTGTCGATGCTCGCATGCAGCACGGCGATCAACTCCTTTGCCTTCGCTTCGGCGACCGCAATGCGGCTAAGGGTGTTGACCGGCACGAACTCGATCTGTGCCACCTGCTCGGCGATCTCCTCCGGAGTCCCGATCAGCGTCGGCAGCATCCCCTGGCCTATGCCGATCACGATCCCGCCCTCGGGCTGGATCTGCACGAGAAAGTGGTTCGCGTAGGCAATCGGCACCTCGTCGAACCCGACCCACGAGAAGGGAACGTTGATCTGCGCGGGCTGGGGATCGTCTGGTGCCATAGCAAGACTCCTATCGCCAGCCGCCCAGTCGCAGTTGAGCGGCGACCCACGATCGAGGCCCACGGTACCAGAGGTAACACGGGTGGCGGCGACCTTGTCGATGGGAACTACGCCGCCTCCGCTGAGGCGGCGGCCGTGCGGGCGAACTCGCACGGTGCCATCGCCGCGAGGTCGTCGTGGCCGAGCACGACGGCCGGGTGCGCGAGCGCCAGGAGCTCGTCCCGCGGAAGCTCTTGCGCAAGCGTCAGGGCGCCCGAGGCCGTCATCGACCAGAGGCCCTCGACGACCCCGCGCAAGGTCAGGGGACGCGGTGCCGGGCGCCGCAGCATCAGCCCCCGCGCCGTCTCGCGCAGCCCGCGGAGCGTCAGGCCGCCCGGGCGGACCTGGCCGTCGTCGAGGTAGCGGAGCAGTTCGCGCTGCTTGAGCACGACGGAGCCGGCGCACTCGTAGGCGACCGTCGACGCCGGCCTGACGCCGCCGAGGCCCGGCGGTGCGCCTTGATGGCAGAGCATCGTTATGCCATCTCGCACGCCGTTGCCGGCGGGACGTTCCGGGTGGTCGGCCCACATCTCGGAGCGCCGCTCGGGGGTGTTGAACTCCGGAAACGAGGTATCTGTCCGGCCCCAGTTCGAGCGCCGCCACGGGCACTCGGCGCAAGGAGTCGGCTTCGCGGGCTTGACCGCGACGAGGGCCCCGGTCTCAGGATCCGTGATCTGCACAGACCCGATCATCCCAGCCGCTACGGCGGGTCGGGGAGGGTGCCTCCTCGCGTCCGGCGCTAGTCCCGATACCGGGCGGGAACCGGCCGTTTCTGGACCCCAATGGCGCGCATCGTGGCGCGCACCGCCGGCCACCTTCGGGAAAGCCCTGCAAACGAGCAGGTCGAGCCGCCGACCCTGGCGGTCTCCAAAACCCTTGCTCGAGGTTCGATTCCTCGGTCCCCCGCTGCCGGCTGGGCCCGCGGTCGCCTGGCACCCGCGCGGGAACCTTCGTCGGGATGAGCCCGGGTTGGCGCGATTCCCTGCTCCCGTCGATCGCGGCGTTGGCGTGAGCTCAAGCTGAGGAGGCGCGGCCTCGCGGCCTCGCGGTCACGCTGTGGCAGGTCGCCAGGGCCGTGCGCGAGCACTGGCTGCCGATTCCGCGGCTCCGGCGCGATCGACTGAGGGAGCTGGTCGGGTACTCCCGGTTGCGCCCGTCGAACCGCTCGCGAGCGGAACGGGCCGAGCTGCGCGTTGATCAGAGGCACGGGCTTGTCGCTGCTCGGAGGCGTCTGGCCAAGATCGGTCCTCCAAGCACGCCCCGCGGCGCTGAGGGCGCGTCAGGCCTGGCCGGCCGCCTCGGCGAGAATCGCCTTGGCCTGCTCCAGCGTCGTAGCGATTGGCATCCGCTCGTCGAGCCCGGCGAGCGAGAGGAGCTTTCTCACGGGGCGGTTCGGGCTCAGCAGGACCAGGCTCAGGGCCCCCATGTCGAGCCGGCGCGAGATGTCGAGAACGGCGCGCAGGCCGCTCGAATCCATGAAGCCGACGTTCGTGAAGTCGAGCACGACGCCGCACCCGGGGGAATCCTCGAGGGCGCCGATGACCGCCTCGCTCATCGAGCCGGCAGTCGCGATGTCGACATCGCCGGCGACCGCGGCGACGAGGGGCCGTCCGCCGCCGCCGGAGACGGCGATCGAGAACGGGCTCGGCGGTCGGTCGGAGATCTCTGGGCGGGGTCCGGTCATGGCGCGGTCGGGAGCATCTTGCGCGGGGTGAATTCTATGGGCTGGTGATGCTAGCCCGTAGCCGCGTCCGAGGTTTTCGGCAGCCGGGACGCGCCCGTCGCTAGACTGCGCGCCGTCAGAGGCTCCCGCCAAGGTGTTGATCCCCGAGATACCTGTCCCGGAATGGCCGCCCCCGTCGGACGGGGCGAAGATGGCGCTTGGGACGCGAGATCCGGTGGAGGCCGTGGCGTTGGTCGCCACAGCTCGGCGCGACCGGTTGCTCCGGGTGAACCGGCGCCGTCTGCGGTGGGAGGACCTCGAGGACTGCTATAGCCAGGCGACGCTCGAGCTCGTCACGCGGGCTCGGCGCGACCCCTTCACCAGCCAGGAGCACATCGTCCACGCACTCGAGCAGAAGTTCTCCTCGAGGATCGACGATCGGCGGCGGGCGATCGGCGGTCGTAGCCCAATCGAGATGGCGATCGCTCGGGCCGTGCCGGTGGACGCACCCGACTCGGGGGCGGCCGAGCTCGAGGACCCGAGCGCGGAGGTCTTGCGCCAGGTGGCTGGGCGGATTGAGTTGCGCCGCCTGCAGGAGGTGGCGACCGAGCTGACCGAGGATCAGCGGCTGGTGTTGGCGTGCCAGGTCAGCCTCGGCATGGACTGCGGAGAGTTCTGTCGGCGCTACGGCTGGTCGCCTGAGAAGTTCCGCAAGGTTGCCCAGAGGGCACGGGCACGTCTCCGATCGCTCGTGTCGGAGTACCGGGTCGGAGACCGCTGTAGCCGTCTGGAGCCGGACATCATCGCCTACGCGGCGGGCGCGGCGACCGAGGAACAGACACATCGCACCGCGGCGCACATCGCCAACTGCACGGCGTGCGCGAGTCAGCTGCGCTCACTCGACCGGCCGCCCCGACAAATCGCCGCGGTGCTGCCGGCCCCCGTCGCGGCCAACGTCGGCCTCATCGCCAAGCTGGGTGGGCTGATCCTGGCCGGACGGCGGATGACCGGCCTACTCGGGCGCGGGACGACCGAGGCGGGAGCAGCCGGTGTGGCCGGTGGCTCGGCGGTTGGGGCCGGGGCGGTGAAGCTGGGAGTCGCCGCAGCCTGTCTGGCCGGGGCCGCCGGTGGCTACGCGATCTGCGGCCCCGGGATCGGCACTCCGGTCTCGCGCGTCCACCACCACGTGCGCGCAGCCGTTCGGCATCAGGCCCGCCCCGCCGAGTCGACGACGCCCATCGTCGTGACGCGGACACCCGCGCCCTCGCGCTCGGCCGGCACGGCGCCACCGCCGATCGCCAGCGGCGCCGTGGCGTCCGCGGTCGCCCATCGCGAGTTCGGGACGTCCTCGGCTCGCGCGGCAGCGGTCATCACGCCGTCGGCATCGGAGCCTGCGCAGTCGGCCGCTGCCATCCGGAGTTCCGGCCAGGCGCAACGCGAGTTCTCGGGGTTCGAGCGCTGAGTCGCTCGGCCGGCGGACGGACCCTGGGGAGCACGCCGGCCTGAACACGCGGTCGCTCCCGACGTCGTCGGGGGCGAGGGATGTGACATGTCCCGATGCGGGGGTGCGGTCGGAGTGACCGACGAGGCACACCATGACCACTCCCCATCCCGACCTCAGGTGCGTCTCACACGGCGCCAACGCGATCCATCCCCCCCGGGTCGCGCTCTGGAACGGCGCCCTGGGCGGCGCCTGTTCGCGGCGCCGCCTCGTCCCCTCTCCAGCTGGTCCAGGACGCCCTCCACCCCTCCCCCCCCTCCCCTCTCTTCCCCCCCCCCCCTTCCCCGCGCTCCCCCCCCCCCCCCCCGCGCCCCTACTTCACCTGGAGGCCGGAGCGCGATGAGACGGCGTCGGCCGACGGCGGTCTATCGCGTCCTCGACGAGGAAGACCTCCTCTCCGGCACCGACTACCTCGACAGCGCCGGGTTCGACTGCCACCTGGCCGGTAGCCCGGGCGAGCCGAGGGGTGCCGAGATCGACCCGTGGGCGGCGCAGCCGGAAGCGCAGCCGGTCGCCCGCCATGGCCGCGCCGCGCCGCGTCGTCAGGTGTTGATCGCCTGTGCGGGGGCGCTCGTCGTCGCCGTTCTGGTGGCCCGGTTGGCGAGCTTCCTGCTCGCCGGCGCCGGCGCCTCCCGCGGAGGTCACCTCCCGCGTGGACACGCCGCCGGCGCCCCGCGCGCGGCGATCGTCCCGAACCAGATCGGGTTCGTCCTACCAGCGGCGATCGTCGCGCGCCCGACCGGTGCTGTGCCGCCGGCCGGCCGCGGCGGCCGAGCGAGTCGCCCGATGGGTGGTCAGTCGGTGGCAAGTCGCGATCGGGCGACGGCGCGGATCGAGTCGCCCGCTGTCAAGACCGGCCGTCCGGCCGTGCGTAGCAGGCATTCGACGACGATCCTTGCGGGCCAGGCTTCGCCCGCGCGGTCGCCGGGGGCGGCGGCGAGGCCACACCCGCCCGCTGTCGCGGGGCCGCAGGAGTTCGGCTTCGAGCGATGAGCGCCGAGAAGCCGTCCATGATCCGCCTCGACACGCGGCCGATGTGGCGAGTCCGGGCCTCGGGGTCGATGACCCGGTGGGTGCTGTACGTCACGGCCGGGGTGGGCGTGGCGACGACGATCCGCTTCGCGATCGCGCCACCCAGGCCGGCGGCGGGCCGGGTGGCCCCGGTCGTCGTCGCCGACCGCGGGGCCGAGGGATTCGCCACGCTCTTCGCCCGTCGCTACCTGACTTGGGACGCCGCCTCGCCGGCCGAGCACCAGCAGGCGCTGGCCCAGTTCATCGGCGGGACGATCGATCCGGACGCCGGCCTCGGCCTCCCCACGCGGGGATCCCAACGGGTCGAATGGGCGGAGATCGTCCAGACCCGGCGGCTGGGACCGGACGAGCACGTATACACCGTGGCGGCCGCGACGAGCGCCACGACCATCAGCTATCTCTCCGTCGACGTCGTGCGGGACGCCACCGGAGAGCTCCGGCTCGGCCGCTATCCGGCGCTCATCGGGCCGCCCCTGATGAGGCCGGCTCTCGCCCTGGACTCGGTCGGCGTCGGTGGCGTCACCGACCCGGAGATCCCGACCGTGGTGGGACGGGCGCTTCGCAACTCCCTCGCCGGTTCGGCCCAGAACCTGACGGCCGACCTGACGCCGAGGTCGGCG
>JBPCNA010000153.1:0-20946 GCA_051001735.1 Solirubrobacteraceae bacterium
GCCGCCGGCGCAGGCGCAGCGGCGGCCGGCGGCGCGGGGGCGGTCGGCGGCGCAGGAGGCGCGGCGGCCGTCAACGCCTCGGGCTGGGAGGAGGAGCCGCCGCTCACCGAGTCCTTGAACTCGCGCATGCCGCTCCCCAGCGACTTGGCGATCTCGGGGATCCGCTTGGCTCCGAACACCAGCAGCAGGACGACGACGAGGATCGCCAGGTGTGTCGGATTGTCAAGACCCATGCCGAGTCAGGATAGCCGATCGCCTTCCGATGGCGGCCGGGGCGCCGCCCGGCCGGCCCCGCGCAGAAGCTGCCCGGCGACGGCGAGCATCAGCAGCGCGAAGAGACCGCGCAGCACCGCTCCCGTGAGGACGTTGGCCAGGGCGACCCCGGCGACGGCGCCGGCGACCGAGAGCACGCCGATCAGCAGGCCGTCGTCCATGCGGAGGTTGCCGTAGCGATGCTGGCGCCAGGCCCCGAGCAGCGCCACCGGGATGATGGCCAGCAGCGACGTCGCCTCGGCATCGACCTGTGTCAGCCCGGCGACGAAGACGAGGCCGGGGACGAAGAGGACCCCGCCGCCGACCCCGAGCAGCCCGGAGGCGACCCCGGCCAGGAGCCCGATCGCGGCGAGCTCGATCACTGGGCCACGAGCTCGACGGCGACGACGACGAGGAGCCCGGCGAAGAGCAGCGAAACCGTCCGCCCCGGGACCTTCTGCTGGAGATACGCGCCGAGGACGACCCCGGCCAGCGCCGGGATCGCGATCACCAGGCCCTGCTCGAGGCGGACGTTGCCGTAGAGCGCTTGGGCGGCCATCCCGATCGCCGCGGTCGGGACGATCGCCGCCAGCGACGTGCCCGTCGCCTCGCGCTCGCCGTAGCCGAGCCAGAGGATCAGCAGCGGCACGATCACCGACCCGCCGCCGACGCCGAACAGGCCGCTGACCAGTCCGCCCGCCGTCCCGATCGCCGCCAGCCGGAGCGATCGGGCGGCAGGCATGGGCGCCATACTAGATGCCGTGCCCACCGCCGCCACGCTGGCCGAGACGCTCGCGCCGTTGCGCGCCGACCAGCGCCGCTCGGCCGTCCTCCTCGACATCGACGGGACGCTCGCGCCGATCGTCCCCCGGGCGCAGGACGCCGCCGTTCCCGCGGCGACCCGGAGCCTCCTGGTCGCGCTTGCCGGCCGCTACCGGATGGTGGCGTGCATCAGCGGACGGCCGGCCGCCGTGGCCCGGTCGATCGTGGGGATCGACTCGATCTCCTACGTCGGCAATCACGGCTGTGAGCGGCTCGACCCCGGGTCCGACGAGGTCGAGCTCGATTCCGAGATCGCCCCCTGGACCCTGGGCATCCGCGACTTCGCCCGCACCGAGGAGACGGCCGAGCTCGCCGCCCTCGGGATCCGCGGCGAGGACAAGGGGCCGATCGCCGGCTTCCACTGGCGCGGCGCCTCCGACGAGGAAGCCGCGCTCGCCGCCGTGAAGGGCATCGAGGGCAGGGCCCTGGCCGCCGACTTCCACGTCCATTGGGGGCGCAAGGTCCTCGAGGTCCGACCACCGCTCCAAATCGACAAGGGTCGTGGCGTGGCCGGCCTGCTGACGCCCCCCGCCGGCGTCGCCCACGGCCTCTACATGGGGGACGACGTGACCGACATCGACGCCTTCGATGGTCTGCGGGCGGCGCTCGGCGACGGCGCGGTCTGCGTCGGCGTCCGCTCCGAGGAGACCCCCGACGAGCTCGCGCGCGCGGCCGACGTGATGGTCGACGGCGAACTCGGCGTGCGCGAGGTACTCCAGGCCCTGCTCGACTGATGTCGTTCGTCGACTTTCTCCGGACGACGGTACTCCTCTGCGCCGGGGCGGCCACGGCGCTCGCCGCAGTCACGGTGATCGGCGCCGGCGAGACCGGGGCCCCCGACATCGCCCTGCTCGCCTTCGGCTGGTGGGCGCTGTCCACGCTGCTCGGCGCCTTCATCGGCCGCCGCAACGAGACGAGCCCGCCGATCGCCCGGCTTCTGGCCGGGGCCCGGGCGGTGACCACGATGCCCGAGCAGAAGCCGACCCGGGTGATCCTCAACCGCCTCTGGCCGCTCCTCGTCCTGACGGTGATCGCCGGGACGGCCGGCTTCTTCGCGCCGCAGATCCCCGGGATCGCCACCGGCTTCGCGATCATCTGGGCCCTCGCCTGGCGCCGTCAGCACGCGGCGGTGCTCGCCATCGAGCAGCGCGACGGCGCCCGCTTCCACATCGAGCCGACCTCCCCGCTGGCGCCGATCGCCCTGACCCGGACGCCGGGGTTCAAGGCGTACCTGCCGCAGCGCGACGGCCAAGCTGCGTGACCGATGTCCTCGTCGTCTCGCTCGGCTCGACGGTCGGCTTGCGCGCCGCCGACGAGGAGCTCGTCGGAGCCCTGCGGCGGGCCGGGGCCAGCGTCGCCGTCGCCGAGGCCGCCCGGCAGCCCGATGTCCGCACCTTCGCGCTGACCGACTTCGTCTGGGCCCGCGCCGCCCGCGCCGCCGCCCGCGCGGCGCTCCAGACCGAGCCCGCCGGGGCGGTGGTCTACTCGACGATCACCGCCGCCCTGCTCTGGCCCGTCCCCGGGGCGATCCGCTTCGACGGGGCCGCCGCCGCCAACCGCCCGGGCCGCCACGGCGCCTGGCAGCGACCCCTCGAGCGCCTCCGCTTCGCCGCGGCCCCGCTGCTCCTGCCCTCGAGCGACGGCGCTCTACGCGAGGTGCCGGTGACGCCTGGCGGCGCGGCGATGGTCGTCCCCGTCCCGGTGGGGCCTTCCGGCCCGCCGGCGCCGGTCCGCGACATCGCGGCGATCACCTACGGCGCCAACCCGCGCAAGAAGGGCCTCGACCGGGTGCTCGCGGCCTGGGCGGAGGTCCGCCGACCGGGCGAGGAGCTCGTGGTGGCCGGCGTCGACGGCGCCCCGGCCCCCGGCGTGCGGACCGTCGGGATGATCGACCGCGACGCCTACCGATCGCTCCTGCGCCGCGCCCGCGTCTACGTCACCGCGCCCCGCCGGGAGGACTACGGGATCGCCCAGCTCGAGGCGCTGGCCGACGGCTGCATGCTCGTCACCACCGCCGCCCCCGGCCCCTACGTCGCCCTCGGGCTCGCCCGCCGGCTCGACGACCGGCTGGTCGGCGAGGACCTGGCGGGGGCCTTGCGTCTGGCGCTCGACTCGCCCCGTCCCGGCTACGTCGAGGCGGCGGCCGCCGCGCTCGAGCCCTTCGCCGCGGCGAGCGTCGATCGGATCGTGGCCGAGCGAGTCCTCCCGGCCCTCACCGCAGCCGCTTGAGCCGCTTGACGAGCTCCCCCCAGGGGAGGGTGTTGAGCACCGCGTCCGGGGCGAGCCAGGCCCGCCGGGCGGTCCAGATGCCGTAGCGGAGCACGTCGAAGCCGGCGCTCGAGTGGGCGTCCGAGTTGATGATGATCCCCGCCCCGCCGTGGACCGCCGCCCGGGCGTGGACCTCCCCGAGGTCGCGGCGGTTCGGGTTGGAGTTGATCTCGAGCAGCGTGCCCGACGCGGCCGCGGCGGCGATCACCGCGTCGATGTCGACCGGGTAGGGCGGACGCCGCTCGATCATTCGCCCGGTCGGATGGCCGATCGCGTCGACCAGGGGGTGGCCGGTGGCGGCGACGATGCGGGCGGTCATCGCATCACTCCCGATCGCGAAGGCGGTGTGGACGCTCGCGATCACCCAGTCGAGCTGGGTGAGGAGGTCGTCGTCGTAGTCGGGCGAGCCGTCGGGGAGGATGTTGACCTCGCTGCCGGCCAGGAGGCGGATTTCCGGCATGCGGTCGTCGACCTCGCGCACCCGTTCGATCTGGCGGCGGAGATCGTCGGGGGCGACGTGGTTGCCGAAGCCGTGGCTCGCCGAGTGGTCGGTGATGGCCAGGTACTCGTAGCCGCGGGCGACCGCCGCCCGCGCCATCTCGGTGATCGTCTGGCGACCGTCCGAGGCCACCGTGTGGCAGTGGAGGTCGCCGCGGATGTCGGCCAGCTCGATCAGCGGCGGACACGGCCGGTCGAGCTCGCCCCGGTTCTCCCGGAGCTCGGGCTCGATGTAGTCGAGGCCGAGCAGGGCGTAGACCTCGGCCTCGGTCGCGCACCGGTGGGTGACCCCGGTCTCCTCGGCGAGGACGCCGTACTCCGAGACGCGGAGCCCGAGCCGGACGGCGCGCTCGCGCAGGGCGGCGTTGTGCCGGGCCGACCCGGTCAGGTGCTGGAGGAGGTTGCCGAACTGGTCGGGCGACACCGCGCGCAGCTCGACCGCCATCCCCGTGTGGGTGACGCCGCGGGCGGCGGCCGGCCCCGTCCGCGCGCCGGTGTCGATCGCCTCGAGCTCGGGGAGGGCGTCGAGCAGGGCGCCAGGATCGTCGCCGGCGATGACGACGTCGAGATCCTTCACGCTCTCGGTCCGCCGCCGCACCGATCCGGCGAGCTCGATCCGGGTGTCCGGCCCGCCGGCCCGCGCCCGAAGCTCGCCGACGAGCAGCTCGCCGATCGACAACGCGCGGTCGAGTAGGACCCGGCGGGCGGGCTTCCCCTCGCCGTCGGGGCCGGTCGCCGCGGCCAGCGCGACGAGCACCGCGTGCTCGAACTTCTCGCCGAACCCCCGGAGGCCGCGCAGGCGTTCGCCGCGGGCGGCTTCGCCGAGGCTCGCGAGCGAATCGATGCCGAGCTCTTCGTAGAGACGCCGCGCCCGTTTGGGACCGAGTCCTGGGAGCGCGGTCAGGTCCAAGAGGCCGGGCGGGAAACGCCTACGGAGCTTTTCCGCGGCCGGGATGGTGCCCGTGGCGATCAGGTCGAGGATCTTCTGCTCGAGCGTCGCGCCGATGCCGGCGAGCTCGGTGACCCGGCCGGCGAGGGCGAGCTCGGCGACCGACACGGGCGAGTCGCGGATCGCCTTGGCCGCGTTGCGGTAGGCGACGACGCGGTGGATCACGGCGCCGTCGAGCTCGTACAGGTCGCCGAGCTCGTCCAGGGCGGCGGCGATCGTGGTGTTGGAGGTGGCGGCGATTCATCTAGGGTAAGCCGCCATGCCCGGCCCCGCATGGCTGATCCTGCCGACCTTCGACGAGGCCGAGAACATCGAGGCCATCGTCGCCGCCGCGCTGCCGGCGCTGGCCGCCGGTTCGCCCGCCGGATTCCGGGTGCTCGTGGTGGACGACTCCTCGCCCGACGGGACCGGCGCGATCGCCGACCGGCTCGCCGCCGACCACGAACACGTCGACGTCCTCCACCGTGCCCGCCGCGAGGGACTCGGCCCCGCCTACCTGGCCGGCTTCCGCCACGCCCTGGCCGCCGGCGCCGGCCGCGTGATCGAGATGGACGCCGACTTCTCCCACGATCCGGCCGACCTCCCGCGGCTCCTGGCCGCCGTCGACGCCGGGGCCGACCTCGTGCTCGGGTCCCGCTATACGGCCGGCGGGGCGGTGGCCGACTGGGGGCTACTCCGCCGGATACTCAGCCGCGGCGGCTGCATCTACGCCCGGTCGGTGCTCGGGGTCCCGATCCGCGACCTCACGGGCGGCTTCAAGTGCTTTCGCCGCGAGGTGCTCGAGGCGATCGACCTCGACACGGTCCGCTCCCAGGGCTACGCCTTCCAGGTCGAGCTGACCTACCGCGCGCTGGCCCGCGGCTTCCGGGTGACCGAGGTGCCGATCGTCTTCCGCGACCGGCGTCTCGGCCGGAGCAAGATGTCGCCGGCGATCGCCATCGAGGCCTGCTGGATGCTGCCGCGGCTGCGCCTCTCCCAGCGAGATAGACGGACGGACAGGTAACGCCCGGCCCGCGGCGGGCCGATGCGTCCGGGTGGAGATCGTCCCGTCGGCGCCGTCGGCCTACGCCTTCGTCGAAGGCGTCCGGCACACGCGCCAGACGCTCGAGGACTGGCGCCGCCGCCCGTGGTCGGTGCTCCGCGGCTGGGTGCTCGGCAGCCTCGGCGCCGCGCTCTGCCTGCTCGGGGCGGTGTGGATCGTCGCCGCCGTGGCCACGCCGGCCCAGGCCCAGGTCAACCGCCCGCCGTTCGTCGTCGGACACCCCCGCGACATCGCCTGGGTGCTCGGGCGCAACCTCCTCGTCCTCGCCCTCCACGCCATGGCCTGCCTCGCCGGCTTCATCGCCGGGAGCTCGCTCCCGCTCCAGGCGCGCGACCAGCGGGGCGTGCGCCGATGGCTCCACGAGCACGGCGGGCGCTTCGCGATCGTCTTCGTCGTCGGCGCGACCACCTTCTCCCTCTCGGCCCAGGCGCTCGTCATCGGCACCCAGGCGGCATCGGTGGCCGCCGGCCTGCACACCTCCCCGGGCGTGCTCCTGGCCGTCCTCCTGCCCCACGCCGTGCCCGAGCTGACGGCGCTCTTCCTCCCCCTGGCCGCCTGGATCCTCGCCAGCCGCCGCGCGCAGTGGGAGCAGCTCCTGGCGGCGACGCTGGTGACGGTGGCGATCGCCGTGCCCGCGCTGGTCGTCGCGGCCGTCTTCGAGGTCTACGCGGCGCCGCACCTGTTCGCCCTCGTGCTCGGCTGAGCCTCCCGCCGAGCCGCGCCCGGGCGATGTTCGGACCCACTACACTTTGTATAGTAATGGGACAGAGTCGACCAGAAGGAGAGCAAGTGGGCACACTAGTCGAGGTCACCGACGCCAGCTTCCAGGCTGAGGTGATCGAATCCGAGACCCCCGTCCTCGTCGACTTCTGGGCGCCCTGGTGCGGCCCCTGCCGGGTCGTCGGTCCGGAGCTCGAGAAGATCGCCGCCGAGCGCGAGGACCTGCGGATCGTCAAGCTCAACATCGACGACAACCAGCAGACCGCCGCCAAGTTCGGCGTCCTCTCGATTCCCACGATGATCCTCTTCCGCAACGGTGAGGCCGTACACACGCTGATCGGCGCCCAGCCGAAGAAGCGGATCGAGCAGGCGCTGGAGCCGGCGCTCGCCTGAGCAGGGCTGGAGCCGCCGCTCGCCTGGGCGGCGTCCCGGTCAGGCTCGGCGCAGGGCGATCACGAGCTCGCGGCCGTCGACGGTGACGGGCTCGCCGTCGCGGATGCCGTCGATCGAGAGCGCCGTGGCCAGGGTCTCGCCGGCGATGTAGTCGTCGTGGTCGCGGGCGGCGGCGAGCAGGTCGGGGTCGCCGCCGAGCGCCAGCGAGATTCGGTCCACGACGTCGAGTCCCGCCGCCTTGCGGGCCGCCTGCACGGCGTGGACGATCTCCCGCGCCAGGCCCTCGCGGAGGAGCTCCTCGTCGAGGCCGAGATCGAGGGCCACGGCGTGTGAGCCCTCGCGCTCGAGACCGTAGCCCTCGAGCGGGGCGAGGGTGACCAGGAGGTCGTCGGCCCCGAGCTCGTGGTCGTGGCCGTCGAAGGAGACCACGACGGTTCGCCCCTCCCGCAGCGACCGCGCCACGTGGGCCGGATCGAGGGCGGCGACCGCGTCGGCGACCTTCGGCATCGCCTTGCCGAAGCGGGGGCCGAGCGCCCGGTAGTTCGGCTTGACCTGGTGTTCGCCGAGCTCGTCGGCGGCGGCCACGAACCGGAGCTGCTTGACGTTGAGCTCGTCGCGCACGAGCTCGCCGAGGCGACCGATCGCCTCCTGCTCACGGGCGCTGGCGACGACGATCGCCTCGCGCAGCGGCTGGCGCGTGCGGACCTTGGCCTGGGCCCGGGCGGCCCGGCCGAGGCGGACGGTCTCCCGGGCGGTGGCCATCGCGAACTCGAGCTCGAGGTCGCGCGTGCCGGGCGCCGGGAAGTCCTCGAGGTGGACGCTCGCGAGGCCTGCGTCGAGGTTGTCGTAGATCTCGTCTGCCACGAACGGGGTGAATGGGGCGAGCAGGCGGGCCACGGTCACCAGCGACTCGTGCAGCGTCGCGAAGGCGGCCGCGTCCCCGTCCCAGAAGCGCGGACGCGAGCGGCGGACGTACCAGTTCGAGAGCTCCTCGACGAAGGCGCCGATCGCCCGCCCGGCGGCGGTCGCGTCGTAGTCCTCGAGGCGCTCGGTCGTCTCGGCCACCGTCGCGGCCAGGCGCGAGAGGACCCACCGGTCGAGGTCGGTCGCCTCTGCCTCGCCGGTCCGGGCCGCGGCCCCGTCGGTCGCGTTGGCGTAGAGGACGTAGAAGCGGTAGCTGTTCCACAGTGGGCGCAGCAGCAGCTGGCCGGCCTCGCCGACCGCCTCGGTCGAGAAGCGGTAGCCGTCCCACGGCGCCTTCGACGTGAAGAAGTACCAGCGCAGGGCATCGGCGCCGAAGCGCTCGATGATCTCCTCGGGCGCGACGATGTTGCCCTTCGACTTCGACATCTTCTGGCCCTCGGCGTCGAGGATAAGCCCCAGGCAGACGACGTTGCGGTAGGGCGCCTGGTCGTGGAGGAGGGCGGAGACGGCCAGCAGTGAGTAGAACCAGCCCCGCGTCTGGTCGAGCGCCTCGCAGACGAAGTCGGCCGGGAAGGACTGCTCGAAGCGCTCCGCGTTCTCGAACGGGGCGTGGTGCTGGGCGAAGGGCATCGCCCCCGAGTCAAACCAGACGTCGATCACCTCGGGCACGCGCCGCATCGGCTCGCCGCACTCCTCGCACGGGAAGGCGATGTCGTCGACGTAGGGCCGGTGGGGGTCGCCGACCGGGGTCCCCGACCGCCGCTCGAGCTCGGCGAAGGACCCGACGCAGAGCTGGTGGCCGGCCTCGCACCGCCAGATCGGCAGCGGCGTGCCCCAGTAGCGCTCGCGCGAGAGCGCCCAGTCGACGTTGTTCTCCAACCAGTCGCCGAAGCGGCCGTGCTTGATGTGCGACGGGTGCCAGTCGACCGTTTCGTTGGCTGCGAGCAGGCGGTCGCGGAGCTCGGTCGTCGCGATGTACCACGACGGCTTGGCGTAGTAGATGAGCGGCGTCCCGCAGCGCCAGCAGTGGGGGTAGGAGTGCTCCTTGAGCTCGGCGCGCAGGAGCCGGCCCCGCCCCCGGAGATCCTCGATCAGGTCGGCGTTGGCGTCCGCGACGTTGCGGCCGGCGTACGGTCCGATCGAGTCGTCGTAGGTCCCGTCGACGCGGACCGGGTTGACCACGCCGAGGCCATAGACCGCCCCCAGCCGGAAATCGTCCTCGCCGAAGGCGATCGCCGTGTGGACGAGCCCGGTCCCGTCGTCGTCGGAGACGAAGTCAGCCATCAGGACGGTGTGGCCGCGCTCGCCCCAGGCAGACCCGGGGATGAAGTCGAACGGCGGGACGTAGGCGGCGCCGTCGAGCTCGCGCCCCGGGAAGCGGTCGAGCACCTCGGCGCCCTCCCCGAGCACCCGGGCGACCAGCGATTGCGCGAGCACGAACACGGCGTCGCCGAGGCGGGCCCGCACGTAGCCGATCTCCGGGTCGGCGGCGATCGCCGCATTGGCGACGAGCGTCCACGGCGTCGTCGTCCAGATCAGCAGCTCGTCGCCGTCCCGGAGCGGGCCGCGGGCTGCGGTGACCGGCATGCGGATGTAGACCGACGGGTCCTCGACGTCGCGGTAGCCGAGCGCGACCTCGTGCGAGGAGAGGGCGGTGCCGCATCGCGGGCAGTAGGGCACGACCTTGTGGCCCTCGTAGAGAAGGCCCTTGGCGTGGATCTGCTCGAGCGCCCACCAGACCGACTCGATGTAGGAGTCGTCGAGCGTCCGGTAGGCGTCGTCGAGGTCGATCCAGAAGCCGATCCGCTCGGTCAGGCGGTTCCAGTCTTCGAGGAACGTGAAGACCGATTCGCGGCACCGGCGATTGAACTCGGCGATCCCGAAGGCCTCGATCTCCTCCTTGGACTTCAGCCCGAGCTGCTGCTCGACGGCGATCTCGACCGGCAGGCCGTGGCAGTCCCAGCCGCCCTTGCGCTCGACGCGGTACCCGCGCATCGTCTTGTAGCGCGGGTAGATGTCCTTGAAGACCCGGGCGAGGACGTGGTGGACGCCGGGACGGCCGTTGGCGGTCGGCGGCCCCTCGTAGAAGACCCACTGCTCGGCGCCCTCCCGGCGACGCAGCGACTCGGCGAAGATCTCGCGCGCGCGCCACCGCTCGAGCACCTCACGCTCGAGATCGGGGTAGGACTGCTGCGGATCGACCGCCCGGTAGGCCATGGCGATCTTGATTCTAGGTTGGCGCCGCCCCCGGGACCGGTCGGCGAGGGTGAGCGTTCCGTTAGGCGAGGCGGCCGCCGCTCAGGCGGCGAGCTTGCGGCAGATCTGCGCGAGCGAGCGCTTCTCCTCCTCGTCGAGCACGGCGAAGGTGTCGGCCACGCGGCGCGTGTGTTCGGGGAACAGGCGGTCGACCGCGGCTCGGCCGCCGGCGCTGAGCATCACGCTCGCCGTCCGCCGGTCGTTCGGCAGGCGCCGCCGGGCGACCAGCCCGGCCGTCTCGAGGGTCGAGACGACCTCGCTCGCGTTGGCCTTGGACATCCGTAGCCGTGCCCGCAGGGCACGCATCTCGAGCTCGCCGCCGGCCGTGTTGAGGACTACGAGCACCGAGAAGCCCGAGGCCGAGAGACCCTCCCGCTGGAGCTCGGCCGAGAGCCGGCGCCGGACGCTGGCCTCGGCCCGCAGCAGCGAGTCGAGCGCGCGGTGGGCAAGAGGATCGCCCGGAACGAGGCCCATGCCGTCACGCTAGCGTCCGGGGCGGACGCCTCCTCGCCGGGCGCGCGGGGCCCCTCCGTGGGCTGGCAATACGATTGCCGCCATGTGGAGCCGCCTCGGCCGACGCGCGGGGATCGCCTTCGGCCTGGTGGCGGGGCTCGCCGCCTGCGGGGCGGCGGCGCCCTCGACGCCGGCGGCCTGCATGACCGGCACGGCGGCGATCGAGCAGGCGCTGGCCGTGGCGCCCGGACCCGTCCGGCTCGCCGACGGAACGACGATCTCGACGTGCATCGCCGACGCCTCGGGCAGCGGCATCCAGCTCGAGGAGGTCGGCAGCCTGCTGATCGGCACGGCCGACCGCCTCGCCGTGCGCGCCGTGGCCAGCCCTCCTGACGCGCTCGAGCTCGGCTATCTGATCGGCGCGGCCCGCCGGGGCGCGGCGCGCTCGACCGGCCTGGCCGGGCAGCTCCGGCAGCGCGTCGAGGGCGCCGGGGCGCTGCGCGGCGCCGGGCCGGCGTCGCTCGCCGCCCTCCACCGGGGGATCCTTGCCGGTCAGGACACTGGGTGAGGCTCCGCCTCTACCACCACATCGACGGGGCGCGCGTCGCCTACCGCGAGACGGGCACCGGCCCGACGCTGGCCCTGCTCCACTCGGCGATGCTCTCGCACAAGGAGTGGGAGCCGATCGTCGACTCGCTGTCGGATCGCTTTCGCCTGGTGCTGCCCGACCTCCCGCTCCACGGCGATTCGGAGACGGGCCCGAGCTTTCCCTACACCCGGGAGTGGTTCCTCGACGTGCTCGCCGGCTTCAGCGCCGAGGTGCTCGGCCCGCACCCGCTGCTCGGCGGCCACGACCTCGGCGCCGAGCTCGTGCTCCACGCCGTCCTCGGTGGCCGGATCACGCCGTCGCGAATCGTCCTCATGCCCAACCGGATGCACGGCCGGCCGAGCCACGACCGCCTCCGGCGGACCTGGCGGATCGCCGTGCGGGCGGCCGCCGTCCCCGGCCTCGACCACGTCCTCTCCTACGGCGCCCGCGCGGTCTTCCGCCCCGAGCTCGGGCCGAAGCTCTCGGTCCGGGGCACGCCCGAGACCTCGGATCTCGTCCGCCACGCCTTCGCCGACGTCGGGGGCAACGCCAAGCTCGCCCGCTCCTGGGCGCGCTTCGCCGCCCGCTGGCCGGCCGGCCCGCAGGACCAGCTGCTCGAGGCCTACGCCGGGCTCGCCCAGCCCGTCCTGCTCCTCTGGGCCGACGCCGACGCCGTCCATCCCCTCTCCCTGGCCGAGGAGGCGCTCGAGCTCATCCCCGGTGCCCAGCTCCGGGTCCTGCCCGGGACCGGCTACCTGCTGGCGTACGACGATCCCGTCGGCGTCGCCCGGGAGCTGGCCGCCTTCTGCGTGTAACGTGGCTCGGATCCCGCCCCCCATCATCTCCGGGAGAAGACCAGCGATGACGGCACCGTCCGAGACCGAGCGGCTCTACGGAGCCGAGACCCAGAAGGCGATCGACAACTTCCCGATCTCCGGCGAACCTGTCCCGATCGCCGTCGTCCACTGGCTCGCTCGCATCAAGGGAGCCGCGGCCACGGTCAACGGCGGGCTCGGGCTGCTCGACGACGGACTCGCCGCCCGGATCGCCGCGGCCGCCGCCGAGGTCGTCGCCGGCCGCCACGACGAGCAGTTCCCGATCGACGTCTTCCAGACCGGCTCGGGCACCTCGACGAACATGAACGCCAACGAGGTGATCGCCGCCCTCGCCGGGGACGGGGCCCATCCGAACGACCACGTGAACCTGGGGCAGTCCTCGAACGACGTCTTTCCCTCCGCCGTACACCTCGCCGCCCTCGAGCTCGTCAACCGCGAGCTCCTCCCGGCGCTCGCCGGACTCGAGCGCGCGTTCGCGGCCAAGGCCGAGGCCTTCGCCGACATCGTCAAGGCCGGGCGGACCCACCTGATGGACGCGGTCCCGGTCACCCTGGGCCAGGAGTTCGGCGGCTACGCCGCCCAGATCCGGCTCGCCGGGGACCGCATCACCGCGACGCTCGGCCGGCTCGCCCAGATCCCCCTCGGCGGGACGGCGACCGGCACCGGCCTGAACACCCACCCCGAGTTCGCCGCCCGCGTCCGGGCGAAGCTGTCCGAGGACACCGGGCTCGACGTCGCGGCACCGGCCGACCCGTTCGAGGCCCAGGCCAACCGCGACGCCCTAGTCGAGCTCTCGGGGGCGCTCAAGGTGCTCGCCGTGTCGCTCACCAAGATCGCCCAGGATCTCGCGCTGATGGGGTCGGGTCCGCGGGCCGGCATCGCCGAGCTGCTCCTGCCCGAGCTCCAGAAGGGGTCGTCGATCATGCCGGGGAAGGTCAACCCGGTGATCCCCGAGGTCGTGCTCCAGGTCGCCGCCCAGGTGATCGGCAACGACACGGCGATCACCATCGGCGGGATGCAGGGCAACTTCGAGCTCAACGTCCGGATACCGCTGATCGCCCGCAACCTGCTCCAGTCGATCTCCCTGCTCACCAGCGCCGTGACCGTGCTCGACCGGAAGTGCGTCGCCGACCTCCAGGCCAACCGCGACGGCTGCGACCGGAGCGCCGAGTCGACGCTGGCCGTGGCCACGGCGCTCAACCCGCACATCGGCTACGACCGGGCGAGCGCGATCGTCAAGGACGCGACGGCGTCCGGGCGCACGCTTCGCGAGGTGGCGCGGGAGCACGGCGTATCCGACGAGGTGCTCGACGAGGCGCTGGACCTGCGCCGGATCGCTCGCGGCAACACCGCGTGACCGGGTCGCCGGACGACGGCGGCTTGCCATGATCAACCGATGAGGAAACAGACGCGCGGCCGGGGTGCCCTCGAGCTCGCCCTCACCGTCGCCGTCGCCATCGGGCTGGCCTTCTGCGTCCAGGCCTACGCGGTCAAGCCCTACCGAATCCCCAGCGCGTCGATGGAGCCGACGCTCCACGAGGGCGACCGGGTGCTGGTCAACCGCTTCTCGCACCGCCTCGGAGCCGAGCCCCAGGTCGGCCAGGTCGTGGTCTTCCACCCGCCGCGCGGGGCCGACCTCACGCCCGCTCGCTGCGGCGTGCCGGTGTCCGCCCGGAGCGCGTGCCCCACGCCGACATCCGCGGCGTCGGAGCAGACGTTCATCAAGCGGGTGGTCGGCGTCGGCGGCGACCGGATCGCCGTAGCCGGCGGCCACGTTCTGCGCAACGGGGCCCGCGAGTCCGACTCCTACATCGCCCCGTGCGGCGGCGGCGAGGCCTGCGACCTCCCGCGGACGATCACCGTCCCGAGCGGCTACGTCTTTCTGATGGGCGACAACCGCGGCAACTCCGACGACAGCCGGTTCTGGGGACCGGTGCCGCTGTCGTGGGTGATCGGTCAGGCCGTCTCGATCTACTGGCCGCCCGACCGCGTCGGCACGCTGTAATGCAGCCCGGCTACTTGTTGGCGGCGATCGCGGCGAAGGCGCTCTGCACGGCGGCGAAGCTCTCCTTCTTGACGCCCTCGTAGCTGATCAGGCCCTTCTGGTTGAGCCCCTTGATCAGCGCGATGTGGGCGACCGAATGGCGGATCGAGCCGCCGGCGAAGCTGGGTGAGACGGCGAAGTCGCGCAGGTCCCAGACGAGCATCCCGCTCAGGTAGGGGAGCGTCCGGTAGGTCGTGATATGCGTGGTCAGGAGGCGGGCCTGGAAGCCGTAGCTCCCGGGTGCCGGGTCGGGGTTGAGGTAGTTGGCCTCGGCCCCGAACTCGCTGACGATCAGCACCTTGGCGGGGAACGTCTGGTGCAGTGAGTCCAGGCGCCCGCGGATCTTCGCGGTGAGGACGGCCTGGCTGACCAGCGGCGACTCGTACCAGCCGAGGTAGTTGGTCTCGCCGATCGCGTCGATGTTGTCGTAGGTCGGACCGGCCAGCGTCGGCGGGTGGGGTCCCCAGATGTCGAGCGCGACGAGCCGTCCCGGGTCGTTGGTGTGGATCCAGTCGGCCACGTGCTCGATGTAGGGGATCTGGCCGCCGGGATGGCCGTTGCCGGCGACTTCGTTGGCCAGGTTCCAGGCGATGATCGAAGGATGGGTCTGGGCCTGGTGCACGGTGATCCGGGCCCGCTTCTCGGCCAGGCGCTCGAGCGACGGCGTGTTCGAGCTCCAGTAGCCGGGTGAGTCGACCGGGCCGATGCCCTGCCAGACGAGGATTCCGGCGGCGTCGAGCTTCTCGAGCAGCCCGAGATCGAGCGGGTGCTGCGAGCGCGTCGCGTTGGCCCCGAGCGCTTTGAGCTCCGTTACCAGGGTGTCCTGATCGGTCGGCGACAGGGCGTCGCCCGAGCCGCGGATGTCCTCCTGGATCGAGGCGCCGCGCAGCGTCAGCGGGGCGCCGTTCAGGAGCAGGTGGCCGTTGTCGCTGCGGACCTCGCGCAGGCCGATCTTGGCCCGGTATTCGACCTCGCTGCCGATCTTCAGGTCGAGGTCGTAGAGGTGCGGGCTCCGGGGCGACCAGAGCGCCGGGTTGTCGACCGTCGTCCGCGCCTCGGCCATGCCGACCTGCCCCTCGGCGAGGGTCACCGGCTTGAAGGTCAGGCCGACCGAGCCGTTGCCGTCGTCGATGCTCCCGGTCGGGGTGATCGTCCGCGCCGGAGCGTTGTTGTGGACCTGGACGGTGACCGTCACCAGCGCCGAGACCGAGCCGTCCGAGGCGGGGGCGAGCACGGTGTTGATCGTCGGGTTGCCGAGATCGCTCGCGCCGATCGGCCGCAGCGAGACCTCGCCGTTGATCCCGCCGAAGTTGAACCACGTCCGATGGAAGCCGGCCACGCTCTGGGCGTTCGGGTCGCGCCAGTCGGTCCGCACGACGAGCATGTGCGGGCCGGCGGCGGCCTGGAAGTGGTACTCGAACGGCAGGTAGGTGCCCTGGTGGGGGGACCCGAGCGGCTTGCCGTCGAGCCAGACGTTGGCGCGGAAGTTGACCGACTCGAAACGCAGTGCGTAGACGCCGGCCTTGGGGACGGTAAAGGTCGTGCGGTACCAGGCGATCGAGCCGGCGTAGTTCTTGATCCCGGCCGGACCGGTCACCGGCGCGGCGTTGGCCACGTGGGGGACCGAGATCGCGCCGCCGGCGAAGCTGCCCGTCGGAAAGCCGAGCCGCAGCCCCTTGTTGTTCGGGTCGCGGGTGAGGATCCAGCCCTCGCGCAAGGCGATCCGGTTGGTCGCGCCCTCGTTGATCGACGGCTGGTGCGCCGCGTCGATCGGGTCTGGGCGGGCGGTGCTCGCCGAGAGGACGAGGGCGACCAGCAGGACGGTAGCGCCCAGCGCCAGCGCCACCCCCGGCACTATCCAAAGCAGAGAAATGCGACCACCGCGCGCCGGCGTGCCGATCACGCGCTGGAGCACGCGGCCGGGCCGCATGGCTTCTTGTGCACCCACGCTACGGCGTAATGCTACGGGTTTCGTCTACAGCGTCAGCCGCCTGGCGCATTCGCCCGAGCAGCTCGAGAGCCCCCCGCTTGGAGAGCGGCTCGTTGAGGTTGCCGCATTTGGGCGACTGCACGCAGGACGGGCAGCCGTGCTCGCAGCGGCACTCGCCGATCAGGCGGCGGGCGTCGTCGACCAGGGTCTCGAACTCGCGGAACGCCTGGCGGGCGATGCCGACGCCGCCGGGGTGGCCGTCGTGGATGAAGATCGTCGGACCGCCGGTCTGGAGGTGGGCGTTGGTCGAAAGGCCGCCGATGTCCCAGCGGTCGCACATGGCGATCAGGGGGAGCACGGCGATCTGGGCGTGCTCGGTGGCGTGGAGGGCGCCGAGGATCAGCTCGGGCGGGAAGTCTCGGCGGAGGAGCTCGTCGAGCTCGAACCAGACGGCCTGGGTGGCGAACGTCGAGGGCGGGAGGTCGAGCCCGTGCAGGTCGATCGGCTCGTGATCGGAGATCCGCCGGCGCTGATAGGCGAGCACGGTGTCGGTGACCGTCACGCGGCCGAACGACAGGCGCACGCCGAGCGTCTCGCGGCGGTCGAGCAGGCGCTCGATCAGCGTCTCGGTGTCCCGCTTGGGCTGGGTGTAGTAGTCGCCGTCGAACGGCTCGACCCACGCCTCGCCGGCCTCGAGGTCGAGTCCGCGGACGATGTAGCGCCGGCCGAGGTGGAGGTAGATCGCGCCGTCGTGGAGCGTGGAGTGGGCCCGGACGGCGTCGTCGGTGCCGAGCAGCTCCCCCGTCGCGGTCTCGATGATGGCCACCCGGGCGGGCGAGGCCGAACGGAGCGAGACCTCGCCCGCGGGGTAGCGCTCGCGCCGGCGGATGACGAAGGTCTCGCCCTTGCGGCGCAGGTCGCCCGTCCCGACCAGGCGCTCGGCGTAGGCCTGCAGGCGCGGCCCGAAGAACTCGGCGTCGCCGGCCGGGTCGAGCGGCCCTTCGTGCGCGGCGCAGAGCAGGTGCTGGAGGTGGATCTGCTCCGATTCGTGGTCGAGGATCGCCGCCTCGACCGGACGCTCGAGGAACTCGTCGGGGTGGCGGGCGAAGAACTGGTCGAGCGCGTCCTCGCCGGCGATGTAGACGGCAAGGCCGCTGCCGCGCCGGCCGGCGCGGCCCCACATCTGGCGGAGGCTGGCCACGGTGCCCGGGAAGGAGATGACCACCGCCGCGTCGAGCCCGCCGACGTCGATGCCGAGCTCGAGCGCATCGGTGGTGATCACCGCGGCGAGCTCGCCACCCGCCAGGCGCGCCTCGATCGCCCGCCGCTGCTCGGCGGTGTAGCCGGCGCGGTAGGGGGTGATCCGGTCGGCCAGCTCCGGCGCGCCGATTCGCTCGAGCTCGGCCTGGGTCATCCGGTGGACGAGCTCGACGCCCTTGCGCGAGCGGACGAAGCAGATCGTCCGCGCCCCGACCGCCACCAGCCGCGCGAGGAGCTCGGCGCCCTCGGCCAGGGCTGAGCGGCGCAGGCCCAGTGCGGCGTCGACGACCGGCGGGTTCCAGACGGCGATCCGGCGCCGGCTCGACGGCGAGCCGTCGCGCTCGACGAGGCCCGGCGCCTCGAATCCGGTCAGCCGCTCGGCGAGCTCGACCGGGTTGGCGATCGTCGCCGACGCCAGCAGGAAGCGCGGCTCGGTCCCGTAGGCGGCGGCGATCCGGCGCAGGCGGCGCAGCACGTTGGCGACGTGCGAGCCGAACACGCCGCGGTAGACGTGGGCCTCGTCGACGACGACCACCGCGAGGTTGGCGAAGAGCTCGCCCCAGGCGCCGTGGTTGGGCAGGATGCCCAGGTGGAGCATGTCCGGGTTGGTCAGGATCACGTTGGCCGTGCGCCGGATCTGGCTGCGGGCCGCCGGGGGCGTGTCGCCGTCGTAGATCGCCGGGCGGACCTCCTGGGTGAGCCCGAGGGTGCCGAGCGCGCGCGCCTGGTCCTGGGCGAGGGCCTTGGTCGGGTAGAGGTAGAGCGCCCGGGCCCGCCGGTCGCGGCAGAGGATGTCGAGCGTCGGCAGGTTGAAGCACAGCGACTTGCCCGAGGCGGTCCCGGTGGTCACGATCACCGGGCCGGCCGCCGCGGCGGCGAGCGCCTCCGCCTGATGGGCGCAAAGATCCTCGATCCCCGCCCTGCGCAGCGCGTCTCGCAGGCGCGGGTGGAGGTCGTCCGGGAGCTCGGCTGTGGTCGCGGCCCGGGCGTACTCGAACGCTTCGTGGACGACGCGCTCGTCGTCGAGCAGATCGGCCCAGACCTCGGGCTCCCGCGCCCAGCGGGCCGTGGTCGTGGGTTGGTGGGACACCGCTTGCCATAGTAGGCAGGCATGGTCGCCCGCTGTGTCTACCTCGACCTGGACGGCACGCTCCTCGGTCGGGGGGCGTCGCTGCTGCACGACGGCGACGGGCGCGTCTCCCTGCTCGGCGTGCGCGCAGTCGAGGCGTGCCTCCGCGCCGGCGTCGAGGTCGTCCTCATGTCCGGGCGCCGCCGGGCGCAGGTCGGAGAGGACGCCCGCCTGATCGGCTCGGCCTCCTACATCTACGAGGCGGGGTGCGTCCTGGTGTTCGACGGCGAGGAGCACTGGCTGACCGGGGAGCTCGTCCCCGGCGCGCAGACCGTCTACGAGCAGATCGAGGCGGCGGGGGCGCCGGCCCTCCTGCTCGAGCGTTATCCGGGACGCCTCGAGTACCACGAGCCCTGGCACGTCGGCCGCCAGATCTCGCACCTGTTCCGCGGGCAGGTCGACGCCGACGAGGTCGACGCGCTGCTCGCCGACCACGGCCACGGGAACCTGCGGCTGGTCGACAACGGCGTGGTCCATCGCCGCTCGCCGGCGCTCGCCGGCCTCGACCACGTCCGCGGCTACCACCTGATTCCGGCCGGCGGGTCGAAGGCGGCGGCCGTGGCCGCTCACATCCGGGCGCGCGGCCTCGGCCGGGAGGAGACGTTCGGCGTCGGCGACTCCCGCGAGGATCTGGCCACCGCCGCTCACCTCGGCCAGTTCTGGCTGGTGGCCAACGCGGTCGACCGCGACCCGACGCTCCGCGCGGCGATCGCGGGCCGCCCGAACGTCCGGGTGGCCGAGGCGGCCTACGGCGCCGGGGTCTACGAAGCGGTCGTCACGACGCTCGCGCTCGGGCGCTGACGGTCCTCGTCGCCGGCTCCGGCGTCGCGCTCCTCGCCTACCCGGCCGGGCTGCGGCCGCGCGACACGCGGATACTCGAGCGTCTCGGCGGCGAGGTCCCCGAGCCGCCCCTGGGGCGGCCGCTGCCCTGAGCGGCGTCACTCGCGCCCGCGAGCGCGCCAGCGCATCCGCTCGGGCGTGCGGAAGCGCTCGGTACGCGGGAGCGGGTTGCGCTCGGCCTGCGCTGGGCGCCCGCGCGAGCGGCGGCGCAACGGGGCGGCGAACCAGTCCCGCAGGCGCAGCCAGAAGCCGGGGGACGAGGGGCGGCCCCAACCGGCGCGGGGCGGGACGGTCGCTCGCACGAGGGCGACCCATTCCTCGAGCGGGAGCTCGCCGGAGATCAGCCGGGCCAGTGCGCCGGTGACCGGCGCGGCGAAGCCGGCCCGTTCGAGCGCCCTCGCCATCAGCGGCACCGACTCGAGCGCCTCGACGGCCTGGCCGACCCGGCCGTGGATCTCGCCGGCCGGCACCCCCTCGGCGAGGAGCTCGCCGGCCCGCCGGTTGCGGCTCTGGGGGGCCAGGGCGGTCGCCACGAGGTCGCCGGTACCGGCGAGGCCGATCATCGACTCCGGGCGGGCGCCGTTGGCCTCGGCGAAGCGCCAGATCTCGGCGAAGATGTGCCCGGCCGCCGCCCCGGCGGCGTTCAGCCCCTGCGCCTCGGTGGCGCCCGAGGCGAGCGCGGCGGCGTTCTTGGCGGCGCCGGCGAGCTCGACCCCGATCGGGTCGTTGGAGAGCTCGCAGACGACCCCGGCCCGGGTGAAGACGTTGGCCAGCGCCTCGGCCAGGGCCTCGTCGGTCGACGCCGCCACGAGCCCGGCGCCGGCGGTGACCATCTCGCCGGCGTGCGCCGGGCCGCCGAGGCAGGCCACGCGATCGGACCCGAAGCGCTCGCGCAGGGCGATGGTCGGCGGCATGCCGTCGGGGGGGACGAGCCCTTTGGACAGCGAGACCACCGCCGTGCGGCGGCCGAGCCCGGCCTCGGGGAGGGCGGCGATCACCTCGGCCAGGTCGTTGGAGGGGACGCCGAGGAAGACGAAGTCGGCCCGCTGGAGGCCGGCGCTGACCGGCTCGATGCGGAGATCCCGAGCGAGCTCGACGCCGGGGAGGTAGACGACGTTCTCCCGGGCCGCGACCAGCACCGCCGCCTGCTCCTCGGTCCGCGTCTGGAGGGTGGTGCGCAGGCCGCCGCGGGCGAGGAGGACGGCGATCGCCGTCCCGAACGAGCCGGCGCCGATGACCACCGCGCGCTTCGCGCCCGGCAGATGCGGGCGCGACATCTGCGGGCGAGCCGCGCCCCTCGAGGGCTCCGGCGGCGGGGGCGGGCCGTCTGCCATCGCCCGAGACTAGTGGTTGGGCCCGGCCAGGCGTTCGGCCAGCGTGACCGCGGCGGCGACGATCTCGCGGCGGTTGGAGGCGGTGAGGATCTCCTGGAGGTCGAGGATCCGGGCGTCGAGGCGGTCGAGCTCGCTGGCGCCGACGATGGCGTGGGCCGGGACCCCGGCCTGCCGGGCCCGGGTGGCCACCTCCGCGAGGATCCTGCCGTCGAGGGTCGACCGGTCGAGGCGGCCCTCGCCGACGATCACCGCCCGTGCGGCGCGCATCCGCGCGTCGAAGTCGAGCGCCTGAAGGAGGAACTGCGCCCCGTCGCGAAGCTCGGCCCCGAACGCCGATCGCAGGCCGGCGGCGAGCCCGCCCGGCGCGGCCGCGGTGCGGGCCGGGCAGAGGACGACGAGGCGCGCAC
>JBPCNA010000154.1:0-28490 GCA_051001735.1 Solirubrobacteraceae bacterium
CCCCGATCGCCCCGTAGCAGTCCTTGACCGAGCCCACCCGCACGCGCATGGCGGTGAGGTCATAGATCTCGTTGAACTCGCGGCCCTTGCGGGTCATCTTCGAGTAGATCGAATAGAAGTGCTTGGCGCGGCCGGAGATCAGCGCGGAGATGCTGAGCGCGGCCAGCTCGCGCTCGAGGTACTCGCCGGCCGCCGTCACGTACCGCTCGCGGTCGTCGCGCTGCTGGGCCACCAGCCCCTTGATCTCCTGGTACTTGCGCGGGTGGAGCGTGGCGAAGGCGAGGTCCTCGAGCTCCCACTTGAGCGCGTGGATCCCCAGTCGGTGGGCGATCGGCGCGTAGATCTCGAGCGTCTCGCGAGCCTTGTCGATCTGCTTCGGCTTGGGCAGTGCCCCAAGCGTCCGCATGTTGTCGAGCCGGTCGGCGAGCTTGATCAGGATGACCCGCACGTCCGAGGCCATCGCCACGATCATCTTGCGGTAGTTCTCCGCCTGCGCCTCGTCGCGCGAGGAGAAGGTGATCTCGGTCAGCTTGGTGACCCCGTCGACGAGCGTTCCCACCTCGTCGCCGAAGCGGTCGCGCACCTCGCTCAGCGACGCCGAGGTGTCCTCGACGGTGTCGTGGAGCAGCGCCGCGCACAGCGTCTCGGTATCGAGCCGCATGCCCGCGCAGATCCGCGCGACGCCGACCGGATGGACGATGAAGTCCTCACCCGATTTCCGGCGCTGGTCAGCGTGGTGATCGCAGGCGAAGAGGAACGCGTCGGTCACGCGCCCCCGGTCGATCTCGACCATCGAGTCCTCAGCGTGCTCGGAGACGATCGCGAACAGGTCGCCGAGGAGCTTCGCCTCGAACGGGGTCAGCTCCGGCGGAACGGCGACCGGCGGCAACCCGGGATCGACGAGGCGGTCGCCCGGCACCCTGGCCGGCGCGTCGTCCACCTTCGTCGTGTTCGAAAGGCTCGCCGGCGCCACCTTCGACGAGGACCCGGCCGGCACCGGACACGACGGCGCCGCCGGGCCGTCGCCTGCCCCGGCCGGCGCGGGCGCCGCCGCCTTCACCGGTTCATCGACGCCGCCTTCGGATGCCGGGGTCTTCGCCGGATGCGCCTTCAGGCCGCTGCCGCCCGTGCTGCGTTGTTTCCCAGGTATTGCCGGCCGTCCTCTAGTTGTCGCTGGTAGGCGCGGAACGCCCGGGAAGACTCAAGCTTCGCCCGGCGCCCCAAGAGCACGGTAGCGCCGATCCGCTCGCGGTCGAGTTCGACGAGTTCCAGCTCCGCGAGGACTCGCAGCAGCCGAGCGGCCAGTGCCGGCGACCTGGGCCAAGGTCCGTCCCCTCGCAGGGCCGCCTCGAGTCCCTCGCCCTCCGCGCCCCCGTGATCGCGCAGAACCCGGTAGAGCGCGGTAAGCGAAGCACGCAGTTCGTACTCCTGCTCGTGAATATGTCGTGCAAAGCGTAGCTCAGGCTCCCCCCAGGCAAGGTGGGTCGCCTGGTCGGGCCCGCCGGCCAGGACGAGATTGCCGGCGGCCGCCGATGCCGGCGGGTCGAGCACCACGAGGTGGGCCCGGTTCCCGGCGAGCCCCCGGGCGAGGGCGGCGTGCGAGCAGAGGGCGAAGCCGCCGAGCCGCTCGCGCAGATGGCGGGCCCGCGCCGGCGCGTCGGCGGCGACCACGAGCACGGGCTCGCCGCCGGCGACGAGCCCGGCGATGGTGGCGGCGATCCCCCGGCCGCGCCGGTCGCAGACCAGGCGCGCCGAGACGCCGGCCAGCCACGCGGCTGACACGCCGGTCGGCTCGATCGGCTCGGCGAGGTGCTCGAGCACCCGCTCGAGGTAGCCGCCGTCCTCGCCCAGCAGCTCGATCGCCTCCGGCTCGCACGGGACGGCCCGGCGCAGGAGCAGACGCGGGGCGACGACGCCCTGCCACTCGTTGCGCTCGAGCCGGAAGGTCGCGTCGACCGGCGCGCCCGCCGCGACCGGGAGGCGCGGACCCGCGCCGAAGCTGACCGCCCGGGCCCGGGCGCCGCCCGAAAGCACGCTGAAGCGGACGTGGTCGGCGCGCTCCTCGCCACCGAAGCCGACCGGATCCTCGAGCGTCGCCGCCGCGAGCAGCAGCGAGACGGGCGGGTTGCCGGCACCGAACGGCGCCAGCCCGAGCAGCTCCTCGGCCAGCCCGAGGCCGAGGTCCTCCCCCGAGACGACGGCGTCGACCCGCTCGACCCCGACGAGGTCGGCCGGTTCGAGCACGGCATCGGCGTGGGCGGCGAAGGCGGCGCGGAAGGCCTCGACCTCGCCCGGGTCGATCTGGAGGCCGGCCGCCGCCCGGTGCCCGCCGTGACCGAGCAGGTGCCCGGCGCAGGCGTTCAGCCCGCCGAGCAGGTCGAAGGCGGGGATCGAGCGTCCGGAGCCGGTGGCCGGGCCGCCCGCCGGGTCGAGGGCGATCAGCAGCGCCGGACGGTGGTGGCGCTCGGCGATGCGCGAGGCGACGATTCCGATCACCCCGGGATGCCAGCCCTCGCCGGCCAGCACGTACGCCGCGGCGTCCCCCTGGCGGCCGACCTGGGCCTCGGCCTCGAAGCGGATCCGCGTCTCGACGTGACGGCGCTCGGCGTTGGCCCGGTCGAGCTCGGCGGCGATCACCCGGGCGCGGACCGGGTCGTCGGTGAGCAGTAGCTCGAGCGCCAGGTCCGGCCGGTAGAGGCGGCCGGCGGCGTTGATGCGGGGGGCGAGCCGGAAGCCGAGGGCGTGCTCGTCGACGCCGAGGGGAGAGACCTGGGCGACCGCCATCAGCGCCCGCAGCCCCGGCCGTCTCGTCGCCGCCAGGGCCCGCAGGCCGGCCCGGACGAGGCGGCGGTTCTCGCCGACGAGGGGGACGACGTCGGCCACCGTAGCCAGCGCGATCAGCTCGAGGTCGTGCTCGTCGGTCTCCGCGCCCACCCCGGCCGCGGCGCGCAGCGCGGCGGCGAGCTTGGCGGCCACCCCCGTCGCGCAGAGTTCGGCGAACGGGTAGCCGCAGAGCAGCGGGTGGACGATCGCGGCGTCGGGCAGCGCCCCGTCGGCCCGGGGCGTGTGATGGTCGGTGACGACGACGTCGACCCCGGCCGCGCGCGCCGCGGCGACGGCCTCGACCGCGGTGATCGCGCAGTCGGCCGTCAGCAGCAGCCGGGACCCCCGGCTGGCGAGCCGCTCGACGGTCGCCGGGGACAGGCCGTAGCCGTCGCCGCGGCGGTCCGGCAGGTACCAGTCGACGTTGGCGCCGAGCGCCCGCAGCGCCCGGACGTAGACCGCGGTCGAGCATACGCCGTCGCAGTCGTAATCGCCGTGGACGGTGATCGGCGTCCCGGCGCCGACGTGCCGGAGGATCAGGGCGACCGCCTCGTCGATACCGGTGAACGCGCTCGGCGGATGTGCCTCCTCGGCCCGCAGGAACTCGCGGGCGGCGTCGGGGTCGTCGAGACCCCGGCGGACGAGCACCTCGGCGAGCACGCTGCTCACCCCGAGCGCCGCCTCGAGGCGGCGGATCGACGCGCTCGGCGCCGGCGCGATCTCGAGACGAACGTTGGACATGCGGCCAGCGTACGCCCGCGTCATGACGGAACCGCCCGGCCGCTCGCCCTGCGCCCGTCCGGCCGATCGGAGAGGACTGGCTCGGCCGGTGACGCCACGGCCGACGGGATCGCCGCCGGCGGCTACCCGCAGCCCGGCCGGGCGTTCACCGAGGGCTGCGGGGCGCTGCGGTAGCCGGAACGGCCACCGCCCGCTCGCGGCGCAGTCCCTCGCAGTAGACGGCGGCCAGCCCGATCAGGGCCCCGGGGATCGCGTAGAGCGCGGTGACCAGGTGCGTGGCCTTACGACCGGGAACGGCGAACGCCCCCGACTTGGCCACGTAGATCAGCAGACCGACGACCATCGCGCCGAGGATCGCCCCGACGAAGGCGCCGACGATCCCGCCCCAGAAGTGGTCGGGCAGCCAGATCGTGAAGTGCCAGATCGCCAGTCCCATCATCACCCAGGCGAGCATTCCCATCAGCGCTACCTCCCGTGTCTGCGGTTGCGCTGCTTGGACTTGGAGGCGCCCCGGGGCTTGGCCGGCTTGACGGGCTGTCCCGGCATGACGACGTCCTCCGGGAGGGCGTCGGCCGTCGGGTCCACCGGCGGCTTGGGCGTCCGCGGGGCCGCCGGCGTCGGCCGCGGGGACGCCGGCTGCTTGGTCGCGCGCCCCTTCCGCGCCGCCGTCGAAGCCGCCGGCTCGGCCTTGGAGATCCCCTGCTCGGGCATCTCCGGCGTCGTCAGCCGTCCGGAGCGGCGCGCCGGCCTGCCCGCGTCGGGATCGACCTCGACCGCCGCGCTGCCGGAGGTGGCGTACGCCGGGACGACGCCGCCGTTCTCGGCGGCGATGCGCAGGCGCCGGCGGGCGTAGACCGGCTCGCGCTCCTTCCAGTGAGTCAGCACCGGCGAGGCGATGAAGATCGACGAGTAGGCACCGGAGGCGACGCCGACGAGCAGGGCGAAGGCAAAGTCCTTGAGCGTCTGGCCGCCGAAGAGGAGCAGGCTGAGCACGGGCAGCAGCGTGCAGAAGCTCGTGGCCAGCGAACGGGTGAGCACCTCCGACATGGATCGGTTGACGATCTGGGAGAAGGCGGCCCGGGGCATCCGCGGGACGTTCTCCCGCACCCGGTCGAAGACGATGATCGTGGCGTAGAGCGAGAAGCCGAGAATCGTCAGCAGGGCCGCCACCGTCGAGGTCGTCACCTCCCGACCGGTCAGCGAGTAGACGCCCGCGGTGATCAGGAGGTCGTGCATCAGGGCGATCAGCACCGGCACGGCGTACTTCCACTCGAAGCGCAGGGCGATGTAGATCGAGATCACCAGCAGTGAGGCGATGATCGCGTAGATCGCGCTCTTGGCCACCGTCTGGCCGAAGGTCGGGCCGATCGACTGGGCCGAGGGTGTGGTCCCGCCGAACTTGGACACGAGCGCGGCCTCGACCTTGGAGACGGCGTCCGGCTGGAGGGTCCTGGTCGAGATCTGGTAGCCGTTGGCGCCGAGCTCCTTGGAGGAGACCTTCTGGATCTGGGCGTCGTTGATTCCCTGGGCGCGCATCACGTCGCGCACCTCGTTCTCGCTGGCCGGGCGGGCGAGCGACGCCTTGATCTGCGTACCCGACTGGAAGTCGATGCCGAAGTTGAGACCCTTGCCGCCGATGGCCAGCGCGCCGACCAGGAGGATCACGCCGGAGACCGAGAAGAACCAGCGCGAGGATCCCATGAAGTCGAAGCGCAGACGCCGGCCGCGGTCGCGGGCGCCGAGGGCGGCGCCGCTCGAGATGAGCCGCGAGCGCCCCATCGAGCCGAGGATGGCCTGGGTCGCCGCCACCGCGGTGAAGAGCGACGTGATCGTCCCGATGCCGAGCGTGAAGGCGAACCCCTTGACGCCGGCGGTGGCCAGCATGAAGAGGATGAACGCCGTCATGAAGATGACCACGTTGGCGTCGATGATCGCCGCGATCCCGCGCTTGTAGCCGGCGACGATCGCCCGCTGGATCGAGCTCCCGGCGCGGTATTCCTCCTTGACCCGTTCGAACAGGACGATGTTCGCGTCGGCGGCCACCCCGATCGTCAGGATCAGACCGGCGATCCCGGGCAGCGTCAGGGTGATCGGGATCATCTTGATCAGCGCGAAGAAGTAGAGGGCGTAGATCAGGAGCGCGGTCACCGCGATCAGCCCGAGCACGCGGTAGAAGGCCACGAGGAACAGGGCGACGACCGCGAAGCCGACCAGGCCGGCGATCAGGCCCTGGGAGAGCGCCTGCTTGCCGAGCGTCGCCGAGACCTGCTGGGAGGAGATCAGCTTGAGCTTGATCGGGAGCGCGCCGGTCTTCAGCAGATCGGCCAGCTTCTGCGCCGAGTCGAGCGTGAACCCGCCCTGGATCTGCGAGCCGTTGCTCGCGTCGATGCCGTTCTGGTACTTCTGGAAGTCGATCGACGGGACGGAGATGAGCTTGTTGTCGAGGACGATCGCGAAGTGCTGGAGGTTCGGCGTCCCGAGCAGCGTCGCGTCGGCCCCGCGGCGGGCGATCACCTTGGTCACCCCCTGGAAGACCGTGCGACCGTGGCCGGTGAAGTCGAAGGTGACGATCGGCTCGCCGGACCCGCCGGCGCCGTTGTCGAAGGACTGCTGCGGGTTCTTGAGGTCCTTGCCGCTGAGCGCCGGGTCGTCGTTGAGGACGTAGTAGCTGTCGAGCGTCGCCGTCGACTGGTTCTTCCCCGCCTGCGCCTGGACGATGATCGTGCCCGGCTGGACGTGGACGATCCGCGAACCGGCCGGCTTCGCCTTTTCGCTGGTCAGCGCGGCCGCCGTGTCCTCGGGGCCGCGGAGGACCTTCGACTGCTTGTCGGCGACGAGGTAGTACACGCCCGACACCTGGGGGCCGAGCGTCGTCTCGTTCGGCCGCTTGATCGCCGGCCGCTTGGAGGCGCGGATGACGGCCTGGTAGAGGCGGATCCCGTAGGTCGAGTCGCCCGGCCCGTTGAGCCCGCCGGTCACGGTGCCGTCGCCCGGCGCCGGCTTTCCGGAGGGGCCGATGACGTTCGGCTCCCAGTCGTAGAAGTAGAGCTGGGCCGTCGTCCCCACCTGCGCCTCGGCGCGGTTGGCGTCCTTGATCCCCGGCAGGCTCACGGCGATCTGCTGGTTTCCCGACTGCTGGATCTCCGGCTCGGCCACGCCGAGTTGGTCGACGCGCTGGCGGATGATGTCGATCGCCCGCGTCAGCGAGTCGGCGTTGACGGCCGACTGCGCCGTCGCCTTGCCCTGATAGACGAGCTCGACGCCGCCCTTGAGGTCGAGGCCCAACCGGGTCGGCTTGGCCTTGCTGAGCCCCGGCAGGCCGACCACCACGAGCACCGAGACGATCATCAGGCCGGCCACCAGGGCGAGCACGAAGGTGTTGCGCCGGCGGTCGGTCATCGCGAAGGAGTCAGCACGACGAGCAGGCCGCCGTCATCGTCATAGGCCGGGAAGAGATCGGCCTTGGCCGCCGCCTCGAGATCGCTCTCGGTGCGCAGCGTGGCCTCCTTGCCGAGGGCGCGGACGCCCCATTCGAGCACGGTGGCCACGTGGTTCTCGCCGGTCGTGAAGCGGAGCCCGAGCACGTCGGTGATCGACTGGCCGATCACCTCCTCCTCCTCGAACCCGGTCAGCTCGAAGGAGCCGCGGCCGCAGCCGATCACCCGCCCCTCCCCGTCGCAGACGAAGAAGGCGGCGTCGGGCGCCGGGTAGTAGTCGTCGAGCAGCTCGAAGAGGAAGCCAAACCCGCATTTCTCGCAGCCGCGGACCTCGCGCCTAAAGCCCTCGTAGCGGTTCGAGGCGACCGTGCGGTCGCCGCAGTTGGGGCAGATGAAGGGATGGGACATCCGGTTCGACAGGTTACTCGGGGAGATTAAGGGCAGCCGCGTGCGTCTTACCGGCGGCCGCGGCGAACGCACACTAGAACAGCGTGTGGCCGTCGCGCGGCGGCTCGAGGCCGAGGTGGGTCCAGGACCGGGCTGTCGCCGCCCGCCCCCGCGGCGTGCGCTTGAGCATGCCGAGCTGCAGGAGATAGGGCTCGTAGACGTCCTCGATCGTGTCGCGCTCCTCGCCGACGGCGATCGCCAGCGTCGAGAGGCCGACCGGCCCGCCGTCGAAGCGCTCGCAGACGACCCGGAGGATCTCCCGGTCGAGCCGGTCGAGGCCGAGGTCGTCGACCTCCATCAGCGCGAGCGCCTCGCTGGCCGCCGCCGGCGTGATCACGCCGCTCATGCGCACCTCGGCGTAGTCGCGCACCCGCTTCAGCAGCCGGTTGGCCACGCGCGGCGTGCCGCGGCTGCGTCCGGCGATCGTCCGCGCCGCATCGGGGTCGAGCTCGACCTCGAGGATCCGCGCCGCCCGGCCGACGATCGCCGCGAGCTCGTCGGTCGCGTAGGTCTCCAGTCGGGCCTGGATGCCGAAGCGATCGCGCAGCGGCGTGGTCAGGAGGCCCGACCGGGTCGTCGCCCCGATCAGGGTGAACGGCGGCAGGTCGAGCGTCACCACCCGGGCGCCGGCGCCCTGGCCGACGGTGATCGGCAGGCGCCGGTCCTCCATCGCCGGGTAGAACGTCTCCTCGAGGGCCCGCGGCAGCCGGTGGATCTCGTCGACGAAGAAGACGCTCCGCGGGGCCAGGGCGGTGAGGAAGGCGGCGATGTCGCCCTTGCGCTCGAGCGCCGGCCCGGCCGTCTGGACGAAGGGGACGTCGAGCTCGGTGGCCACGATCTGGGCGAGCGACGTCTTCCCGAGACCCGGCGGCCCGGCCAGCAGCAGGTGGTCGAGGGCCTCTTCGCGCCCGCGGGCGGCGGCGATGGCCACCGCGAGCTGCTCCTTGAGCTGGGGCTGGCCGACGAACTCCTCGAGGCGCCGTGGGCGCAGCGACCGGTCGAACTCGTCCTCCTCGACGAGGTACGGCGTCTGGATGCGCGAACCCGAGCTCACCGGGCTCCCCCGTCGGAGGAGGCGCGGGCCGCCCGCAGCGCCCCGGCGAGGAGCTCCTCCGCGCTCGCGCCATCGGCCTGATCCAGGAGGCGCTCGGCCTCGACGTGGGCGAAGCCGAGCTCGACGAGCCCGTCCCGGGCGAGCACGCGCGGGTCGTCGAAGTCGCTCGGCCGGTCACCATCGAAGGTGGCGAGCGCCGGTGTGCCCGCCGCGCCGACCTTGTCGCGGAGCTCGACGATGATCCGCTCGGCCGTGCGCTTGCCGATCCCGGGCACGGCCTGGAAGCGGCTGGCGTCCCCGGCGGCGATCGCGCCCAAGAGGTCTCGGGGGGCCCCGCCCGAGAGCACGGCCACCGCCACCTTCGGCCCGACGGACTGGACGGCGAGGAGCATCAGGAAGAGCTCGCGCTCCTGCTCGGAGTGGAAGCCGTAGAGGACGAGGGCGTCGTCGCGGACGATCAGCTGCGTGTGGAGGGTGATCTGCGCCCCGACCGCCGGGACGTGGGCCAGCGTGTGGCTGGAGACGGCGAGGCGGTAGCCGACGCCACCGCAGAGCACGACGACGTGGTCGGCGCGACGAAGCGCGACCTCGCCGCGGAGCAGGGCGATCATGCGCGCACCACCTTCGCCGATGACACGACGGCCGCGGCCATCGGCGCTCGATTTACGTGGCAGATGGCGACGGCGAGGGCGTCGGCCGCATGGTCGGAGGCGGCCGGCTCGGCCAGCGACAGCAGCGCCGCCACCATCCGCCCGACCTGGGCCTTGCCGGCGCGGCCGGACCCGCAGACCGCGCTCTTGACCTGCTGGGGGGTGTAGGCGTGGCAGGCGATGCCGCGGGCGCCGGCGGCCGCCATGACGACACCGCGCGCCTGGCCGACCGCGAAGGCGCTGCGCACGTTCTGACCGAAGTAGAGGTCCTCGATCGCGACGGCGCTCGGCTCGTGGCGGTCGAGGATCCCGCCGATCTCGACGAGGATTCGGGCGAGGCGGTCCTCCCCCGCGGCCCGCGACGACGTCTCGATCACGCCGCCGTCGAGCGCCGCGAGGCGGCTCCCGTCGCCGCGGACGACGCCGAAGCCGGTGTGGGCCAGTCCTGGGTCGATCCCGAGCACGATCATCAGTCCGACATTCTCCGCCGGCCGGCGGACGCCTCCCCGAATCCGGCGACTACTGCGGCGTCTTGTAGCGCAGGTCGTGGCAGCCGTGCAGCTTGTAGAGGTGGCTGCTGCGGTGGCTGAGGTAGACGATCACGTTGGGCGATTCGCAGCTGATCGCGCCGCGGCCGAAGTGGGCGTGGACGACGTCCGTCCCGCCGCCGGTGTGGACGTAGTTGGTCCCGTGCGAGACGTAGAGGAAGTCGTTGCCGGCGCCGCCCCAGATGTGGTCGATCTGGCTGTAGGACTGCCCGGTCGCCTTGTAGTCGCCCCAGATCACGTCGCCGTGCGGCCCGGCGTGGAGCGTGTCGCTGCCGTGCCCGCCGAGGAGCTCGTTGGAGCCGACGCCGACCGGGACGATCGCCGCGCTGCTGAGCGTGCGCGTGCAGGCGAGCACCGGCGCCGTCGTGCGGAGCTGCGCCGCGAGCGCCGCCTCGGTGGACAGGAGCTTCGAGCAGGTGACCGGTCCGTGGAGGGGGATCCCGCCGACCACGCAGTGGGAGTGGAGCTGCCCGCCCGGGCAGGGCACGCTCGAGTCGGAGCCGTCGAAGGGATCACTCCCGGGGCGCCCGTCGAGCGGCCGCGCCTGGTCGAGCTTGTTGATCAGGAGCTCGCCGGTGATCGACGGCCATCCGGCGTGGCTCGCCTTCTCGGCCGAGGCGGCGGCCGGGACGACGAGCGCGAGCGCGGCGACCGCGCACAGGATTCTCCGCATGCTCATGCATCGGACGTCACGCGCGGTCCCTTGAGCGCGGCGTGAGTATTCTCGCGGCGCCGGTGAACGTGTTCGCCCATTCCGTCGGTTTCCTCGGAGCGGTGGTCGCCATCGCGGCCGGCGCCTCGCGACTCGCGGCGCTGGCCGCGCCCCGCGGGATCGAACGCGCCCTCGCCGCCGCGGTGATCGCCTGCACGGCGGCGATCCTCGAGGCGCTCGGCCTCGGTCTGGCCGGGCTCGGCAGCGAGCCGCTCGCGCTGGCGGCGGCGGCGGTGCTGAGCTGGGCCGCGGCGCGGGCCTGGCTGCCCGCCCCGCCCGAGGGCGGGGTCGCCGAGCAGGCGCTCGCCTACGTCCGCGGCGGCTCCCCCGGCCTCCGGGCCGCGCTCGGCGCGGTCGCCGGGATCCTCGTCGCGCTGACCGCCTTCGCCCTCCAGTACCCGCTCGTCGGGCTCGACGGCATGGCCTACCACCTCCCGGAGATCGTCAGCTGGGTCGACAGCGGCCGTCCGGGGTCGATCGTCTCCTCGATCCCCGGCGTCCCGACCGGCTCCTACCCGCTCACCAACGAGGTGCTGCTGGCCTGGGGCATGGGGCTCGCGCGGAGCTTCGTCCCCGTCGCGCTGTGGTCGGCGACGTCGCTGGGCCTCCTGCTCGCCGGCGGGCGGCTCGGGCTGCGGCGCCTGGGCGTGCCGCGCGGGGTGGCCGCGCTGGCCCTGTCCGCCGTCGTCGTCTCGCCCGATTTCGCCGCCGAGCTCAACACGCCGATGAACGACGGGGCGACGCTCGCCTGGCTGGTGGTGACCGCCGCCCTCACCCTGGCCGCCGTGCCCGCCAGGCCGCGCCTCTTCGCCGTGGCCGTGCTGGCCGGGGCGCTGGCGATCGGGACCAAGACGACCGCCGGGCCGCTCGTGGTGCTCGTGCTCGTGCTCGGCGCCCTGCGCATGCGCAGCTGGGCCCGCCCGGCACTGATCCTCGCCGCTCTGGCCGGCCTCGCGGCCGGGGGTACGTGGTACGTGCGCAACGCGATCCAACACGGGTCGCCGTTCTGGCCGCTCCTGCCCGGCCCCTTCGGCGACCCCGTCCCGGCGAGCCTCGTGCCGGCCGACGTCCGCTTCCTGGAGCGCCCGCTGGCCACCCTCGACGGCCGGCTGCACGACTACGCGCGGATCGTCGCCGGCAACCTCGTGCTCCTGGCCGGCGGCATCTCGGCGGCGGCGCTCGGGCGCACCCGCCGGGTGGCGGCGGCCGGCGCGGTCACCCTGCTGAGCCTCCTGCTCTGGACCGACGCGCCGTTCACCGGCCTCGGCCGCGACCCGGCCGGCGACCTGTCGCTCGCGGTCACCCGCTACCTGCTGCCCGGCGTCGCCTGCGGAGCGCTGGCGTTGGCGCTGGCCGCGCGGCGGCGCGACCCGGGTGGGCGGCTGGCCACGGGCACCCTGGGGGCGGCGTTCGCCTGGAGCCTCTACCAGTCGGCCCAGTTCCCCTTCCCCACCCTCCCGAGCGCCCCCCGGCTCGCCGCGGGCGCCCTGCTCGGGGCGGTGCTGGCCGTCGCGTCGGGGCTGGTCCTCGACGCCGGGCCGCGCCTCGCGCGGGTCGGCGCTGTCGTCGTGGCCGCGGTCGCCGTGGCCGGGGCGCTCGCCGTCGCGGCCCCGGGCTACGTGGGGCGCAACGCCCAGACCGACACGACCTTCGCCGCGCCCCTCCTGCGCTGGTTCACCGCCCAGCCCGGCTTCCGCGACGGGAGCGAGCCGATCGCCACCACCGCGCCCCGGATCGGACTGCTCGCCGGCGACCGGCTCCGCCACGGGGTCGACCTGATCGGCGCCCACGAGTCCTGCGCCGAGATCCGGGCGCGGCCCGGCTGGATCGTCGTGCTCGACTTCGCCGACTTCCTGACCAAGTTCTTCCCCCGCAGCCCGGCCGGGGCCTGCCTGGCCGATCAGCGGCCGCTGTTTGACTCCGGCGGCTTCCGGGTCTACCGGACGCGCTCCTGAAAAGTCAGCCGGCGACCCGCTCGAGCACCTCGTCGGAGACCTCGAAGTTGGCGTAGACCGCGCCGATGTCGTCGTGCTCCTCGAGCGCGTCGATCAGGCGCAGCAGCTTGCCGGCGGCCTCCTCGTCGATCTCGACGCGCATCGTCGGCTGCTGGGTGACCTCGGCGCTCTCGAGCTCGATCCCGGCTCCCTCGAGCGCCGCGCGGACCCCGGCGAGGTCGCTCGGGTCGGTGAGGATCTCGAACGTGGCGCCGTCGGCGACGATGTCCTCCGCGCCCGCCTCGATCGCCACCAGCAGGTCGTCCTCGCCGTGGCGCGTTCCGTCGACCAGGATCACCCCGCGCTTGTTGAAGAGGTAGGCGACGCTGCCCGGTTCGCCGAGGTTGCCGCCGCCCTTGCTGAGCATGTGACGGACGTCGGCGGCGGTCCGGTTGCGGTTGTCGGTCAGCACCTCGATCAGGAGCGCGACGCCGCCGGGCCCGTAGCCCTCGTAGAGCACCGCGGTGAAGGCCGCCGCGTCGGCGCCGGCGCCGATCCCCTTGGCGATCGCCCGTTCGATGTTGTCCTTGGGCATCGAGGCGTCCTTGGCCTTCTGGACGGCGTTTCCGAGGGCCGCGTTCATCTCCGGATCCCCGCCGCCGTCGCGGGCCGCCACGGTGATCGCCCGGGCGAGCTTGGTGAAGTGCTGGCCGCGGCGGGCGTCGACGATCGCCTTCTTGTGCTTGATCGACGCCCACTTGGAATGTCCCGACATCGGGCTGATTCTATGCGGACCGGCGTCAGGCGCCCCACACGCGCCACGGCGGCGAGCCCGAGCGCCAGAGGTCGTTGAGCACGACGGCGTCCTTGTAGGTGTCCATGCACTCCCAGAAACCCTCGTGCCGGTGGGCCGCGAGCTCGCCGGCGGCGGCCAGGCGCTCGAGCGGTTCGCGCTCGAGCACGCTGTCCGGCGCGAGCTGGTCGAGGAGGGCCGGCTCGCAGACGAGGAAGCCCCCGTTGATCCAGTGCTCGGACCGCGGCTTCTCGCGGAAGCCCCGCACCCGATCGTCGGCCGAGAGCTCGGTGACGCCGAACTGGAGCTCGGGGCGCACGACGGTCATCGTCGCCACCGCGCCGGCCTCCTCGTGGCGGGCGACCAGCGCCGCGAGGCCGACGTCGGCCACGCCGTCGGCGTAGGTCACGCAGAAGCGCCCGCCGGCCAGCCGCTCGGCCAGGGCATGGATCCGCCCGCCGGTCGGCGTCTCGAGGCCGGTGTCGACGCACTCGACGACCACCCCCGGCGGCCAGGCGTGCCCGTCGACGAACTCGCCGATCAGCTCGCCGCGGTAGCCGGTGGCCAGGACGAAGTCGGTGTAGCCCTGGGCGGCGTAGATCTGGATCACGTGCCAGACGATCGGCAGGCCGCCGATCTCGACAAGCGGCTTGGGGATCGAGGCGCTGTGCTCCTGGAGGCGCGTCCCGCGCCCGCCGCAGAGGATCACCACCGGGATCATCCTTCCCCCCAATCGGCCGCCGGACTGCGTGGACGCGGCCGTTCGCGCGGGACCCGCCGCGGCGTCCGGGCGCGGGTTCGCCGGGACCGCAGGCGGGGGGCGGCGATCAGCCCGACGATGGCCAGCCAGGCCAGGCCGCTGAGCGCGCCGGCGGCGAGGACGACCGTCGGCCGGTAGCGAAACACCACCCGGTGGTGCCCGGCGGGGACGGCCACGGCGCGGAAGGCCTCGTTGGCCGGGTGGATCTTCGCGGGGTGGCCGTCGACCGTCGCGCTCCAGCCCGCGTAGTAGGTGTCGAGCAGGACCAGGTAGCCGGCGCTCGGCGCATCGACGCTCAGCGTCACCTTCGCGTCCTCGTCGTCGGTCACGGCTGCCTGCCCGGAGGCGCCACCGAGATCCGGGACCACGATCGACGACGAGGCCGGCACCGGCTCGGAGCCCTCGATCACCGGCGCCGCGCGCAGCTGGGCCGCCCGGCTGGCCAGTGTCGCCGCCAGCGCCTCCGCGCGGCTCGCCGCCGGCCGCCAGTCGGTGGCCACGTAGGCGCGGGGCAGGGCCTGCACGTTGGTGTAGACGTCGCCGTCCGGGTCGCTCGAGGCCAACCGCAGGCCCGGGGCGGCCGGCGGCGGCTCGTTGTGGGCGGTGAGCAGCTGGGTCACGGCGAACTCGTCGAGGGCCCGGCCGGTGAGCACGTCGGCGCGGCGCAGACGCGTCGCCTGGAAGCCGAACTCGCCGAGGCCGTTCCACAGGGCCAGGTAGCGGCCCAGCGCCGGCAGCCCGTGGCCGCGGGGATCGCGCAGGCCGTAGCGGGACGCGACGTTCGGGATCAGGTACTCGCGGTAGCCGATCGTCCGGCCCGATCCCTGCGCCGCGCGGGCGGCCACCAGCGACGGCGTCGGCGCCGGGGTCGCGCGGGCCTGGGGGACGGCCGGGTGGTAGCCGTGGTTGAGCGCCAGCAGGTCGCCGGCGGCGAGCGCGACGACGATCGCCACAGCGGTCGTCCGCCCCCGCCGGCCGGCGCCGCCGGCCAGCCGCAGGACGACGAGCCCGGCGACCGCGAAGACGACCCAGCGCGTGAACGCGGCGGCGCCGGCCTCCTCGGCGGTGCCCGACGCCCCCCACAGGCTCGGCGCGATGTCCGAGAAGCGCGGGATCTCGGGGAGCAGCGCCAGGTGCTGCGAGAGCCAGACGACCGGTACGCAGGCGACGGCCGCCGCCAGGCGGAGCATCGCCCGGCGCTCGGCCGGGTCGGCGGCTAGCAGGCGCTCGAGTCCGTAGCCGGAGAGGACGGCCAGGCTGAGGGCGACGAGGATCAGCGCCCGGTCGAGCGCGATCTCCGACATGCCCGGCAGGCCGACGATGGCGGCGGTCACCGCCGGGACGTGCACGGAGATGATCAGCGAGCCGATCAGGAGCCCGACGAAGAAGCGGTGGTCGCGGTCGCGGTCGCGGAGCCGGTAGAGGCCGGCGGCGGCCAGCATCAGCGGGAGCGCGCCGACGTAGAAGGTCCGCTCGGCGTAGTTGACCGGCCCCGACGGGACCTCGAAGCCGCTCTCGGGCCGGCCCCAGAGGTCGGGGAGCAGGAGGCTGAGCAGCGCGTGCCCGGGGAGCCCGTCGCCCCCGCCGCGGGCGAGATCGGGTGCCTGGGAGGCGAGCTGGGCGAAGGGCACGAGCATCACCGCGCCGGCCGCCGCCCCCAGCGCGACGGCGCCGGACAGGAGGGCGAGCCCGCGTCGGCGCGCCCGCTGATCCTCGAGGCCGGCGAGGCGCACCAGCGCGAACGGCACGGCGGCGAGCATCGCGATGAACGCGCTCTCCGGCTGCCCACCGATCAGGCAGAGGCCGACGATCCCCGCCAGCAGGGCCCCGTCGGCGAGGCGCCGTCGCTCGCACACGAGGTCGATCGCCGCCAGCAGGGCGGGAATCAGGGCGTAGATGTTGGTGTGCGGGTGCTCGAGCCAGATCACGAAGTAGGCGCCGAGGCCGTAGGCGATGGCGGCGAGCAGCGACGCCGGCGCGCCGAGGCGCAGGCGGCGGCAGAGCCACCAGGTGCCGAGCCCCGCGAGCACGACCTTGAGCACGAAGATCAGCCCGAGCGCCGGCCAGAGCGGTAGGACGTAGGCGATCATGTTCAGGGGGTAGAGGAGCGCCGTCTGCTGGGACGCGAAGACCGGCCAACCGGCGAACACGTCGGGATCCCAAAGCGGCAGGTGCCCGGAGCGCACCGCCGCCCGCGCCCACTCGAAGTCGGGGTGGAACACCTGGACGGCGTCGCCGAGCAGGTAGTTCGAGGCGTGGAGCAGCGCCGGTGTCCGCGTGGCCGACAGCGGCGAGCTGAAGAGCAGCGCGTCCTCCGGGGCCAGCACCTGCCCGCCGAGCACCGCCGGATAGGCCAGCACCAGGCCGAGCACGGTCAACAGCCCGCCGACGAGGACCGCCGGATGCGCAGCGAGGAACCGCCAGACCCGGAAGGCCCCGACGCCCAGACGGTCGCGCGCCACCGGCCTCATTCCGGCGTCCTCGGCATCTTCACGAACCACTCCTCGGTTTCGGCTCGCGGAGGCGCCGCTCCACTCGAGCGCACCGCCACCTTCGCTGATGACACGGCGACCGCGCGGTTTCCCCGGTCGGGGTCGGCCGCTCCGAAGGCGCAGAGCCTAGCGACGATCAGCGGCGGGCCGTCCGATCGGCGGCACCCCGCCGCGAGCGCGACTACATTTGCCGGGTGCTCGTCCCCGACGAAGCGGTCGACCTGCTCGGCCAGCCCGCCGTACCGCCGTACGAGCAGCCGGGCGCGCTCGCGTCGTCCTCGACCGCGGAGTCCGACCCCGCGCCGGGGGAGCCCGCGCCGCCGACGCCGCCCCCGGCGGGAAGCCTGGCGGCCGGCGAGTTCCTGGCCGGCGACGGCGTGCGCGGCGTCGGGATGATCTGCATCATCGTCGCCCACCTGGCCGGCGGGACGCTGGTCATCGACCACGGCTTCGGCCAGAACTTCCGCGCCGCCTACGGCGACTTCCCGGGCATCGTGATGTCCGGGCTCCAGCTCGCCCTGCCGGTGTTCTTCGTCCTCTCGGCGTACCTGATCTCCCGGCCCTACGTCCGCGCCTACGTGCTCGGCCGGCGCACCCCGTCGCTGCGCCGCTACCTGCGTAACCGGGCGCTGCGCATCGTGCCGGTCTTCTGGCTGCTCAGCGTGCTCATGCTCGTCGCCTACGGCACCCAGGGCTCGTCGCCGCTCGACCTCGCCGCCCTGTTCGGGTTCGCCCAGATCTACCACACCAGCGGAGCGTCGAACTTCATCGGCCAGGCGTGGACGATCGATGTCGAGGTCGCCTTCTACCTGACCGTGCCGCTCAGCGCCTGGCTGATCACCGCGGCCACCCGCCGCCACGCCGCCCGGCGCGGCGGACGCCCGTTGTCGCCGCGCGGGCGGGTCGCGCTGATCTGCGGCCTGCTCGGCGCGGCCACCGTGGTCAGCGCCTTCCTGCGGGCCAGGACGATCGGCACGCTGTGGACCGAGAGCCCGCCGGCGACCTTCTACTACTTCGCCCCCGGCGTCGCCCTGGCCGCGCTCGAGCTCGAGTTCGCCGGGCCGCTGGCCCGCGGCCGCCTCCCCCACCTCTCCCTCGTCCTCGGCCTCGGCTCCTTCGCCGGCGGAGCGCTGCTCGCCCTCGCCGCGTCGGTCGATCCCAACGCCCTGCTGCGGGCGCGCGGCGCGTTCGGCGTCGCCGTGGCCACCGGCCTCGCCTTCGCCGCCCTGCTCGCCCGCCAGTGCGCCCGGACCGACAGCCCCCGTTGGGTCGACAACCCGATATCCCGCTGGCTCGGCGCCCGCTCCTACCCCTGCTACATCATCCAGAGCGCGACGATCTTCGAGGTCTTCAAGCTCGTCGGCCACGTCGGTGGTCCGTGGGCCCAGCTGCTCGTCCTGACCGGGCTCGGCCTGCCGCTGACCCTCGTCGCCGGGGCGATCGTCCACGCGGCGGTCGAGCGGCCCGTGCTCGCCCGGGGGCGCGGCCGGACGCACCGGGCCGTCGTCGCGCGTAACGCGTGAGCCAGTCCGAGGCCGACGGACCCGCGGGCGAGGCCGCCGTCTGGGTGTGGCTCGCCGGGGCGGCGGCGGTCCTCGCCTTCGCCGTGCTGGTGGTCGCCGGACCGCTCAGCCGGGTGCTCTTCCCGCCGGTCGACGTCCACTTCTTCCCGATCTGGACGCGTCTCGTCCACCCCAAGCCGGCCGAGGAGACCCGCTACCTCCTGGCCGTCGCGCTGACGATCGCCGCCGCGACCGGCCTCGCCCGCGTCCGCCCCCCGGCCCCCGCCGGTCGCCTCACCGGGCTCGCGGCCGGGGCGGCCAAGCTCGGGGCGGCCGGCTTCGCGCTCTGGTGCTTCGCCCGCTACGCGACCGCCGCGGCAGCGGTCGGCGTCGGCCACTTCCGGACGCGCGACCTCGTGGCCGGCGCCGCGCTGGCCGCCCTCGCGGCGGCCGCGGTCCGGCGGCGCCCGGGGCTGGTCTCGGTCCGGGAGCGGCCCGAGCCGCGCCTTGCGTACATCGGCGTCGCGGTCCTCGTCACCGCCTGCTGGCTGCTGCCGGCGATCTTCCGCGACCGCAGCATCGGCCACGCGCTGTTCGTGATGTGGTGGCACCTCGAGTTCGTCTACGGCGACTTCGTGGCCACGCTCGGCGGGCGCACCCCGCTGGTCGACTACAACGCCGAGTACGGCTCGCTGCTGCCGCTGCTCCTCGCGCCGCCGCTGCGGCTGTTCGGCCTCTCGGTCGGGTCGTTCACCGCGCTGATGTGCCTGCTGACGACGGGGGCCCTGACGGCGGTCGAGCGCGCGCTCGCCCTGGTCAGCCGCAGCGAGCGGCTCGCCCTCGTCCTCTACCTCCCCTTCCTGGCCGGGGGCCTCTTCACCGACTACCGCGGGCCCGGCGAGCGCTTCTACTTCGCCAACTACTTCGGGGCCTTCCCGCTGCGCTACCTCGGGCCCTACCTCCTCTTCTGGCTCTGCGTCCGCCACCTTCGCCGGCTGCGCCCCCGCGGCGCCGCCTGGCTCTTCCTGCTCGCCGGGCTGGCCACGCTCAACGACGTCGAGTTCGGCCTGCCGGCGCTCGCGGCGACCGCCGTCGCCCTGGCGGCGGCGGCGCCCCGGTCGGAGCCGGTCCGGCGCTGGCTGGCGGCTCGCCGGTCGACCGCAGCCCGCCGAAGCCGTCCGGCTGCCGGGCCGCGGTGTCGTCATCGCCGGCCACGACGCTGCTGCCGGCGACCAGCAGCACGGCTGCGATGGTGCCCACGGCAGCTCGCCGCCGCGTGCTGCTCCGTCGACCGCGCTGGACCTCCAACCGCCGGGCCGTCTCGTGCCGGAGATCCTCGGGGTCGATCTCGTACGCCGCAGTCTCAGCCCGGTCGAGCCAGCCCTGCAGCCGGGCGTCCTCGCGCACCGGCGGCTGCCTCTGGGATCCCACGGCTCGCGCCGCCTCAAGCAGCTCGTCATGCGCGTCGCGGCGACGTCCCCCACGCAGCAACGTCGAGGCCATGGCGTCGGCCGCCGCGCTCGCAGGGTCCGCGACGCCCAGCAGGTGGGCCAGCCTGACCAGCCGGGCCCCATGGGTGTGGACGAATGCGGCGATCTCATTCACACCACTCGGGGAGACTGTCACTATCCCAGCGTCGCACCTGATGCCGAGGTCTGCCGAGGATGCACTGTCATCTTCTGGGCATGCGCAGTCACGATGGAGCGGCGTCAGGGAGCGGCGGCCTTAGAGGAACCGCCGCTGCAAGACCACGCCGTCGGTGAGGTACGTGAGCCGAGCGGGAGCACTGTCACCGGCGGCGATGACGAACAGCGCAACGTCCCACGTCGGGTGGCTGTACCGCGTCGCATTGGCCCATCCGCCGTCGGTGAAGGCCACCCGCAGCCTTCCGATCCGGGCGGACGCAACCTCCCACAGCACGGTCTCCTGGTCGAACTCGTCGACGAAGCTGCTTCGGGAGATCACCGGATCCCGGGTGCTCGTGAGCCGACCGCCTGTGGGCAGCGGCAACGTTGCCAGCAGATACTTCGGCGTCCCTTGCAGTAGTGGCTCGTCGGGGGGCACTGCCACAGCGCAGAGGGATGGAGGGCCAGCTCGAGGCGCGCACTGGGCGGCGATGACCGTCGCCGGCGCGCCCTGCACGTGCACCGGCGTGACCCGAACGGTTGGTCCTGCCAGGAGGGTGTCGGCAAGGGAGACGCCCGTCGCGGAGCGCTGGTCGGGCGGCAAGCGACGGGGCCGTGACGGCAGCAGGCCGGAGACCTCCACGGGGCCACGTTCGACCGGACTGGGAGGGTATCCCTCGATGCGGCCGGTTGTGAGCGTGGGAGCGGGACCCTGAGCAGCCCGGTCACCGCCGTGGACGAGGCTGGCGCCCGCGACGACAGCAACCGCCGCAACCGCCGCCGCTGACATCCGGCGCCGGTAAGCGGTGCGCTGCGCTCGCTGGACGGCCATCCGCTGCACCGTGACGGCATGCAACGCCGTGAGATCCACCGCAAGGGCAGCAAGCTCTGCACGGTCGAGCCAGCCCTGCAGCCGCGTGTCATCGTGGATCGGCAGCTGCGCTCGGGCGCCCACCCCATGGGCAGCGGTCATCAGCTCCTCATGTGCGTCGCCACTCCGACGCCGCAGCAGCGTCGCGGCCAAGGCGTCGGCGGCGACCAGTTCTGGTGCGGGCACCTCCAGCAGGTGCGCCAGGCGTACGAGTCGGGTGCCGTGGGTGTGCACCAGCGCCGCGACGCGGGCATCGCTCGAGGTGGCAGCCAGCACGGGCTCAGCCTTGCACCTGTCACCAAGGTCCGCAGGATGGTTGCCACGGACCGACACAATGGCAGCCATGCCGACGCCCGAGACGCAGCTCGACCTGTCCGCCGACGTCGTCACGCTCGCCGCCGCGCTCATCGACATCGAGTCGGTGAGCCGCGACGAGGCGACCATCGCCGACGCGGTCGAGGCTGCCCTCGCGCCGCTCCGACACCTGCACGTCGAGCGCTATCGCAACACCGTGGTCGCGCGCACATCGCTCGGTCGCGGCGAGCGCGTGGCGATCGGCGGGCACCTCGACACCGTGCCGGTCAACGCGAACCTGCCCTCGCGTCTCGAGGGCGACACCCTGCACGGTCTCGGCTCGTGCGACATGAAGGGCGGCGTCGCGGTCGCACTGCGGCTCGCGGCCGGCGTCCCCGAACCCAATCGGGACGTGACGTACGTCTTCTACGACTGCGAGGAGATCGAGGCCGAGCACAACGGGCTCGGTCGTCTGGCAACCATGCGGCCGGACCTGCTGGAGGCCGACTTCGCGATCCTCATGGAGCCAAGCAACGCGGTCGTCGAGGCCGGGTGCCAGGGCACGATGCGCGTCGACGTCGTCGTGCCCGGCGAGCGGGCGCACACCGCCCGGTCGTGGATGGGCGTCAACGCGATCCACGCCGCCACACCGGTGCTCGAGCGACTCGTCGCGTACGAGCCGCGAAGCCCGACCATCGACGGGCTGACGTACCGCGAAGGCCTCAACGCGGTCGGCATCAGCGGTGGCGTCGCGGGCAACGTGCTGCCCGACGAGTGCCGCATCAGCGTCAACCACCGCTTCGCGCCGGATCGCGACGAGAAGGAGGCGCTGACCCACCTGCGGGAGGTCTTCGACGGCTTCCAGCTCGTGCTGCGCGACTCGGCGCCGGGGGCGATGCCGGGACTCGACCGGGCCGCGGCAGCGGCGTTCGTCGCGGCTGTCGGAGGAGAGGTGCGGCCGAAGTACGGGTGGACCGACGTCGCTCAGTTCAGCGTGCTCGGCGTGCCGGCGGTCAACTTCGGACCTGGCGATCCATCCCTGGCGCACACTCAGGGTGAGTCGGTGCCGGTCGCGCAGCTTTGGCACTGCGAGACGGCCCTGTGGCGCTGGTTGACCTGACACCGACGGCGCAGACGCCGTTAGCCTGCGACCATGACGTCCGAGCCCAGCTCCCTCCCGCCGCCGGAGGCCGTCGGCCGCATGGTATTGCGACGCGGCCACGAGCCGCACAGCACGACCGACCAGCGTCTGCTCGACTCCCGGGGTGCGACCGACTGGGTCCACACCGACCCGTGGCGGGTCTTGCGCATCCAGTCCGAGTTCATCGAGGGCTTCGGCACGTTGGCGGAGCTCGGGCCCGCCATCAGCGTCTTCGGTAGTGCCCGCACCGCCCGGCAGGACCCGATGTACGCGAGCGCGCAACTCCTCGGGCGCCGGCTCGTCGAGGCCGGCTTCGCGGTGATCACCGGCGGCGGTCCGGGTGCCATGGAGGCGGCGAACAAGGGCGCGAGCGAGGCGGGTGGCACGTCGGTGGGCCTCGGCATCGAGCTGCCGTTCGAGGTGGGGCTCAACGAGTGGGTCGATCTCGGGATCAACTTCAGATACTTCTTCGCGCGCAAGACGATGTTCGTCAAGTACGCCCAAGGGTTCGTCGTCATGCCGGGGGGCATGGGCACGCTCGACGAGCTTTTCGAGGCGGTCACGCTGGTGCAGACCCAGAAGGTGACGTCGTTTCCGATCATCTGTCTCGGCTCGGCGTACTGGGCCGGGCTCGTCGCCTGGCTGCGCGACACGGTGCTGGCGGTCGGCAACATCGGGCCGACTGATATCGATCTGCTGCACATCACCGACGACGTCGACGAGGCAGTCGCGATCCTGCGCCAGGCCGCCGCCGACCACGCCTGACGCCAAGCCTGGATCATCCGCGGGTTTCGGGGTGGTGATCCGCGGGTTTTCGGGGTCGATCGCCCGAGAACTCACGGATGATGGCCCGAGAACTCACGGATGATCGCACGAGAACTCACGGATGATCGCCCGAGAAGCCGCGGATGATTGGGCGTGGGACGATCGGGGTGTGACGTGGGTGTTCGTGCTGGGTGTGATCGTTGTCGTCTCCGCACTCGTGGTGGTCGCGGTGATGCGCGGTGAGCAGATGCGCCCCGCGTACGACGACCGGCGTGACGTCGTCGTGCCGGCGGATCGCCCGCTGACCGCCGATGACCTCGCGACCGTCCGCTTCACCACCGCAGTCCGTGGCTACCGCATGTCCGAGGTCGACGCGCTGCTCGCTCGACTGCGCGCGGAGCTGGCCGAGCGAGAGCGGGAGCCGGTGCAACGGCGGTCCGAGGACGTCACCGCACCCTTGCGTCGAGAAGGCCGACATGCAGGCTGAGTTCGGCGTCGACATCGAGATCGCCGCCAGCCCGCAGACCGTCTGGGACACCGTCACAGGCTGGGAGCAGCAGGGCGGATGGATGCCGGCAACGTCGGTGCGGCACCGGCCGGGACCGGCCCAGGCAGTGGGGGAGCGCTTCGTCGCGAGGACCGGCGTCGGCCCGCTCGCCTTCGACGACCCGATCACGGTCACCGCCTGGGACCCGCCCCACCGCTGCGAGATCCTCCACACCGGTCGCATCGTCCGCGGCATCGGTGCGTTCAGGGTGGAACCGCACGGCACTGGGAGCCGCTTCGCGTGGTGGGAGCGCATCACCGTTCCCGGTGGCCCGGTGGCCCCGCTGCTGTGGCGGATCGGCGATCCGCTCACCCGGGCCGGCTTCGCGTGGGCGCTGCGCCGGCTCAAGCGCCAGGTCGAGGCCGACCGGCAACCTGTGTGACGGGACCCGTTCGCGGCGACGACGGGCTGCTGCGCTGCCCCTGGGGTGACACCCCCGCGGACTACCGGGCCTACCACGATGACGAGTGGGGCCGACCCGTGCACGACGAGCGCGGCCTCTTCGAGCGGCTCAGCCTGGAGGCGTTCCAGTCCGGCCTGTCGTGGCTGACGATCCTGCGCAAGCGGTCGCGCTTTCGCGCGGTGTTCGCCGACTTCGAGCCCGCCGTCGTGGCCGCCTTCACCGAGGCAGACCTGACCCGGCTGCTCGCCGACCCTGGCATCGTGCGCAACCGCGCCAAGATCGAGGCCACCGTCGCCAACGCCCGCGCTGTCGCCGGCCTCGACCGGCCGCTGCCGCAGCTGCTCTGGTCGTACGCTCCGGACCCCGCCGGTCACCCGGCTCCCATCGAGGTCGGCGACGTGGCCGCCATGTCCCCCGAGTCGGTGGCGGTGGCCGCCGATCTGCGGCGGCGTGGGTTCCGCTTCGTGGGGTCGACGACGGCGTACGCCCCGATGCAGGCGACCGGGATGGTCAACGACCACCTGCGCGACTGCCACGCACGGAACCGGTGACGTTCTTCCGCAACGCGGCGGTCACAGAGCGCTTATGATCCTCACCGTGCGTATCCGCTGCTGGTTGATGGCGCTCCCCGTTGCCCTGGCCGCGTCGACGCTTGGCGTCGTGAGCGAGTCCGCCGCTACCGCTCCCGCGTCGCTCAACCCCGACCGCCCTGCGGTGATCGGCGTGCGCGTCATCGGGCACAGCGTTCGCGACCGCAAGATCTACGCCTTCCACGTCGGCCAGCCGCGCGCAGACACCAAAGTCGTGATCCTGGCGGCCATGCACGGCAACGAGCTGGCCGCCCAACGGACCGTCCGTACGCTGCGCGACGGCAACCCGATTCGCGGCGTAAACCTGTGGCTGGTCCCGACGTACAACCCCGATGGTGCGGCCGGCCACGACCGGCAGAACGCGCGCGGCGTCGATCTCAACCGCAACTACCCGAGACGCTGGAAGCCGCTGACCGGCGACTACTACTCCGGACCGCGCCCCGCGTCCGAGCCGGAGACGCGGGCGATGATGCGTTTCCTCGACCGGGTCGACCCGGACTACGTGATCTCGTTCCACCAGCCGCGGCACGGCATCGACGTACGTGGCGCCAAGCAGCCACGCTGGACCCGCAACCTTGCGGAGAACCTGCGGCTGCCGACGCGCCGCGTCGACTGCGGCGGCGCCTGCCACGGCACGACGACGCAGTGGTTCAACGCTCGCCACGACGGGTTCGCGATCACCGTCGAACTCGGTGACACCCCCAACACGCGCTACCTCACCAAGGTCGCGCCCCGTGGCCTGCTGCGCTCGGTCGGGGGCCACCGCCAGCCGGCGTGACCTCAGCGGCTCGTATTCTTCGCTCATGGGACTGTTCGACTTGCTGTCGGGGCCGTACGAGCACTTCGATGCGCCCCCTGGGTGCAGTGCGCGGTCGGCTATCTCACGGCCTCCGTCCAGGGCCGTTACAGCGCGTTGGATCAGACGGCAGTGGTGTCGTACCTGCTGACATGGTGACCCGGTGAGCGATCGACCCCGGTTCCACCTTGCGGTCCCCGTCGACGATCTTGACGCAGCCAGGACCTTCTACGGTGACGTCCTCGGTTGTGCGCAGGGGCGCAGCTCGGACACGTGGGTCGACTGGGACCTGCGCGGCCACCAGCTCGTGACCCATCTGGCGACGACGCGCCGCGAGGTCGCGTCGAACCCGGTCGATGGGCACGACGTGCCGGTGCCGCACTTCGGGTTGATCCTGAGCGTGGCGGACTTCCACGCCCTGGCCGAGCGGTTGCGAACGGCCGGGTGCGAGTTCGTGATCGCGCCGTACGTGCGCTTCGAACGGGAGCCCGGCGAGCAGTGGACGATGTTCCTGCTCGACCCAGCCGGCAACGCGATGGAGTTCAAGGCGTTCGCCGATGAGTCGCAGATCTTCGCCACCTGAGCAGATGGCGCGGGAACCGGCGCGGACGCGGCGCCGTCGAAGGGACGTGACAGCATGGAACGCTCGCTGGGCCGGTGTCGTGGTCGTGATCTTGCTTGCCGTGACGGCGTGCGGCAGTGAGACCGGTCGAAACGTCACGTCGGACGACGGTGACGCTGCCGGCGCGGATCAGCCAGCCGAGTCCCTGGTCTCTGCCGACTACGACGGGCGTTTCCGCACCATCGCGACAGTCCTAGAGAGCCCGCAGCACGGTCCTCAGCTGTGCTACGGCGTCGACGAGTCGTTGCCGCCGCAGTGCGAGGGGACAGACATCGCCGGCTGGGACTGGTCGACCGTAGATCACGAGGCCGCGAACGGCACCAAGTGGGGTCGCTACACCGTGATCGGCACCTATGACGGCGACACGTTCACACTGACCGAGCCGGCAGCCATGGGCGGTGAGTCGGGTGCTCCCTGGGCCGACGAGATCGAGACTCCGTGCCCTGAACCCGAGGACGGATGGCAGCCGGTGGACCCCGCACTTGCCACCGAGGCCGCTTTCCAGGAAGCCGCCCTGCGAGCGCGCGACTCCGACGGCTTCGGCGGGTTGTGGATCGACCAGCAGATCCCTGATGGCCAGATCACCGAGCAGAACGCCAACGACCCGAAGCGGTTCGTCCTCAACGTCACGACCACGGGCGATGTGGAAGCGATGGAGCTGGCGCTGCGCGAGGTCTGGGGTGGTTCGCTGTGCGTGAGCACCGCCAGTCACACAGCGGCCGAGCTGGTCCAGGTGCAGCGCGGCATCCGAGATATTCCCGGCCTGCTCAGCAGCGGCATCGACGAGGTCCGGGGAAAGGTCGACCTGCAGGTCCTCGTCGCCACCGAGGAGCTGCAGGCTGAGCTCGACGAGCGCTACGGCGCCGGAGCGGTACGCCTCGTCGGCATGCTGGAGCCGATCGACTGACGCGTGGTGCGGCGTTGCCGTCGCAGCTGCGCGCTGCGGCGCGCCTGCCGGCGTCGGTCCTCTGCTCGCTGGCGTTGCACGGCTCGTTCTTCGCGGGTTGTGGCCGTCTGGGTGCGGAGTGCTTGACGATGAGGGCGTCGCAGCGCACTGCGGCGCAGCTTGCGCACGGTCCTTCGTCCGTCCCGCCGGCGGCGCTGCGGGCTGGGCGGCTCCGGCGGCGCCGGGAGGTGGAAGGGGCTGGGTCGGCTGCCCCAGTCGAGGGCGGGCGGCGGCCGTCCACCGACAGTTCCCGGCCCCGGAAACCCCTTGCGCACAAGGAGATTCTGTATCTTCTTGAAGAGTTCGCAGCATCGCGGCGAGCGACGAGAAAACGCATGGCGCGGCCCTACCAGGAAGTGGTGTCCTACGTAGGTGGACCTCACTTGGCTGGACCGCGAGAACCCCGCGTCGCGTGACGTCGACGGGGCCGTGGCCGTCCAAGAAGCCGCCCGTGTCGCCGACAGCCCACACTGGCCCAGCACGACTGTCACCGCCTTCCGAGCTCGACTGCGGCACGGTTGGGACGGTGATCCGGACGACGTCGCGGTGGTGCGTGACGCCGACGGCCGTGTCGTCGCAGTCCTCGCCGTGGGGTTGCCGCGTTGGGACAACACGCACGTCGGGGCTGTCGACGTCACCGTCGAGCCGGCGTCGCGTCGCCGTGGTCTCGGTCGCGCACTGTTCCCGGCCGGCGTCGACAAGGTGCGCGAGCAGGGGCGCGAGGTGTTGATGTCCGGCAGTTTCGACCACACCAGCGGCGTCGGCTTCCTCGAGGCGATGGGTCTGAAGCGCGCTTCGCAGGAGGCCGAGCGGAGACTGGACCTGTGGGCACTCGACGAACGTCGCCTCCGTGACGAGTACGCGGGGGCCGAACGTGTCGCCGGTGCGTACGAGCTGGTCCGGATGCCAGGGCCGGTGCCCGACGAACACCTTGACGCCGTCGTCGCAATGACGGCGGCGATCAACGACGCGCCGACCGACGACCTCGAGCTGGAGGACGAGGTCTGCAGCCCGCGACGTATCCGGGCGTTCGAGGCGGCGCAGTCGGCTCACGGCCGCCGGCTCTACCGGCTGGTCGCTCGAGAGCGGAGCGGCGGGGAGCTGGCCGGGCACACGATGGTGGCCGTCGAGTCCGAGTCTCCCTGGTGGGGTTGGCAGTTCGACACCACCGTCGTCCCGGCGCACCGTGGAAACCGGCTCGGGCTGCTGCTCAAGATCGCGATGCTGCGGTGGTTGGCGACCGACGAACCGCAGCTGCGCACCGTGGACACGTGGAACGCAACCTCCAACACGCACATGGTCCACGTCAACGAGGTGCTCGGTTGCCATGTCGTCGCCCACGCCAGCGAGTGGCAGACGCACGTCTGACAGCGGTCGTGTCGCGTTCACCGCCCGCGGAACTCCGGGGGCTGCTTCGCGACGAACGCCGCCACGGCGTCGCGATGGTCCTGCGAGGCGCCGGTGAGCGCCATCTTCTCGGCCTCCATCTGGAGTGCCGACGGGAGGTCGTGCGTCGCGGCGTACGCCACCGCCTGCTTGATCGCGGCGTACGCCAGCGTGGGTCCGGCGGCTAGCGTGCGCGCCAGCTCGGCCGCCGTGTCCGCGAGCTCGGCGGTCGGCACGATGCGATTGGCCAGCCCGATCTCGTATGCCTCGTCCGCCTTGACCGTGCGGGGCAGCATCAGCAGCTCCACGGCTCTGGCGTATCCGACGAGCCGGGACAGCGTCCACGACGCCCCGGTGTCACACGACAGCCCGATCCCGGCGAATGCGGTGTTGAAGCCGGCGGTGTCGGCGACCAGCCGGACGTCGCACGCGAATGCCATCGATGCTCCCGCTCCGGCGGCGACGCCGTTGACCGCGGCGACGACCGGTTTCGGCATCGTCGCCAGCGCCGCCGCGATCGGCGCATAGTGTTCGGGGACCGTCGACCAGACCGCCTCCATGGGCTGCGATGCGATGTTCTCGGCGTGCTCGCGCAGGTCCTGCCCGACGCA
>JBPCNA010000155.1:0-30765 GCA_051001735.1 Solirubrobacteraceae bacterium
GCGGCGCCCAGCGAACAGTTGGCTGCCGAACAACCTCACCCTCCCCTCGAGGCTCCGAGTGGACGCTTGCTGGCGATTCCGGGACGGCGGGGGAAACGAGGAGGAGTCCGCATAACTTTCAAGTACACGTGGAGGTGGTGGCCGACGCTCCCAGGATACGGTTCGCTCCGGACCGCTTCGGCCGACTCCAGCCCGAGCAGGGCGCACGCGCGCGCCGCAGCCTGCTCCTCGTAGGGCTCACGGCGGCCGCGCCAGGCCACGAGCGCGCCGCCCTCCCGCAGGAGCGGCGCGGCGTACTCGCAGAGCACGGGTAGCGACGCGACGGCACGAGCGGTGACGATGTCGTGCTCCCCCAGACCCGCCGGCCATTCCTCCGCCCGCGTCCTCGCGACGGTGGCGTTACCCACCCCGCCCGCGGAGCGGGCTCGCTCGATGTATTCGCACTTACGGGTGGCGCTCTCTACGAGCGTGACACGGGACGCCGGCAGCGCGACGGCCAGGGCCAGGCCGGGGAACCCGGGACCGGCGCCGATGTCGGCGATCGTCTGCGCGCGGCGCACGGCGGCGAGGTCGAGAGCGGCCAGCGAATCGGCGACGTGGACATCGACCGCCTCGGTCGGCTGGGTGACGCGCGTAGGGGCGTATGGGTCGGTCGCGAGAACCTCGAGCAGGCAGCGGAGCTGCCCGCCCTGGGCTGAGTTGAGCCCATGCCGCTCGCAGATCTCGCGCAGGCGCCGGGTCGTTCGCTCCTCGTCGGAGGGGGTCACCCGCGTGCCCGCGCTCGCGCGATGAAGTCGGCGTAGCGCTCCCGCATCGCCGTCAGCCGCTCGGTGGCGTAGAGATCGAGCTCGCCCGTCAAGGTCTCCTCGAGCAAGGGCAGGACGTCCTCCACGAGGGCAGTCCCACGCGCCATCCACTGGTAGTAGCTACGTCCGCCGTGCCCGTAGGGCCCGTAGAGCTTGGTGCGGGGGAAGCGCTCGACGAGCCAACGAAAAAGCGCCTCATGGCGGACGTGCATCCTCAGCGTGATCTGCGGCTGCTTGCCGTCGCCGCCGAAGGAGCCCTCGCCGATCAGCACGCCGACCACGATGCCCTGCTCGAGCGGAGTGAGTGCCGGCACACGGCGATTCTCGCAGGCGCCACCGACCAGTGTTGTTTCACCGTCATGAAAAACGTGAAACGCGGCCGCCCCGGCCTCCGGCGCGGATCAGCCCGGCGGAGGAACGACGACGAGCCGGCGCTCGGGCTCGTCGCCCTCGCTATGGGTCTCGACCTGGCCGCGCTCGCGGAGGTGCTCGTGCACGAATCGTCGCTCGGCCGAGGACATCGGGTCGAGCTCGACGGGTCGCCGCGTGCGGAGCGCCTCATCCGCCGCGTCGTCCGCCTGCGCGCGGAGCATGCTCTCGCGTCGCTGGCGGTAGCCCGCCGCGTCGACGATGAGTCGCGGCCCGCCGCCACCGCGTAGGACGATGCGCTGGGCGAGGTGCTGCACCGCCTCGATCGTCTGGCCGTGCCGCCCGATGAACCGCCCGAGATCATCCCCCTCGACGGTCCCGGTGAGCGCGTCCTCCGTCTCCTCCACCGCGACGTCGCCGTCGAGATCCATCGCCTCGAGCAAGGTCTCCAACAGGTCGCGCAACTCCTCCGCCGGGGTCAGATCCTCATCCTGCGTCACGTCGGCGTTAGTCGCCATCAGCGCCGCCGTCCAGACCGCTTCTTCTTCTTGCGAGGCGGAGGCGGCGGGGCCGAGCCACGGGGCCGGGGGGTCGCCGCCGGCTTCGCGTCCTCCTTCGACTTCGCGTCCTTGGCACCCGCCCTCCCGTTGCTGGCGGGCGTCGGGCCGCCTCCCTTGCGGCGCGGCTCCGCCTTCACGGCGGTGGCGGTCTTCTTGGTCGGCGCGGCCGAGGCGGTCTTCTTGGTCGCCGTCGCCGAGGCGGTCTTCCTGGTCGGCGCGGTCGAGGCGGACGGCCCCCTACCCCCGTTTCCCTTGGCCTTGGCTTTCGCCAACCCGGCGGGCGTCGTCTTGCCGCTGCCCTTCGCGGCCGGCGGAGCCGCCGCGGCCTTGTCCGGGCGGCTGTCGTCGCCGCCGCGAGACCACAGCTTCGACAGCGACAGCTTCCCAGCGTCGGCCCCGGCTCCGGCCAGGTTCGGAGGCGGGAAATACTTCCGAACGATCGTCTGCTGGCCGACGGTCCACAGGTTCGTCGTGATCCAGTAGAGGATCAGGCCCGCCGGGAAGGAGATGATGAAGATGGTGAACACGAACGGAAGCCCCAGCGCGATCAACCGCTGGTTGCGGTCCACGGTGGCGGTGGTCAGAAGGCTCGAGACGAGCTGCGACCCGATGTAGAGCACGATCAGAACGACCAGAACGACGCCGTGGGCGCTCGCGGTGATGTCGGGGATGAACAGGAACTTCCCCGATCCGTGCGCATACGTCTGGCAGCTCGCCTTCTGGATCGCCGACTCGCTGATGACGTGGGCCTGCGTCAGCGCGTGACCGCAGATCTGCACCTTGAGGTCGCTGCGGAGCATGTAGAACAGTGAGATGAAGACCGGGAACTGGAGGACGAGGGGGAGGCAGGACCCGAATGGATTGACCTGGTTCTCCTTGTAGAACTTCATCATCTCCTCGTTCAGGCGCTGCTTGTCGTCCTTGAACCGAGCCTGCAGGGCTTTGATCTCGGGCCCCAGCGCCTGGAGCTTGGCCATCGAGGAGAACTGCTTCACGGTGAGCGGCACCAGCGCCGCGCGCACGACGATCGTCAGGCCGATGATGGCTAGGCCCCAACTCCCGCCGGTGACGTTGTCATGGAGGAACACCATGATCGCCTTGAACACGCTGATCAGCGGCGAGAACGCGTCCTGGATGAAGTTGGTGGCGAGGATCGGCATCAGCGTTCGGTGCGTTGCGCCAGATCGCGGCGTAGGAAGACCCGCTGGGCCGAGACAGGGTCCAAGCCGCCGTGGCTGAAGGGGTTGCAGCGCAGCAGCCGCCAAGCGGCGAGCACCACGCCGCGGAGTATGCCGAACTCGCCCACCGCCTGCGCGGCGTAGCTCGAACACGTCGGCTCGTACTTGCACCGGCGCACAAGCGCCGGGGAGACCACCCGACGGTAAGCCGCGATCGCGCCCAGCACGAGCCGACGGGCGCCCGTCATCGCGCGCCGGCCGTCGGCCGGATGCCCGCCTTGGCCAGCAGCTCGCCGACCGCCTCCGAGATTCCCGAGAGACCCCGCGAGGTCGCCAACTCGCGGGCATCCGGGCGCGCCACCACGACCAGGTCGTACCCGGGCGACAGATCCGCGCCGGCGGCTCCGACCGCCTCGCGCAGGAGGCGCTTCACGAGGTTCCGGTCGACCGCGCCGCCGACCTTGCGGCCGACCGACAGCCCGAGGCGCGGCGTGTCCTCGCCGCCCCGCGGAAACGAGTAGAGCACGAGATACCGGTTCGCCACCGAACGACCCTGCCGATACACACGATCGAACTCGGCGCTCCGCGACAACCGGCCTGCCGTGCGCCGTGAGGTGGAGGCCTGCCGGCGCTCCAACACCGTCAGACCGTCAGGCGCTTGCGGCCCTTCGCGCGGCGCCGCTTGATCGTCATCTGTCCGGCGCGTGTCTGCATGCGAGCACGGAAGCCGTGCGCACGAGCGCGCTTGCGCTTCTTTGGCTGATATGTCCGCTTCATCAGGCAGGCTCCCTTGCCGGCGGCCCATCGAAAGCCGCACCGAAGCCAGGAAGTATAGGGACTCGCGGGTGCACGCCCGCGCCCGGACCGTACGCGCGATTTTCCCGCCAAATGCGGCCTCACGTCCGGGGGGTCGGAACGCCCGTTGGTATATTCGCCGCGCCCGGGGTTACGGCCCCTCTCGCCCGCAGGATCGACACCGGACCCGCAGGGGAGGCTCTCGCGCAGCTTGTCCACGGAGCTTGAGCACGCATGGTCCGAAATCCGCCGCTCTCTCCGCGCTGTGGTCGGCGACCGCACCTACGGCCTCTGGCTGGAGCCCCTCCGCTGCGTCGGACTCCACGAGGGAACGCTCCATCTCACCGGTCCGCCGGAGGTCTGCAGCTGGGCCTCGGCCCGGCTGGGTCCACTACTGCGCAGTTGCGCGACCGCCGTTCTCGGGCCTGACATCACGATCGACGTCAGCGCCGGCCCGGCGCCGCAGGGGATCCCGCAGCCCGTGCCGCCGCCCCACGCCGAGGCCGGTGAGCTCAACCCCAAATACAACTTCGAGCAGTTCGTGATCGGTCCGTCCAACCGGCTCGCCCACGCCGCTGCGCTCTCGGTGGCCGAGCTCCCCGCCCAGGCGTATAACCCGCTCTTCCTCTACGGGGCGCCCGGCCTCGGCAAGACCCACCTCCTGCACTCGATCGGCAACTACGTCCGCGCCTTCGGCGGTGGACTCCAGGTGCGCTACACGACGGTCGAGGCCTTCACCAACGAGTTCGTCTCCTCCCTGGGCGGCGGCTCGACCGGCAAGGACGCCTTCAAGCACCGCTTTCGCGGCGTGGACATCCTCCTGATCGACGACATCCAGTTCCTCGAACGCAAGGCCCACACCGAGCAGGAGCTCTTCCACACCTTCAACGCGCTCTACGAGGCGGGGAGCCAACTGGTCATCACCTCCGACCGTACGCCCGCCGATCTCGCTCAACTCGAGGACCGCCTCCGCGAGCGCTTCCAGTCGGGCCTGGTCACCGACATCGGGCGCCCCGACTACGCGACCCGACTGGCCATCCTCCGCAAGCGAGCGGCGCACGACGGCCTCCGAGTCGACGATGACCACGCGCTCGCGCTCATCGCCGCGGCGGTCTCGACCAACGTCCGCGCCCTCGAGGGCGCCTTGATCAGAACCGTCGCGTACGCATCGCTGACCGGCCGGCACCTCACGGCCGCCCTCGCCCAGGAGGTGATCGAGCGCCTGGGCCTGCGGTTGCCGGCGGCCGCCAGCCCGAGCATCGCCACGATCCAGGATGCGGTCTGCGCGCACTTCTCCATCTCGCGCGATGAGCTCCTATCGCGCTCGCGTGCCGCCCGCCTAGCCTGGCCCCGACATCTCGCGATGTATCTCGCTCGCGAGCTCACCGAACACTCGCTACCGGTGATCGGCCGCGAATTCGGCGGGCGCGACCACTCGACGGTGCTCAATGCCTGCCGGCGCGCCGGCGAGCGTCTGGCCGAGGATTCCAACGCCTACAGTGCCATCGAGCGGTTGACAGCCGACCTCACGGCGCCACTGTCGTGAGCGATCACGCCGACGAACACCGCGCTCTCCACAGACGCTGCGACAGCACCGTCCCCACGCCCTGCGAGCATACGATCCCTCTCCTCCTCTCCACAGGCCCTATGACTTCTATACAAGGCAGCCGTCAATCGTGAAGATTTCTCTCTCGACGACCGAGCTCGTCCGCCAACTCCAGACGGCCTCCCGCGTCGCCTCAACCCGCAGCGCGATCCAGGCCCTCGCCGGCGTGCGTATCGACGCGGGCGACCGGGGAACCGAGATGCTCGCCACCGACATGGAGGTCGGACTCCGCCTTCGTCTGGACGCCGACGTGCTCCGCCCCGGGACGGTGGTCCTGCCGGCCCGGCTCCTCCTCGACGTCGCGCGCGCTCTCTCGGGGCCGACGGTGAGCTTCGAGCTCAGAGATGCCGAGCAGGACGTCGAGGTCGTCTGCGGCCCCACGACATTCCACCTCCGGACTCTGAGAACCGACGACTTCCCGCCTCTCCCCGAGGCCGGGGCCGACGACGAAACGAGCGTCAGCGTCCCCGCCCAAGCCTTCGTGGAGACGGTCGCCAAGGTCGCGCGCTCGGCTTCGCGTGACGAGACCCGTCCGATCCTCACCGGGATTCTCGTGTCGGCGTCGGGCTCAGAGCTGCGGATGGTGGCGACCGACTCCTACCGGTTGAGCGTCAAGGAGACGAAGCTCGAGGCTCCCCTCACGCAGCCCTTCGAGGCGAACGTTCCGGCCCGCGCGCTCCAGGAGCTTGCCCGGATTGCCTCGGCCGTCCAGGCCGAGAGCCTGACCGTGAGTCCCCGCCGGAACCAGATCGTGTTCGAGCTCGACGGGGTCATCCTCTCGTCGCGCCTGATCGATGGTCAATTCCCGAACTATCGACAGCTCCTACCCGAGACCTCAGAGCACGAGCTCCGAGTGGCGCGCGAGGAGCTGACCGACGTCGTGCGCCGGATCAGCCTGCTCGCCCAGAAGAACGCGCCGGTCCGGCTCGCGTTCACGGCCGGGGAGCTGACCGTCTCGGCGCGCACTCCCGACGTCGGCGAGGCGAGCGAGGCGCTTCCGATTCCTTTCCAGGGTGAGCCCTTCGACATCGGTTTCAACCCCGAGTTCCTCCGCGACGGCCTGGAGAGCGTCGAATCGGACGATCTCATCCTCAAGCTGACCAGCCCGCTGCGCCCCGGCCTGATCGAGTCGGCGGACGGCAGCGGCTTCGTCTACCTGGTCATGCCGATCAGGCTGAACGTCTGAACCGGGTCGATGCGCGTCACGCGCCTGATCCTGCGGGACTTTCGCTGCTACGAGTCGGCGGACGTCGCCTTCGGGCCGGGGCTCACCGTCATCCACGGCCCCAACGGCGCGGGCAAGACCAACCTCCTCGAGGCGCTGTACTTCGGCTGTACAGCCCGCTCGTGCCGCACCAACAACGAGCGCGAGATGTTGCGCTTCGGTGCGCGCGCGACCCGCGTGCTGGTCTCAGGCGTCGATGTCGACGGCACCCACGAGCTGGCGGTCGGATTCCAGGCGGGCGAGCCGAAGCGGATCACGGCCGACGGAGCGCCGGTGGACCGGCTCCTAGACACGCCGCACCGGCCGCTGATCTGCGTCTTCCTCCCCGACCGCCTCGAGCTCGTCAAAGGGCCCCCCGGGTTGCGCCGCGCCCATATCGATCAGGTGGTCGCGGGGCTGTGGCCGGCGCGGGCCGCGACCCGCCGGGCCTACGCGCAGGCCCTCGCCCAGCGCAACGCGCTGGTCGCCCGCGTGCGCTCCGGCCGCGCAGGGCGAGACTCCCTCTCGGCCTGGGACCTCGAGTTGGCGACCCACGGCATCGCCCTGCGCGACGATCGCGCGGCGGCCGCCGCCCTGCTCACGGCGCCGTTCGCCGACCACGCCGCGGCGCTCGGGCTCAGCGGCCAGGCGAGCCTGTCCTACCGTCCACGTTCGAGCGCGGCCACGCCGGCCGAGCTTGCCGCCGAGCTCGCCGACCGCGTCGAGGTCGACCTCGACCGCGGCTTCACCAGCCACGGGCCGCACCGCGACGAGCTGCTGATGCGCTCAGACGCTCGCGACCTGCGTTCCTACGGGTCTCAAGGGGAACAGCGGATGGCGCTCCTCGCCCTCCTCCTGGCGGAGCGCGATGCGCTCGGAGCGGCGCGCGAGCGGGCCCCGCTGATGCTCCTCGACGATGTCATGAGCGAGCTCGATCCCGAGCGTCGGGAGCGCCTCGCGGCGGCGCTCCGCGCCGGCGGCCAAGCCGTCGTGACGACGACCGACGCCGAGCACGTACCGGGAGCCGGCGCGGACGAGGTGGCGAAGGTGGCGGTGGCCGCGGCCAGGGTCGTCTGCGCACCGGTGGCGGCATGAGGCGGAGAGCCCCACGGCCGGTCGCCGACGCCGTCGGGGCGCTCCTCGCCCGCCTCGCCCCGACGAGCACCCTCGCCGCGGTACAGAAGGTCTGGGACGGCGCCGTCGGCGACGTGGTGGCCGCCCAGGCGACGCCGATCGGCGAACGCGACGGCGTGCTCACGGTGGCGTGCACCGAGGCCGTCTGGGCCCACGAGCTCGACCTCATGGGCCCGGAATTGGTGGAGCGGATCAACACCGCGCTCGGCCGCCAGGCGCTCCGCGTGCTCCACTGCCGCGCAACCCTCTCCAGGTGAGCCGGCGCGTCGGCAGAATAGGTCTATTTTGCAGGGCTTTCGTCGAGCTGCGAGGGGGCTTTCCAGAAGCACCCTGTGCTATCATTACGTCAACCAGCAACACCCGCCCCGGACGGCGTCAGACCGACGTCGACTGGGGCGTTCTCACGTAATCGGAGGATCTTTGGCAGACCAGAGCAACCGCGGTGCCGCCGACTACGGCGCCGGGGACATCACCGTCCTCGAAGGGCTCGAGGCGGTCCGAAAGCGGCCCGGCATGTACATCGGATCGACTGGCGTGCGCGGCCTGCACCACCTCGTCTACGAGGTCGTCGACAACTCCGTCGACGAAGCGCTCGCCGGCTACTGCAACGCCGTCGAGGTCACGATCCACCCCGACAACTCGATCACCGTCGCCGACGACGGCCGGGGCATCCCGGTCGGGATCATGGAGAAGGAGGGACGGCCCGCCGTCGAGGTCGTCCTCACCGTTCTCCACTCCGGCGGCAAGTTCGGCGACGGCGGCGGCTACAAGGTCTCCGGCGGCCTCCACGGCGTCGGCGTCTCGGTGGTCAACGCGCTCTCCGAGCGGCTGCTGATCGAGATCCGCCGCGAGGGCCACGTCTTCCACCAGGAGTACTCCCGCGGGGCGCCCCAGCACCCGCTCGTCAAGGGCCCGCCGCTCGCGGCGGAAGCCCCGACGGGAACGACGATCACCTTCCATCCCGACCCCGAGATCTTCGAGGCCATCGAATTCGACGTGCGGACGCTCGAGGAGCGCTTGCGCGAGACGGCTTTCCTCACGCGCGGCCTCAAGATCACGCTGACCGACGAACGCGACGCCGGGTCGGTCGTCGAGTTCCAGTACGAGGGCGGGATCGAGGACTTCGTCCGCTACCTCAACCAGAACAAGGAGCCGGTCGGCAAGAAGGTCATCTTCTTCGCCGGCGAGAGCGGCGAGGGCGCCGTCGAAGTCGCCATGCAGTGGAACGCCTCCTACCAGGAGTCGATCTTCTCCTTCGCCAACAACATCAATACGCACGAGGGCGGGAGCCACCTCAGCGGCTTCCGGTCGGCTTTGACCCGGACGCTCAACCGCTACGCCCGCGAGAAGGGGATGCTCAAGGAGAAGGAGGACAACCTCGTCGGGGAGGATGTCCGCGAGGGTCTGACCGCGGTGATCTCGGCCAAGCTGCGCGACCCGCAGTTCGAGGGCCAGACCAAGACGAAGCTCGGCAACCCGGGCATGGCCGGATTCGTCGAGTCGATCGTCAACGCCGGCCTCTCGGAGTTCCTCGAGGAGAACCCGGCCGAGGCCCGAGCTGTGATCATGAAGTCGGTCCAGGCGCAGCGGGCCCGTGAGGCGGCGCGCAAGGCGCGCGACCTCACGCGCCGCAAGTCGGCGCTCGAGAACTCGACCCTCCCGGGCAAGCTGGCCGACTGCTCGGTCAAGGATCCCTCGCTGGCCGAACTCTTCGTCGTCGAGGGCGACTCCGCCGGCGGCTCGGCCAAACAGGGGCGTGACCGCAACACGCAGGCCGTGCTTCCGCTCCGCGGCAAGATCCTCAACGTCGAGAAGAGCCGGATCGACAAGGTCCTCCAGAACACCGAGATCCAGGCGCTGATCACGGCGATCGGGACGGGTGTCCGCGATGAGTTCAACATAGAAAACGCGCGTTATCATAAAGTGATCCTTATGACTGACGCTGACGTTGATGGCGCGCACATCAGGACCCTGGTACTGACGCTTCTCTTCCGCGAGATGCAGGAGCTGATCGAGGCCGGCTACGTCTACATCGCCAAGCCGCCGCTGTACAAGCTCAAGCAGGGGAGCCGCGAGCGGTACATCGAGAAGGAGTCCGAGCTCGACGACATCCTCGTCTTCGACAAGCTCGAGAAGTTCACCGTCTTCGACCGCCATGGCCGGGACTTCAAGCTGACCGAGGCGCGCTGGCAGAAGCTCGTGCGCCTGCTCAGGCAGTACGAGGGCTGGTCATCGTCGCTGCGCGCCGCCCACGGGGCGGACGTCGTGCGCTTCATCGACGAGTGCTCGATCCTCGAGGAGGCGATCATCGGGTCCGAAGCCGTCGTCGCACTGCTGGCGCGAGCCGAGGTCGAGAACTCCGTCTACGTCGCTGAGCTGGTGCGGGAAGACGACGACCACCTGCTCGTCAAGGTGATCGAGCGCCGGACGGGCTTCGCCCGGACGCTCAGCCTCCGCCGGAGCCTGTTCGACTCGACCGAGTACCGCCAGCTCGTCCGCGTGCACACGCAGCTGACCGAGCTGGCGGGAACGCCGGCGTTCAGCGTGCGCCTGGCCGAAGTCCACGAGGAGCCGGCGTCGTTCGAGGGCCTGCGCGACGCGGTCATGAACATGGTCCAGAAGGGCATCTCGCTGCAGCGCTTCAAGGGGCTCGGCGAGATGAACGCCGACCAGCTCGCGGAGACGACGATGGACCCGGCGTCGCGCACGTTGGCCCAGGTCAAGATCGAGGACGCCGTCGAGGCCGACCTGATCTTCTCGATGCTGATGGGCGACCAGGTCGAACCGCGCCGCGTCTTCATCGAGGACAACGCGCGCTCCGTCGTCAACCTCGACGTCTAGGGCGGTGACCAGGCATGGCTACTGAGATCCTCAGCGGCGGCAACGTCGAACCGCGCGCACTCGAGGACGAGATGCGCTCGGCGTACCTCGACTATGCGATGTCGGTGATCGTCGGCCGGGCGCTGCCCGACGTTCGCGACGGCCTTAAACCGGTCCACCGCCGCGTCCTCTTCGGCATGAGCGAGCTCGGCCTCGGCCCGACCCGCAGCTACGCCAAGTGCGCGCGGATCGTCGGCGAGGTGATGGGCAACTACCACCCGCACGGCGACTCGGCGATCTACGACGCGCTCGTCCGCCTCGCCCAGGACTTCTCGATGCGCTACCCGCTCGTCGACGGCCAAGGCAACTTCGGCTCGGTCGACGACGATCCGGCGGCGGCCATGAGGTACACCGAGGCCCGGCTCGACCGCCTGGCCACGGAGATGCTCCGCGACCTCGACATGGACACGGTCGACTTCGTGCCCAACTACGACGGGCGCAAGCAGGAGCCGACGGTGCTTCCCGCGCGCTTCCCGAATCTGCTGGTCAACGGCTCGTCGGGGATCGCGGTCGGCATGGCGACCAACATCCCGCCGCACAACCTGCGCGAGGTGATCGCCGCCACCGTCGCCTACATCGACAACCCGGCGACCAGTGGCGACGAGCTCGCCAGGATCGTCAAGGGGCCGGACTTCCCCACCGGGGGCATCATCCTCGGGCGGGCCGGCATCCTTGCCGCCTACGAGACCGGCCGGGGCCGCGTCCGCGTCCAGGCGCGGGCCCACGTCGAGCCGCTCTCGCACAGCAAGGAGGCGATCATCGTCACCCAGCTGCCCTACATGGTCAAGAAGGGCGGCGAAGGCGGGCTGATCCAGAAGATCGCGGCGCTGGTCCACGAGAAGAAGATCTCCGAGATCTCCGATCTGCGCGATGAGTCAGACAAGCGGGGCATGCGCCTGGTCATCGAGCTCAAGCGCGATTCCCTCCCCAAGGTCGTCCTCAACAAGCTCTACAAGCACACCTCGATGCAGACCACGTTCGGCGTCAACATGGTCGCCCTCGTCGACGGCGTGCCGAAGACACTCTCGCTGCGCGAGGTGATCCACCACTACGTCGTCCATCAGCGCGAGGTCATCGTCCGCCGGACGAAGTTCGAGCTCGCCCAGCGCGAGGCTCGCGCCCACATTCTCGAAGGCCTGCTGATCGCGCTCGAGAACCTCGACGCGGTGATCGAGCTGATCCGCTCCTCGCCCAACCGCGAGAGCGCCCGCGAGCAGTTGATCCTTCGCTTCGACCTCAGCGCGATCCAGGCGCAGGCCATCCTCGATCTGCGACTCTCGCAGCTGACCGCCCTCGAGTCCGACCAGATTCGTAAAGAGCATGCCGACGCGATGGAGCGGATCGCCGAGCTCCGGGCGATCCTCGGTGACGAGTTCCGTGTGCTGGCGATCATCAAGGAGGAACTCGGCGAGATCAACGACCGCTTCGGCGACGAGCGCCGGACCGAGATCTCGGCCTCAGACGACGAGATCGACATCGAGGACCTGATCGCCGACCAGCAGATGGTCATCGCCATCACCCGCTCCGGCTACATCAAGTCGCTGCCCCTGGTGACCTACCGCCAGCAGCACCGCGGCGGCCGCGGGGTCACCGGGATGGACATGAAGGACGGCGACTTCATCGAGCACCTCTTCATCTCCTCGACCCACGACTACCTGCTGTTCTTCACCAACCGCGGCAAGGTCTACCGCTCGAAGGTCTACGAGCTTCCCGAGGCCTCGCGCACAGCCAAGGGCCGCGCCCTGGTCAACATCCTCCCGCTCCGCGAGGGTGAGCGCGTCCAGTCGGTCCTGGCCACCCGCGACTACAACGAGGGCGCCTACCTGATCTTCGCCACGCGGCAGGGCATCGTCAAGAAGACCGAGTTCGGCGCCTACAACACCCCGATCAACGCCGACGGCATCATCGCCATCAACATCCGTCCCGACGACGAGCTCGTCGCCGTCCGGCGCACCTCCGGCGACGACGACATCCTGATGGTCAGCCGCTCCGGCCAGGCCGCCCGCTTCCACGAGTCGCAGATCCGCCCGATGGGCCGCGACACCTCCGGGATGAAGGGCATGAACGTCGCCCAGAAGGGCAACCACCTCCTGGCGATGGACGTCGCCCGCGACGAACAGGAGCTGCTCGTGGTCACCGAGAACGGCTACGGCAAGCGCACGGCGCTGGCCGACTATCCCCGCAAGGGCCGGGGGACGATGGGCGTCAAGACGATCGCGCTGACCGAGAGCAAGGGCGCCCTCGCCGGCGCCCTGGTCGTCCGCGAGCACGAGGAGCTCGTCTTCATCTCGCACTCCGGCATGGTCCAGCGCACCTCGGTCCGCGGCATCAACCGTTACGGCCGCGGCTCGCAGGGCGTCCGCGTCATGAACCTCAAGGAGGACGACACGGTCAGCGCCATCGCCCTGGTCGCCGAGTCCTCCGAGGACATCGAGCCGGGGATCCTCGACGGACCCGCCGACGAGCCCGACGGCGACGACGCCCCCGGCGAGGCTCCGCCCGCGGAGGGCTAGGCTCCGCCCGCGGAGGGCTAGGCTCCGGTCAGCCGTTCTTCCAGGCTGAGTAGCCGGGCTTGGGGTTGCCCTCGCCGTCGAGCAGGCCGCCGGCGGTGACCGGCAGCGCGTCGTAGAGGTGGATCCAGCCGAGGGCGTAGATACGCGGCCACGTCCGCGCGATGCGCAGGCCGTCGGTGATCCACCGCGCAGCCACCACGGGATCGACGTAGAAGTTGAACTCGTTGTCGACGGCGGTCGGGATCGTCCATTCCGAGAGGAACAGCCGGATCTGCGGCCGTCCCCGGCCGAGGTAGCGGTCGATCCAGCCGGCGAGGCGCCGGAGATCCGAGAAGTCGACGGCCCCGCGCGATGACGGCGGGTTGGCGAGATCGGGGTCGCGCAGCGCGAACGGGTTGTGGCCGTAGAGGTCCAGGCGCGGCGGCCGGCCGTTCGGCAGCCGCATATTCTCGATCCACTGGCGGGTGTCGATCGCGCCCGTCGTGAAGGTCATGCCGCCGATCACCAGGTTGTGCCGGTTGGCGTGCTTGAGCGCCCCGTAGGCGGCGTCGAGCATGCGTGCGTAGCGCCGCGGCGCCGCCGCCTGGGCCGGGTTGAGCGGGCGCGCCGGCTCGGCCCCGACGATCGGGCGAAGTCCCCCGCTGCGGTTCGGCTCGCCCCAGATCATCCACAGCCGCACCGTCGGGTAGCGCCGGGCGGCGGCGTAGGCGAAGTCGGCGTAGTCGCCGGGATCGCGCGGCGCCCAGTTCGCCGACCTCCCGCCGTTGGCCCACGGCGGCGCGCCGATCAGCTGCACCGCCACGCGGATGTCGCCCGCGCTCTGGGCCACCGCAGCGTCGAGCTCCGCCGGCCACGCGTACCGCGGGTCGCGCGGGTCGCGCGGGTGGGCCGGGCGCGTCCTCGCCACGGCGTCCCAGTCGAGCTTCGTCTCGTAGAGCTGGATCCCGAGGTCACGGTACACCGGGAACTGCGAGACCCCCCGCTCGACCGCCGGCCCCCACATCGCCTTGAGCGCCCGGGCCCCGGCCGGCGCCGGCGTCGCGCAGAGCCCGAGGACGACCGCCGCCACGACGGTGGCCGACAGCGGGCGCCGGTGTCTCATGTCCGTGCGCGGACCCGGTAGTAGAGCGTCCGGAGCGACTTCGTATGGCGGACGAGGTGGCTGCCCCGCAGCAGGTCGAGTGCCTCGACGGCGGCGTCGCGCTCGGCGACCGCCTCGTCGCGGGCCGCCTCGCTCGAGGCCGCCTCGGCGCGCCCGGAAGTCACGGAGAGCTCGAGTTCCCGGATCCGGGCCCGAGCGTGCTCGAGTTCGAGCGCCCGGGTCAGGGCGAGGGAGAGGAGCTCCTCCGGTGCGTGCTCCACCGGGCCGTCGCCGCCGATCCGGCCTTCCAGCCGGTCGAGGAACCCGGCGAGACGGCGGTCCAGCAGGACCGCCCCGCGCTCGAGCTCGTCGGTCAGAGCCTCCTCCGAGCGGGCATGCTCGTCGAAGTACTCGCGTAGACGGCCCGCCCGGTAGATCTCCAGAAGCTTCAGCTGGTCGCGGCCGTCGCCGTCGTCGCGGCCGGGAAGATTCTCGTAGCCCTCGCCGATCTGCACCACCTTGCGCTCGAACTGGTCGTAGGTACGCATCGGCAGATGAAAGATCTCGACCAGGTCGGTCGCCGGCATCGGCCGGAGGCCGTTGGTCAGAAGCCGGTGGTTTCCGGCGGCGACGACGACGGCCGGGTCCCCCCGGTGCGCCACCTTCGGCTCCAGCGGGAGCGCGCTCGGGTTCAGGGACCGCGCCTCGCGATAGACCATCCGCCGGAAGAACGGCTCACCGTCGTCAGGTCGCGGGAGAAAGTTGTGGCGCTTCACCTCGACCTGCCCGAACTCGGGCGGTACCGCCGCGAAGACGTCGCGGAGGCTTCCGAGCTGCGGCCACCAGAACTCGTCGGCGTCGTTGTTGATCACCCAGTCCGCGCCGTGCTCCGCGGCGGCGATCCGCGCCATCCGCGTCACCCGCCGCGCCTGGTCGTGACCGACCTCGCGCTCGGTGAACACGCGCACCAGCCCCTCCCGCGCGTAGCGCCCCAGGATCTCCGCCGTCCCGTCGGACGAGCCGTGATCGGTGACGAGGGCGAAGTCGACCCCTTGCGCGAAGTGGTAGTCGAGGTTGGTCGCGAGAAGCTCCTCCTCGTTGCGGACCACCAGCGTCATCACGAGTCTCATCGCCCGCCATACTCTTGCACGGCCCACACGCCCGCGTACCCGCCGCCGGCCCCGGCCCGGTGTGACATCATCAGCCGCCGTGCCGCTGAACTGTCGACGGACGATATCCGCGGGCTGCGCCCTGGCCGCGCTGGCGATCACCGCTCCGGCGCAAGCAGCCTCGAGCGGCGTGCACCTCGATCCGAATTCGCCGGCCGCCAAGGAATATGCGATCCCCTTCGTGTCGGCGCGGACCCAGGGCAACGCCGCCGCCGCGTCCACGCCGGCTGCCACCAGCCCGCCCCGGGCACCGACGACACCAGCGGCGCCGGCGGCCGACAGCGGCCTGTTCGGGGCCGGCATCTCCCGGGCCACGCACGCCCGCAAGGTTCCGCAGGCCAAGGTAGCCGCCGCACCGCCGGCGGGCGCGTCGCCGACGGCCCTCACCGCCTCCGATCGCCAACTCGGGTCCGGCGGCGGCGGGTCGAGCGCGACTTTCTGGATCGGCGCGGCCCTTGCCGTTCTCATACCGGGTCTCGCCGTCGGACTCGGTGTGCGCCGGTGGCGTCGCGCCTAAGGCGTCGTGGCTCGCTCGGCCGAGCTCGCCGCGCCGGCGTCGGTGACCCGGCTGCGTCCCGGGCAGCCGACCACCCCCGGGGGTAGGCGCCCCGCGAGCGCCCCGCGGCTCTTCCTCGGCGCGGTCGGGCTCGCCCAGGCGCTCGTCTTCGGCGCTGCCGGGCTCTTCGGCGGCTATTACGACTTCGCCGTCTGGGGGGTGCTCAGCGCGGTGACACTCGTCGCCCTCGCCGCCGCGCTCGTCGTCCGGCCCCGCAAGCTGTCCGGACCGGCCTATGTCGTGGCCGGAGGCCTGCTCGGCCTCCTTCTCCTCTCGGCGCTCTCGCTGACCTGGGCCGACTCGGTCGACCGCGCCTGGACCGAGGTGAACCGGCTGGTGTTCTACCTCGCGACGTTCCTCCTCGCCGCGCTCGTCCTGCGGCCCGGCCGCAGCATCCGCGTCGTCACCGCGGTGATCGGCGCGGCGATCGGCACCGGCGCCCTGGTCGTCCTCGTCCGGCTGCTGGCCGGCGACACCGGCGCGTTCCTGATCTACCGGCTGAACGCACCCGTCGACTACATCAACGGAACGGCGTGCCTGATGCTGATGGGGATCTGGCCGCTGATCGCCCTGGCCGAGCGCGACGGCCCGCCGGCGCTCGCCGGGGCCGCCGTCGGCCTCGCCGGCGTCGAGGCGAGCCTGCTCGTCCTCACCGAGGCGCGGGCGGTGATCCCCGCCATGCTCGGCTCGGCGCTCCTCATGCTCTGCCTGATACCGGGCCGCGTCACCCGGTTCTGGGCGCTCGTCGCCGTCACCGCCGGTGCGGCTCTCGCCCTGCCGTGGACGCTCGCCGTCTACTCGCACCGGGACGCCGCGCATCCCGACGGGCCATCCGCAGCCGCCGTCACACACGCCGGCGTCGCCGCGCTGCTCGGCGGTCTGGCCGCCGGCGCCATCTGGGCGCTCGCGCGCCATGTCGCCGCGCGCCCACTCTCCCACCGCATGCGTCGCGTGCCCCGCGCGGCGGCGGTCTGCCTCCTCCTCGCCGTTCCGGTGGCCGTCCTCGCCGTCAACCACCACCCGTGGCGGAGCGTCAGGACGCAATGGCACGCGTTCACCTCGCTGCAGGTGACCCAGAGCTCGACGGTCCGCTTCACCGACGCGAGCGGGTACCGCTACGACCTCTGGCGCGTGGCCGTCAAGGAGTTCGAGCAGCGTCCGGTCGGCGGCGTCGGCGCCGGTAGCTACGGCCTGCGCTATTTCCAGCTCCGCAAGACCCCCGAGTCGGTGCGCCAACCGCACTCGCTCGAGCTGCAGATGCTCGCCGAGCTCGGAGTGCCTGGTCTCGTCGCTCTGCTGGCGCTCATCCTCGGCGTGGGCTGGGCGCTGCGGCGCAGTCGCCGGCGCGACGTGGCCCTGACCGTCGCCCTCGGCGGGACGGCGGCGGTCTGGCTCCTGGACACGAGCGTCGACTGGGTCTACAACATGCCCGGGCTCACCGGCGTGGCGCTGCTGAGCGCCGCCGGCCTCTGTGCCCTCGCCGTCCGCGCCCAGTCGCCGGTGCCCCTGCCCGGCGGCCCCGTGCTGGCCGCGGCTCCGGAGAGCTCCGCCGTCCCTCCGCCCGCCCGCGACCGGCGGGTCGTGGCGTGGACGCTCGCCGTGATCGCGCTGGTCGCCGTCGGGGCTCCGGCGCTCGTACGCCAATACCTCGCCCAGCAGCGCAGCGACAGCGCGGCGGCGACCCTCGTGGCGAGCCCCCGCCGTGCGCTCGCCGACGCCCGGGATGCGCTGCGACTCAACGGCTCCCGCGTGGAGACCTATTACACCCAGGCGGCGGCGTTCGCGCGCCTCGGCGACTACCCTGATGCCCGCAACACGCTGCTCGAGGCGGTGCGCGTCGAGCCGCTCAACTACGTGCCCTGGGTCCTGCTGGGCGACCTGGCCACGCGGCGCGGCGACGCGCCCCAGGCCAGCGAGGCCTACGGACAGGCGCGCCGGTTGAATCCCGGCGACGCCGCCATCTTCACGCCCCCGGCCGGCGCATGAGCTCGAACCCGCGGATCGAGCCGGAAATCGACGGCCCCGAGCGCCCGCAGCCGGCCGACCCCAGCCCCCCCACCGTCGCCACCTGGCCGGAGACCAAGCTCGTGTCGATGATGCTGACCGTCGCGCTCGGGTTTGCGCTCGGCCTGCCCTTCCTCACGGCGCGCGACGACGTGCCGCTCCTGGCCCTCGTGGCCGGCGCGCTCGGCGCCACGACCGGGCGGCTGACATTTCACAGCCGGTCGGTGAGCATGGGCGGCCGCGTTGGGCTCCGGGGGGTCCTCGGGAGCATTCCGCCCGCAGCGGTCGCGCTCGGCATCAGTATGGCGTGTGCCCGCGCCGGGGGGATCGACGCGCCGATGTGGTCATTGGCGGGCACCCTCATCGCCACGCCCGCGGTCTTCGTCCTCGCCGCCGAGCTCCGGGCGCTCGAGGTGCGCTACCTGCGATCGGCCCGCCGCGTCTTCCTGATCGGGTCCGAGGACCAGTTCCGGGACGTGGCCCGCGAGGTCCGGCGCCAGACCGATGTCAGCCTGGTGGGATTCGTCAGCGTCGCCGCCGGCACCGGCCTCCTCGGAGCCGAGCAGATCGACACCCTGACCGCGCGGGTGGCTGCGGCCGGACCGACGATGCTCGTGCTCTCGAGCGAGGCGACGCGGAGCGACGGGTTCTGCGCCGTGGCCGCACGCCTCCGCATGCTCGGCTGCCGGGTGCGCGACCTGACGAGCTTCTACGAGCGCCACTTCCGCAAGGAACCCCTCAGCGAACTCACTCCGAGTTGGTTTCTCTTCGACGTCGCCGAGATCCACCGGCCGCGCCTCTACGGCGCCTGCAAACGCAGCTCCGAGGCACTTCTCGCGGCGGCCGGCCTCGTCGTCGCGGCGCCGGTGCTGGCCGCGATCGCCGTCGCCGTCAAGTTCTCGAGTCCCGGCCCGGCGCTCTTCCGGCAGGTTCGCGTCGGCAAGGGCGACGAGCCGTTCACCCTCGTCAAGTTCCGGACGATGCGCTGCGCCGCGGAGGGGACGATCGCCGGCTGGGCGGGGAGCGAGCGCGAGCGCATCACCGGCGTCGGGCGGCTGCTCCGCCGCTTCCGCCTCGACGAGCTCCCGCAGCTCTGGAACGTCGTGCGCGGACAGCTCAGCCTCGTCGGCCCACGTCCCGAGCAGGTCGAGCTCGTCCGCCGGCTCGAAGGTGACATCGAGTACTACCGGGCTCGCCACTGCGTCCGCCCCGGCATGACCGGCTGGGCGCAGATCAACTACGGCTACGGCGGCTCGCGCGACGGCACGCTCGAGAAGCTCCAGTACGACTTCTACTACGTCAAGTGCCAGAGCCTACGGCTCGACCTGCTGATCCTCGCCTCGACGGCCCGGGCGGTCTTCGCCGGCGCTGGATCCTGATTCGTCGCGCTCGCAGACCACGTCCAGGTCGCTGCCGAGGACGACCCTGCCACCGGTGCGTCGGGCCAGCGAGCCCGCGACGCGGGAGTAGGCGTTCTTGGCCCGGATGACCAACCGCTGCCGCCCGAGGTCGTCCGCCGCGCCGCCGGGTCGCGGGGCGACCTGGGGTGGAACGTGCACCGGCCAGGAGATCGCCTGCAGTCCCGCGCGGCCCAGCGCCAGACGCATGGTGGCGGCCGTGAAGTAGACGACGTGGTTCGTCGGCCCGAGCCCCACGTCATGGCCGAGGAGCAGCCGCCGCGCCGCATAGATCGGGTAGACGTAGGCGATGTTCGGCGTGCGGATGAAGAGCCGACCCCCAGGGGCGAGGAGCTCCCCCACGCGCGCCAGGAACGGGACCGGCTCAAAGACGTGCTCGACCACGTCCCACACCGTTATCAGTGCGAAGGATCCCGGGACGAAGCTCGACTGCTCGAGCGGGGCAAGCTCCACCCGCGGACTGCCGAGGCGCCGGTTGGCGAGCTCCACCCAAGCCGGCGAGGTATCGATGCCGTCGACACTCCAACCGCGCTCGGCGGCTCGCCCGAGAAAGTACCCCAGTCCACAGCCGACGTCCAGCAGACGGCCGTTGCCGAACGGCGGCCAGCGGTCGAGGAACTCGTCGTGCACGCGCTCCCGCGCCGGCCCGTAGAACTCGACGGCGCCCTCGCTCGGCCGCGCCTCATTCCAGACGTTGTGCCGGCTGCGCTCGTAGTCGGCTTCGGTCAGGTCGGAGAAGATCGCGCCGCAGCAGGAGCAGCGCAGGTAAGCGTAGCCGGCCTCCGACCAGACGCGGCGCCCACGTCGGGCGCCGCACACCGGGCACACGCGCTTCATCCGGGCCGACCGTCGGCGGGCGGCGTCGCGAGCCCGGCGTCGCGCTTGATGGGAGGGACGGGCATCGTAGGCCTGCGGCGCGGGATCGTAACGCAGCCGCCGCCGCCCAGCGCCGTCTGCTACTGCTTTGACGTGGCCGTAGCCGCCCCATCGCGCTCGACTCCGGCTGCGAACCGCGCCTGGCTCCCGGTATTCGAGCGCTTTCTCAGCATCGACTCCGTCGCCGCCTGGCCCTGGGAGGTCGTCCCCGAGGAGCAGGCTCGGGAACTGCGGCTCGCCCCCCCCAAAACGAATCTCGGGCAGGGCCGCGGCCGCTTTCGACTGCTCGCCGAGATCCTTGCCGCGCCCGTGGCCCGCGGCTCTTCGATCTGCGACGTCGGGGCCTTTCCGGGCACAACCCTCCGCCTGATTCGCCAGCTCCCCGGCGGCGATCGGGTCCGGATCGGCGCGGCCGGGCTCGGGATCGACGGCGAGTTCCGCCGGGCGCTCCAAGCGATCGACGTCGAGACGATCGAGGCCGAGTTCGACGTCCGCGCCACCGATCCCGGCGTCAGCCACCTGCTGGCCGTCCCGCTCCCGACCGAGCGGTGGGACGTCGTCGTGTGCACCGAGGTCGTCGAACATCAGCTGCAGCCGCTGGCGCTGCTGGTCGGCTGCAACCGCCTGCTCCGCCCCGGCGGGAAGCTGGTCCTGACGACCAACAGCGCCTCCTTCATCGGCGACGTGCTCAAACTGCTCGCCGGCCGCCACAACGTCGAGGCGCTCGGCCGTAGCCACGTGCTCGTGGATCACGCCTGGCGTCCGCACATGCGCCTCTATCTGCTCGAGGAGATGGAGGAGCTGCTCCGGCTCGTCGGCTTCGACATCGAGCGTGGACGCTACTTCGACGGCGGCAACGTCTACGCCGGCGCCAAAGGCGCCGTCATCGGCGCGATTCGCCGGCTGGCCGGCACCGTGCCGCGCCTACGCAGCCATCTGGTGATAGTGGCGACCAAGGCCGCCGAGCCGCCGCCGGAATCCCTTCGGAGGCTGGACGCCAGCTTCGGCATCTTCGGGCTGACCCGTCCGGGCGCCCGGGACTAGGCGTGCGCGTCGGGCTCGATGCGCGACTGGTCGGGCCGGGCCTGGGCGTCGCCACGCTGATCACGGCGCTCGCCGCCGGGCTGCCCCGCCTCGGGGTCGACGTCGTGTGGTTCGGCGAGCCCGACGGTGCCCCGGGCGGCGTCTCCGAGGTCGTGCCCCCCCCGCGCGCGGTCGGCTTTCCCGGCCTCGACTCGCCGCTCGGACACCGCCTCGTCGCCCGCCACCGCGTCGACGTGATGCACTTCGCCGCCAACAGCGGGTGGTGGACGAAGGGGCCGGTGCCGCACGTGCTCACCGTGCACGACCTCATGTGGGGGGAGTGGCTCATGGGGGGACGGCGGGCGCGCCAGATCATCGGCCATGGCTACCTCCGGCTCGCGGTGCCGCGCGCCCTCGCCGGCGCCGCCTCCGTCGCGGTCCCGAGCGCCACCACCGCCGCGGCTCTGCTGAGGCGCTACGGCACACGCGCCGAGGTCATCGCCAACGGTGTCGGCGAACAGTGGCGCGGCCCGCACCCGGTCGCGGCGGGCGCCCCCTACCTGGTCGCATTCTCCGGCCGCGATCCCCGCAAGGGCACCGAGATCTCGCTCGACCTCTGGGCCCGGGTCGCACGCCGTGGCGTGCGGCTCGTCCTCCTGGCCGGCGCCGGCCTCCCCCACGGCATGGAGGCTCGCCTGGCCGATCTGGCGGCGACCGGCCAGGTCGAGGTGCTTCCCTACCAGCCGGCCCCACGGCTGGTCGAGATCGTCAGCGGGGCGCTCGCGCTGCTCTACCCGAGTCGCAACGAGGGCTTCGGGCTGCCGGTGGCCGAGGCGATGGCGGCCGGGGTACCCGTGATCACCGGGTTGGCGCCGGTCACCCTGGAGATCGGGGGCGACGCGGTGCTGGGTCTGGGCGCCGACGATCCGGCCGGCGACGGCGCCGCCCATGTCGAGCGCCTGCTCGTTCAGCCGGACCTCCGCCTTGCGCTGGCCGCGCGCGGGCGCGAGCGCGCCGCTCGGTTCACGTGGGCCGACGCGATCGAACGCTACGGCGAGCTGTACGCGCGCGCGCTCAGGCGATGAAGGTTCTGCTGATCGCCCCGCGCGCCCCGCAGCTCGATGGCAAGGGCGACCAGATCCGGGCGGCGGTGCTCGCCGCGGCGATCGGGCGTCATCACGAGGTCGAGGTGTTCGTCCCCGCGGCCGGCGGCGTGCGCCGGGTGCTGAGCGCCCTCGCCGACGTCATCCTCGGCCGGCCCGCCCAGGTCGGGTTCTCGATGCCGCACGGGGCCTGGGCACGGGCATCGGCAGCGGCGGCGGATGCCGACGTGGTGGTGGCGATCACGGTTCGCGCCGTCCGCGGCCCGCTGGCGACGCCGTTGATCGTCGACCACGTCGACGCCCTCTCGCAGAACTGGGCGCTCCGAGCGGCCGGATCGGAATGCCTTACGCGCCGGCTCGTCGCCCGCGTAGAAGCCGCCCGGCTGCCCCGGTGGGAGCGCCGTGTGGCCGGATGGGCCGTCGCCCAGCTCGCGGTGAGCCAGCAAGAGGCCGCTGCCCTGCCCGGCGCTCCGGCGGTGCTCGTCGTCCCCCATGTGGTGGCCTTCGAGATCCCCGTGGAGACCGCCCGCGACATCGACGTGGTGTTCACAGGCAACATGGGCTACCCGCCCAACCGCGAAGCGGCGCTCTGGCTCGACCGCGAGATACTTCCCGCTCTCCACGCTCTGCGCGCCTCCGCCAGGGTGGTGGTCGCCGGGCGCGGCGCCGATCGACTGCCCCTCCGCGATGCCGAGGTGATGTCCGATGTTCCGAGCATCCCCGCAGTGCTCGCGCGCTCCCGGGTGGCGATCGTGCCCCTGATCGGGATCGGCACCGGCGCTCCGACCAAGGCGCTCGAGGCGGCCGCCTGTGGAGCCGCTCTGGTGGTGACTCCGTGGATGAACGAACGGCTCCCCCTGCCGGCCCGCGTGGCCAGCGACGCCGCCGGCCTCGCCGTCGAGGCCGCGGCCCTGCTCGCCGACGAGACGGTCCGCGCCGAGCTCGCCGCTGCCGCCCGCCGGGCGCTGCTCCCCCACGGCGTCGAGCAAATCGCCGATCAGCTCGACGCGGCGCTCGAGGCCGCCCGCGCACCCATCCCCTCCTGACCGCCGACCGCAGGCCCTACCATCACGCCCGCCACGGTGTCAGCGCCCCGGCCCCCCCAATGAGCCAACCGCCCCGAGCAGGCCGCGTCAGAGCCGTGCTTGCGAGCTACCTCGCGCCGGCGATCGGTCTCGGCGGCCCCGTGCTCGCGGGGACGTCGCTGCTCGGCGACCGGCCGGCGCAGTACGCGCTGGTGATCGCGCAGACGGCATCACTCGTATGGCTCGCGCGCCTCGGCTGGTCGCGCACCCGCAGCTGGGCGACCGCGGCGGTCTTCGTCGCCGCGGCGTGGGTCCCGACGTTCCTCGTGGCGTCGTGGATCTATGCGATCGATCCGAGCCTGCTCGACGTCGCTGCTCCCACCGCATCACTCGCCCTGGTCGACCTGAGCCTCCTCGCCCTGATCGCCGGATTCCTCCTCTGGCCGCGGCGCGCATCCTCGGCGGGTGCCGCTCACGTCGAGGTCGCTCCCGCGCAGCCCGACCGGCGGACGATGGTCGCCTGGTCGATCACCGGCCTCGCCGGCCTCGCCGTGGTGTTCCAAGCGGCCGGCGGGCCGCTCAACTATCTGCGCAACATCAACCACGAGGGCTCCCTCACCCAGGGTAAGACGTACTTCGTCGTGCTCGCGCTCGCATTTCTCTACGTTGCCCAGCTCGTCGTGTACCTCCGGTGGTCTCGCGGCCTCCGCATGAACGCGGCCGCCGCCGCCGGCTTACTCGCCGCGATGGTCCTCGTCGGGGTGCTCGGCACGCGCTTGGTGCTCGCGGTCGCGCTCGCCCAGATGATTCTTTTCCATAGCCTCACACGTCCGCGTCTGCGTCTCCGTGTGCTGGCACTGCCAGTCCTCGCGGCGGCACTGGTGATCACACTCGTGGTCGGGGCGGTGAAGCGTTACTCGAGCTACCAGTCCTCACATCCCCATACGACACTGGTGCACTACCTGACCGCCGTCGCGCCGGGCCAGATTCCCGTCGCCTTTGCCAACAACTATGCGGACGGAGTCCGCCTGATGGCGCTGAGCGTCGTCACCGTTCCCCGGCACGCCGATTACGAGTACGGCAAGGAGGCGCTGCGGCTTCTCATCCAGCCGTTGCCCCATTCTCTACGGCCTGTCATCGAGCCTGCCCCGGGGCTCAAGGCCGCCCTCTACCCGGGCGGCGGCTATGTCTACGCCCAGCCTGTGCAGGTGGTCAGCTACCTCCAGTTCGGCCTCCCCGGCGTCGTCCTCGCCTTCGTGCTGCTCGGCGTCCTGGTCGCCGAGTTCGACTTCCGCCTCGCCGTCCTCCGCCGCATCCGCCCGAGCACCCTGGTTCTCATCACCGCGGTGATAGTGGAGGTGCTCGCCACCCTGCGGGGAGCAAGCAGTCCCTCCGACGCCTTCGCGGTTTCAACGCTGCTGGTGATGTACGCCGTCTCGCGCACCTCCGAGCGGCTGCTCCCCGAGCGAAGTGTCACCGACGGCCTGGCAGGGAGCGCATGACCGCGAGGAGCCGCGCGCCGAGCACCACCGTCGTCGCGACGACGCCGACCGCCGCGCCGACCGCGCCGGCCACCTCGGGGGCGCCCGGCGCCGTCGCGAGGAGGGCGGTCACGTTGAACGCGGCGCCCACGAAGTAGGCCGCAGCGATCCAGCGTCGGTCGACGCCCGAGGCGGCGGCCAGGGTGATCGTCATCAGGAGAGCCAGCAGGTTGATCGGCAGAACGGGGGCGAGCCAGAGCAGTGAGCGGCTGATCGGCGGCCCGAGAGCGCCGAAGAGCGCCCGGTCGAGAGGCACCCGAACGCCGATCAGGAGCACGGCGAACAACCCGCCCGCCGCGGCGACGATGAGCGCCGCACGGCGCAGGGCGTGTCCGAGATCGCCGCGCTCGCGCCGGCCGAGCGCATGCGCGATGAACGGGCCGGCCGCGGTCGGAGCCGCGCCCACCGCGTACTGGCCGACCTGGAAGAGCCTCCACGCGCCCTCGAACACCGCGGCCGCCCGCAGCGACGCAAAGCCTCCGAGGAGCACGGTGTTCAAACGCGCGCTGGCCACGATCGCCACGTTTGCGATGCCCAAGGGCGCCGCCGCACCGGCGAAGGGGCCCACCGTCGCGCGGGGGTCGCCGCCCCGCAGGCGGGCGAGCAGCAGCCTCAGAGCGGGGACCGAGCACACGACGGTGCCGGCGGATATGCCGAGGCACGTCGCTGTGGCCGATCCCGACGCGGCGGCCGGCAGGCCGGCGAACGAACCGAGGCGGCTCGCGGCGACGATGATCACCGGACGGCGGAACTCGCCCTCGGCGCGGAGCATCCCGTCCGTCCCGGCCACCGCGACGGCGACCGCCGCCGCCGGCGCCACCGCTAGGACCGCGGCCGCCGCTGCTCCCGGGACGAGGCCCGCGGCGAGCAGGCAGAGCACGATCGCGGCCGCTCCGGCGAGCAGGAAGGCCAGCGCGACGCCGGCGTCGAGATCGCGCCGGGCGAAAGGCCGGTGCAGGGACGCCGGGTTCGGCAGCACGGCGATCACGGCCTGCGAGAGGCCGAAGTCGCCCGCGGCCTGGGCGATCACCACCACGCCGAGGGCGGTCGCGCACGCGGTGAACGCCGCGGTCGGGAGCGCGTGGGCGAGGGCGATGTATAGGCCGAGGCTGAGCCCGCCCTGAACCACCAGGTACCCGTACCGCCAGAGGATCGCCTCGCGCAGGCGCTGGATGCGGAGCTGGGACAGCGCCTAGGCCTCCACGCCGGAGCGTGGCCGCGTCTGCCTCTCATCGACCCGGCGGAGCGCAGGCTGCGGCATGCGCCTGAGCATAGGGGCGGGCCTGCCCCCGAGGCTCGCCTCGACGGCCTCACTCGACGCCGTCATGGCGGTTCGCTACTCTTGCCTTACCAGCGAAAGGAGGTGGTCCTACATTGGTTGACAGTACTTTCGGGACTCTGGAGGTGGCCGGCCCCTAGGTCGGAGGAGTTGGCTGGACCCGCCTAGCGGAATCCACCCCGGACCACCGCCGCACCGGCAGCCGGAGCTTGTCCCCCCGGCGCGCCCTGCCTCGACGCTGCTCTGGCGCCGGGACGTGGGCAAGTGTCAGCGCGGCTGTGTCCAGCACAGAGACAAGCGAGGGGCGTCCGTCGAGGCGCCCCTCGTGCGTCCCGGAGGGGGCGTCCCGCGCGCGTCCCGGAGGGGCGTCCCGCGCGCGTCCCGGGCACTCCGGACGACGCGTCCCGACGGCGGCTACGCCGCGCGCGGCAGGTACGCCAGCCAGGCGGTCGGGATCGTCGGGCTCGAGACGTGGATGAAGATCTCGGCGTGGGGGACGTGCGGCGCCCGCCGCGGATGCATGCCGGCCTGGGCCGGCGTCCGGTCGCCCTTGCGGCGGTTGCACGGCGCGCACGAGGCGACGATGTTCTCCCAGTCCGACGGTCCGCCCTTCGACCGGGGGATGACGTGGTCGACGGTCAGGTTCGACCGCGCCCCGCAGTACATGCAACTCCAGTCGTCGCGGGCGAAGACCGCCCGCCGGGTGATCTTGCGGCGGTGAGCATCGCGGGGAATCCGCACGTAGGTGGTCAGGCGGATCACCGTCGGCCGGGCGAGCGCCGTCGTCTCCGAGTGGAGCTCCCAACGGCCGTGCTCGAGGACCTCGGCCTTCTCCTTGAGGAGCAGGACGACGGCCCGGCGGACCGTGCACACGTTGATCGGCTCGTAGGTCGCGTTCAGGACGAGCACCCGACCACCCACCACTGCACTCGGCAGCGATGGCGATCCGCGCCACTGGTGCTCGTCTGGTGGCGCGGACCCCAGTGGTGCTGGCGGGACCGCGGTTTCCATCGTTCTGGCCGCGCAGTCTAGCTGTCGGGGCCCCGGTCAGCCACCGCGTAGGAACCGAGGACGCGCACCGCCTCGCAATGATCCCCGAGCCGCTCGATCGCCGCCGTGACCGGGGCCGCCCCGGCCGCCCCCTCGAGATCGGCGAAGAACATGTAGTGCCCGAGCCCCGCCCGGTGCGGCCGCGACTCGATGCGCGTCAGATTGACCTCGCGCTCGGAGAACTCCGACAGGCAGCGCACGAGCCAGCCCGGCGTCTCGTCCCCCGCCCCCCAGAAGACGATCGACGTCCGCGCCGGGCCCGAGACCGGAACCGGCGGCGCCCCCTCGCGCAGCGCCAGCCAGACGAAGCGCGTCTCGTTGCCCGGCGCATCGTCCACCCCGTCGAGCAGGACGCAGCCCCCGTAGAGCTCCGCGGCCAGGTGGTTGCCGAGCGCCGCGTTGGCGGTTCCCGGGTCCGCCGCCACGCTCCGCACCGCCTCGGCGGTCGAGCTCGTCGCCACCACCCGGGCGTGCCCCAGCCGCGTCCGCAGGAAGCGCGCGCACTGGGCGTTGGCCTGCGGGTGGGAGTAGACGATCTCGATCGCCTCGATCTCGACCCCCGGCGGGGCGATCAGGCAATTGCGGATCGCCAGGACGGTCTCGCCGACGATGGCCACGTCCCCGGCGTCGGTAGCCAGCGCGTCGAGCGTCACGTCGACCGAGCCCTCGAGCGAGTTCTCGATCGGCACCAGCGCCCGGTCGACGACCCCGTCGTGGACGGCCATCACCGTGTCGTAGATCGTCGCCAGCGCCACGGGCCGGGCGCCCGCGGGCATCCCCGCGCCGAGCAGCGCCTGATGACACCACGTGCCCTCGGGCCCGAGGTAGCCGATCCGCACGGGCAGGCTCCTCAGAGCCCGGCCGCGGTCATCGGTCGTCGCCGTCGCCGCCGGCCAGCGCGAGGCGCAGAGCGTCCTGCTCCTCCGGCGAGAGCTCGAGCTCACTCTGCCCGTCGCGCACCTGCTTGGCGTAGATCCGCGCCTGATCGCGGTGGTGGATCGAGGAGAGGACGATTCCCGACCGTGTGTCGTCGAGCAGCGCGATCGACAGCGATTGGCGCCCGGACATCTCGTTGTAGGCGTCGTAGCGGACGAGCGCCTTGTGGGCGATCGCCCCCTGCAGGCGCATCTCCGCCTCGCCGAGGCGCACGTCCAAGGTCTGCGCGACGTCCTCGACATAGGTCCGCAGGACGCCGAACGCCTGCTCCAGCTCGACGGCGTAGTCGACGAGATCCTGCTCGCCGTGATCGCCCAGCACCGCCCGCTGAGCGCCTCGCAGCCGGCGGACCTCGAGCGCCAGGACAGCGCACGCGATCAGCGCCACCGCTGCCCCGCCGGCCCCCACCAGGGCCGCGATTCCCTGTGCCGACGCGAGCGAGATCACCCCGCCAACGGTACCCGCTCCCGCTCGGTCAGTGACTGAAGGTGACCAGGTAGGTCCTGTGGTTGTTCGACGTCGTCGCCTCCCCCGGCACCGGGGCGACGTTGGCCACCAGCCGCACGTTCCCGGCCGGCGGCGTCAGCGACAGCGGGATCAGGACGTCGGTGACCGTGCCCGCCTTCGTGTTGACCGTCTTGGTCGCCGGCGGGATCGCCGTCGCGCTGCCCTGGATCTTGAGCGAGACGACCACGCCCGTCTCGTCGTTGCTCCCCTGGTTGCCGACCTTGACGTCGAAGGTCAGGTTGGGCGTCACCTTGATCGGATTGACCGTCGTCCCCTCGCTCAGCGTCGTCCCGCCGGCGGAGACCGAGAGCAGCGCGTGACCGTGGCTGCCCGACTTCGGCGTACCCGACGCCGTGGTCCCGCCGCTGTTGCCGGTCAGGCGCCCCGTCACGAACTGGGGGTTGAGCCAGTTGAGGCTCGGCACGAAGCGGCTCGGGGCCACCGCCTGGCTGATGTGGTGGGCGCTCAGCGCCTCGGTGATCAGGGGGGCGACGCGTTGGGCGTAGATGATGTCCGAAGCGAGCAGCGCCTCCATCTGGGAGGCGATGGAGGTCGTCGCGTCGGCCGCGCTCTGCGTCCCCAGAGCCCCCGGGATCGCGTCGGCGATCCGCTTGAGCGCCTCCGACCGCAGGTTCAGCGCCAGCAGCAGGTCGCGGTGGGCCCCGACCATGTCCCCCGGCACCTTGAGGCCCGCGGCCTTGCTCGCATCGAGCTGGGCCTGCACCCGGTATGACTGCACCGTGGTGTTGGCGTCGATCGCCGACGTCGTACCCGGGTTGGTCAGGAGGGTGAACAGCGGCGTCGAGACGTTGGTCGCCTCGTCGTTGACGATCGACGTCACCGTGTCGTTGTACGAGCGCAGGGCGGCGTCGCGCCGGCTGTTGAGGTACCCCCGAACGCCGATGACGATCAGGATCAGCACGATCAGGCCGACGACGGCGGCCACGGCTCGCCGGACCAGCAGGGTCTGGTCGTCGATGCCGGCTGAGCCCGAAGCCGTGGTGCTACGGCGCGGGCGCGGTGCTCTCTGGGTGCGTGGCTCGCCACCCTCGTCGTCAAACGACAGAATGCGCTCCTTGCGGGAAGTTTGGTGGGTGGACTATTGCGTAGAAGGGCGGATACTGCCCCTCTGCAAGTTTCCCGTCACCCCACCGCCCAAGCAGGGCGCCGACCTGACCGTGGCGAACGCGAGCCGGTGAAGACCGATTCGCCTCCGGGCTCCCAGCGCGGTCCCGGCGATGCCGCCGGCCGGCCCGGCCACGACCGGGTGCTCGACCGCTACGTGCTGCTCGAGCGCCTCGGAGCCGGGGCGTTCGGCACGGTCTGGCTGGCCCACGACGACCGCCTCCACCGCGAGGTGGCCGTCAAGCGGATCGCCCGCGGCGCCCGGGAGAGCCGCGAGGAGCGCCGCCGCGCCGCGCGGGAGGCGATCGCCGCGGCGCGGCTCAGCCACCCGGCGATCGTCGCCCTCTACGAGGCGGCGGCCGACGAGAGCGCCTACTACCTCGTCTCCGAGCTCGTCCGCGGCCCGAGCCTGGCCGACCTTTTCGCGGCCGACGACATCGACGACCGCGAGCTGCTGCGGATCGGCGTGGTCCTCGCCGACGCCCTCGCCCATGCCCACACCCGCGGCGTCGTCCACCGCGACGTCAAGCCCCACAACGTGATCGTCCCCGACGAGGCGGCGACCGGCGGCACCCCCGCCAAGCTGACCGACTTCGGCGTCGCCCTGATCGCCGGCGACCAGCCGCTGACCCGCGCCGGAGAGGTGGTCGGCACCTTCGCCTACATGGCCCCCGAGCAGGCCCAGGGCCACGTTGTCGATGCCCGCGCCGACCTTTACTCGCTGGGCCTGACCCTCTACGAGGGCCTGGCCGGCTTCAATCCGATGCGCGGCTCCACCCCGGCCCTGACCGCGCTCCGCCAGGGGGATCCGGTGAAGCCGCTCGAGCGGACTCGCGGGGACCTGCCCCGCGGTCTGTGCCGCTCGATCGACCGCGCCCTGTCCGTCGATCCGGCCCGGCGGGGCTCGCTCGCCGATCTGCGGCTCGCCTGCAGCCAGGCGCTCGCGGGCGAGCTGACCGGCCGCCGCCGCCCCCTCCGCGTCCGGCAGGCGCCGCTCCGGCTGCTCGGCCCGCGGCAGCCGCGGGCG
>JBPCNA010000156.1:0-16097 GCA_051001735.1 Solirubrobacteraceae bacterium
AGACCCACACGCCAAACTAGCCTCGGGCTCAACCAGCACCAAGAAGAAATCGGCGTCGCAGGCGACCCCCGAATCATCCCCCAATTTTCACCGGCCCGCGACCGCCGCCCCGGCAGCTCAACTAGCCGGGCTCACGGCGGAGCGGGACGCACTTCGTAGGCAGATTCCAGCGGGCGTGCGGAGGCGCTGGTGGCGACCCCGCGGTCGCCACTCCGCGCTTCGCCCGGCAGGTCTCGAACAGACACGGATTGCCCGGGAGTTTGCGGAGAACGAGGAGCGGGGCGATCATGGAGACCAGCGATAGGAGATGCCCCCGGCACGGAGGACGCTACCCCTGTCGCGTGGTCTCGCACAGGGCCCGGAGTCGTGGACAGCGCGGACCGCGGACCGCGGACCGCGGACCGCGGGCTACTCCTTTGGACGAGGACCGAGAGGCAGGCGGGCCTCGACCGGGCGCCGGTACTCAGGCCGCTTCGACGCCGTGCTTGAGCGCGTCGGCGGCGACAACGTTGAGGTTGGTTCCTCGCGCGGCGGCCTGTAGTTCGAGCTGGTGCAGCGTCGCGGTGTCTACGGCTACGTAGAGACGAATCTCGGCTCCTGCGCGGGGGCGCGCGGCTTCGAGCGTCTCGGCTTCGTCGAGGAGCTCGTCGAGCTGCTCGGAGGTGATCTCGTCGTCTGGCGTGGCTACGTCATGCTCCTCTTCGGTCGCGTTGATAGCGGCGAGTCTGCGCCGCGCTGGCGTCCGATGCCGTCCGTCCGTGCCACGACGCGACGTACCTCTTCCGGCGTGATCGCATGTGCCGCGCGTTTGGCGATCGTCGTCTCGGAAAACAGAAGGGCTGCGATCAGCATGCGGGGCACGGTAGCCGTCTGACCGCTCGTTGCGTCCAGGGCAGCCCCGCGGTTTTGGCCCGCCGTGCCGCGGCGGTCGCCGCCCCGCGCATGATGACGACATCGTCGTCAACGCGAGGAGGAGTCATGAAGTCCCTGCCGTTGGATGCTACAGGTCGTCGCCGTTCACCCGCGACGCTTCCCGGCCATCATCGTGGCCGACCGCCGCGCAACAAGGGACAGCGCTACCCCGCGGACCCACCAACCATCGAGGAGATCGTCGCCGTGATGCGCTGCGCTGGCGATCGCGCCGAGCGCCTGAGACTTCGTGGCCTGGTCGTCGTGCTCTGGCGAGCCGGGCTGCGTATCAGCGAGGCGCTCGCGCTGGCCGAGACCGATCTCGACGCCTCACGCGGCGCGATCCTCGTGAGGCGCGGAAGGGCGGCAAACGCCGCGAGGTCGGCATGGAACGGTGTGGGAGCAACTGCGGCCGTGGCAGGACAGCGCGCGCAGCGCTTCCCGTTGGCGCGCTGTTCTGCGTCATCCACGGCGAAACGCGCGGGCGACCCTGCTCGCGGGCCGCCGTGCGCGCGCAGCTCCGCCGCACTGCCGCCCAGGCAGGCGTGCGCCGCCGGTTCGCGCCGCACCAGCTCCGGCACTCTCACGCCGTCGAGATGGCCCGCGAAGGCGTTCCGCTCGTCGTGATCCAGCGACAACTCGGGCACGCCAACCTCGGGCTTACCTCGATCTACCTACAGGGATCGACAACGCCGAGATCATCGACACCGTCCACGCGCGCCGAGCCCCGGACCTGCTTTGGTGGGGGCGCGGGCCAACCCTGCCTCGCTTTGTCGGCCTCGCTCAGCGAACCCAAGATCCGTAGGCGACCGACTGCCTCCGCCTCGCGATCTAGCCTGGTCGCTGGCTCGGCTGATCGGTGGCACCTCGCGGCCTGGGTTGGGTCATGGTCGGTAGACCGAAAATCCAGCAAGGTCACAGGAGAGTGCGTCATGCCCTACACCGTGGATTTCCATAACGTGTCGACCGTCGGTCTGGAGTTCTCGCCGGTCGCGGCCGGGCTCGCTGGTTTGCGGGCGCACGAGGCCCGCTACTTCAAGAACAAGTCGACCACGTCTTGACGGTCGAGCCTGCGAACAACGCCGAGACGACCGTCGACTGGATGCACCGGATCCTCGAGGAGGAACGCGACATCATCATCTCTCTCGCCCCTCCCGAGGCAACGGCCTTCCAGGTCGAGAACATCCGAATCGCCTACGTCTTCTACGAAAGCGGTCTGTCGATCGACATGATGTACACCGTCGACGGTCCCAAGAAGCCGCAGTCGGTTTCAAGCTCTCCGAAGGGATGGGGGTCCCCGCGGAGCTCGCCTCGCGGTTCAAGTTCGCGAGGCAGAAGTCGAAGCTTGCCGGACCATTCGCGGTTCCTACTTCGGCTTCAAGAACGATCACAAAACCGCGGAACCTCGCTCTGCCCACGCCACGCGACTCAGTGATCCCGGGACGCGACGCGAGGCGCGCCTTGCCCGGGCAGCAGGGTCCCGCGCGCCTCGGGAAGGCGGCGCACCGAGAGCCGGCGATGCAAGGCTCGCCTTCAGCCGTCGTGAGCGTCGGTGGCTGTGACGAGCCCTTCCCACGACCAGTGCGGGATTTGCAGACCGTCCGGCACATCGTCGGCCGACCGGTGATAACGCGACATCGTCGTGGTGGTCGCCCACGCGAAGTATTCGTGCAGCACCTGGCGGAGCCGGTCGTCGGCAATACCGACCTCTTCCAGCGCCTGATCGAAACACTCGATCGCTCGACGGTCCATCTCCTCATGAGGGCCGTTCCCGCTGTGGATCCGCACAGCGGAGGTCTCGTCCCCGTAGGCGGTGGAAAACGTCGCCGGCCCTCCGAGAGCCTCCGCCCAGTACGCAGCGAGCCGCTCGCTGTGCTCGGGATGGAAGCCGTGGCTGAACGCGTGGCTCACGACCTCGTCCGCCATCACCCTGGCATTCCCACGCCGGGCTAGGCGAAGCAAACCGTCGCCACCACCAGCTGCGTCGTAGACCGTCTGCACGTTCAGAGAATCGCACACGACCAACTCCCAGATGCCGCGGACACGGGACCAGTTGCGGATCAAATGTCGGTCGATGACCGAGACCTTCAAGGATGTTGAGCGCCGACCGCGCTCCCGCAACCCGCCGGACGACGACCAGCACTCGGGCGGACGCGCGCAGCCGGGGCAGCGAGCCCCGCAGCCATCGCACCGCGCTCCGGTGCGGCGGGAGCAAGGGGTGGCCTCGGCCGGGCGGGTCAGGGCAAGGCTCGAACGTCGACGAGGTCGGCGATGATCGAAAGGTCGGCGGTGCCCGCGGTGAGGATCGGTACTCCGTGCACGTTTGCCGCGGCGGCGATCACGAGGTCCATGGCTCGAAGCCGGGGTTGGCCTCCGCGCTCGGTGACGGCCGCTGCCAGGCGGCCCCACTCCCGGGCTACGGCTGCGTCGACGGGAAGCGGGTCGAACGTCGCTTCGATCACGCCGAGCCGCTGCGCTCGGCGGGCGCGTTCGTCGGTGTCCGGCGTGACGAGCACGCCGAAATGCGACTCGGCGAGCGAGGCGACGCTGATCGCGCCCTCGCAGTCGTCGGGGATCCCGCTCCCGATCAGCACCGAGGTGTCGAGCAGGACACGGCTCACGCGGACGGGTCGATCAGGTGCGCCGGGAAGCCCTCCAAGTCCGCAGTCAGCGATCGCGGCGCGGCCGTCGCGAAGACCCGCTCGAGGGCCGGCCCGCTGACCCAGTTGCGCTTCGCTGCAGGGCCGAGTTCGGCGACTGATCTACCGGCGACGGTTATGGTGAAGCGCTCGCCGGCCTCGGCCCGTCGGAGAACCTCACCGACGTTGTTGCGGAGCTCCTTCTGTGGAATCGTGTCCACGGCACCGACGTAGCAGAACTGCTACGGCCGAGTCGTGACCCGGGACTCGGCCTTCGCCGGCTACGGCAGGCACGTCATCCGGGAGTGAGCGAGCCAGGAGGCGCCAAGCTCGTCAGGGAATGTCGACTAGGACCTTGCCGAGCACGCCGCCCTCGACCGCACCGTGGGCCTCGCGAATCGCGTCGAGCGGGAAGCGGTGAAGGGGGAGCGTCGTCAGGGCGCCGGCGGCGACCGCTCGGGAAACGTCGGAGATCGCCGCCCGGAGCGCGCCCGCCGGCATCGTGTAGACGAGCACGAAACGAAGTACGAGGTTGGGCGCCATAAGGCGCCGAACCGGCAAGGCCACCTCCCCGCCGCTCTCGGTGGAGTAACAGGAGATCGCGGCGTTCGGCGCGGCAACCTGGAGGTCCAGTTCGAGGTTGCCCGCGAGCGCGACCTCGACCACCCTCTCGACGCCGTTCGGCGCGATCGCGAGAATCCGCTCGGCGGCTTGCGGATCGCGATAGTTGATCGTCGCGTGCGCTCCGGCCGACCGGGCGAGTTGAGCCTTTTCGTCGTTGCTGGCGGTGGCCAGGACCTCAGCCCCGGCCCAGCGGGCGAGCTCGACGGCAGCATGGCCCACCGAGCCGGCCCCGCCGGCCACGAGGACTGGCCGGCCGTCGATCGGACCATCGGCAAGGAGGCAGCGATGGGCGGTCAGCGCGGGGATCCCTAGGGACGCTCCAAGCTCGAAGCTGGCGCCGTCGGGGAGCGGGACCGCCCGTTCGGTCGGCACCACGGTCCACTGCGCGGCTGTGCCCCAAGGTCGCTTCCACGCGGCGAAGTAGATCCACACGCGCTCGCCGATCCGTTTTGCGTCGACCCCGGAGCCAACCGCGTCGATCACGCCGGCGCCGTCCTGGTGGGGAATCTGGAAGCCACCGTCGACGCCGCCCCCGGTGGCTCCGGAGCGGGACTTGTGGTCGGTCGGGTTGACCCCCGACACCGCGACACGGACGCGCACCTCACCGGACGCCGGGTCGGGTCGGGGGACGTCCTCGACGTGAAGCACTTCGGGTTGACCGGTCTCCCGGTAGACGGCCGCGATCATGACGCCGCGCCTACCCGCGACGCCGAAGGGCGAACCGGGTACCCGGCGGCACGCAGACCGCCCCGTGGGGCGTCGAGACGATCAGCCGTAGTGCCAGGCGACGGCGAGTCGGTCGCGCCCTACGATTCACGTGGTGAGCGACACCGAGCGGTTCACCTTCCTCTTCTCTCCCCTCTACCGGCCGCCGGCGGCGATCTTCGGCGTAACCCCCGCCACCGCTTGGCTGGACGTCACCGAGAAGGAGCTCGAGGCCCGCTTCGGGCGATGGCGCGTGGCAACGCCGCTGAGCAACATCACGGGCGTGTCGGTCACCGGACCGTACGCCTTCCTCAAGACGGCAGGCCCAGCGCGCCTCGCGATCACCGACCGAGGTTTGACGTTCGCGACCAACGGTGACCGCGGCGTGCTGATCACGTTTCGCGACCCCGTTCGCGGCCTCGACCCACTGGGTCTGGTCCACCACCCCGAACTCACCGTCACGGTGGCTGACGTCGACCGCCTGGCAGGCCTGCTGAACGCGCGCTCGCGCGAAGCGGTCTGACCCTCCCTCGCCGACCCGACCCGCGGTCACCTCCCGTACTGGTCGGGCAGATTCCACCTCTGGTACGGCCGGGACTTGGGATAGCCCTCGGGCGAGTCCTCCCACTCCTCTTCTCGTCCGAGCCCGGTGATGTCGAGGTAGCTCCAGGTCATGCGCATCGCCTCGTCCCCGCGATCGTGGACGAACTAGGTCCGGTAGACCTGCTCACCGTCGCGCAGGAAGGCGTTCGTCCCGTGCCACTCGTCCACGCCGAAGTCGGCGTCGAAGCTGTCGGTGATCGTGTACCAGGGGATGTGTCCCAGCCCATCCGCGCCTTCCAGCGCTCGATGTCGGGCTGCGGCGCCCGCGAGACGAACACCAGCGTCGTGTCACGCGCGTTCAGGTGCGCCAGGTGGCCGACCTGGCCGGCGAGGAACGAGCAGCCGGGGCAGCCGCCCTCGGGCCAGCTGGCCGCACACGGTCGAAGAAGAAGCGTCCTTCACCAGCAGGTCGCGATGGCGACCTCCCAGTCCTGTGGGGACGCGATCGGCGGGGCATTCATCAGTGGTGCCGGCTGCTTGGAGTAGTGGTCGACGTCGAAGAGATCACGGTTCGCCGAGCCCGTAGCCGAGCTCGACGACGCCGTCCGGGAACGTCCGGGTCGAAAGCAGGTTGAGCGCCAACGGCTCGGTCCCGGCGGGTGAGAGCGGCTGGCCGCTGCCGAGCAGCATCGGAACGACGTGGAGCCAGAGCTCGTCGAGCGCGCCGGCCTCACGGAACGCGTGCATCGTGCGCGGACCGCCGACGAGGTGGACGTCGCCGGCCACCTCGGCCGCCCGCATCAGCTCCACCAACTCCACGACCGACGCGGCTGCCGTCACCCCGTCGGGCGTGCCGTCGGGCAAGGGGCTCGACGTCAGCACGAACACCGGCTGCGCCCACGGCCAGCGCGAGGCGCCGAGAGCCGGAAGAAAGGTCGTGCGGCCCATGACGACGGCTTCGCAGCCGGCGAGGAACTCGGGGAGGCCGTAGGAGTCGGCACCGGTGAACCCCCGGAGCAGGAGCTGGACCGGCCGGCCGTCAGGCGAGGAGACGAAGCCGTCGAGGCTGGCGAAGAAGTTGGTTCGGATGCGCATCGGATCTCCTTGGCTCGAACAGCGGAGGTGCGAGTCCGTCGCTCTGACTGTTGAGGCCCTCGCGCGCCGCGAAAGTCATCGTGCCGGTGGCCGCCCGCCGAAGGATGACGCCGAGCCGCCCACGGAGCGAGCCCGCCGCTAGGAAGTCGTCGCCCCGGTGATGCGAAATCCGTCGGCTCGCAACGCCGGACAGACCACCCCGTGAGCGAAGCGCCGCCCGTAGAACTCACCCTCGGTCACCAGCCGCTGCCCGACGGTCAACTCCTCGGTGGCGCCGAGCAGGCGTAGGATCGAGTCGGTGAAGCGGACGTCACGGAGCGGCCGGGCGATGCGGCCGTCCTCGATCAGGAAGGTGCCGTCGCGCGTCATCCCGGTCAGGAGCGTCTCCTTCTCGCGGACGGGGTTGACGTACCAGAGGCGCGTGACGTAGATCCCGAGCTTGATCGGCGCGCAGAGCTCGGCGGCATCGGCGGCGTCGCCGCCGGCGAGGACGAGGTTGGTGGTCGACGGCCCCCAAGGCGAGCCGCCCGGCTGGGTCGCGTGACCGGTCGACCGGGCGCCGTCGCCGGCCATCGCCGCCGAGCGGCGGTCGTGGACGACGTGGGCGGCGACCCCCCGCTCGATCAGCGAGAGCGTCGCCTTCGGCACACCGTCCATGTCGAACGAGCGGGGCAGCGTCCCCGGAAAGCGCGAGGCGTCGGCGAGGTTGATGCCCGACGCGGCGACGCGCTCGCCGAGGCGGCCGGAGAGCGCGCCGCGACCCTCGGCGTGGGCTAGCCCGTTGTGGGCCAGCGCGCCGTAGAACTCGAGCAGCAGTCCGACGGCCTCGGGTTCGAGCACGACCGGGTAGCAGCCCGGGCCGAGCTCAGCGAGGGGCTCGGCGGAGATCTTCGAGGCGGCGCGCCGAGCCAGCGCCACCGGGTCGATCGACGAGGCGGCGGGCGCCGCGTCGACTGCGTAGCCGGTACGGCCGGCCGGGTCGCGGCAGACGACCTTCATGAAAGCGTCGGTCACGCGCTCGGAGAGGCGCACCCCGGAGGTGGCGGCGATCGCCGTCTCGACGTCGCCGACCGTCCAGACGCCGAAGGCCTCGAGGTCGCGCTCGGCCGCGACCGCGAAGGCGGCGCGGAGCGCCGCCCCGGCGCGCGCGGGGTCGAGCGCCGCGGTCTCGTCGTCATAGCCGACCGGCTCACAAGGAGCCGAAGCCTCGGCGAGTCCGGGCTGGTCGCCCGGTCCCGACTCGGCCGCCGCGCGCCAGGCGAGCTCGGCGCGCGCCGCGGTGGCGCGGAGCGAGTCGTCGTCGAGGCGGTTGGTCGAGGCCATCGCGGGATGCCCGTCGCGGAGGATGAGGATCTCGACCGTCGTGTCGTCGACGGCCGTCGCCTGGGTCGGGGCTGAGCGTGCGAAGCGCGAGAGGAGCGACCGCTCGCGGACGACCGTGACCTGGATGTCGGGTCCGGCGCGCGCGAGCGTACGCTCGGCCGTCTCCAGCGGGCTCTCCGCTTTCACGCTACGCCGACCTCGACATCGCGGAAGCGCGCCGGCGCCACCCCGTGGGAGACCCGCATCAGCTGTCCGGGCTCTCCCTTCCCGCAGTTGCCGACACCCCAGAGGCGCCATGCCGGCGGCGAGCCGACGGCATCCAGGCTGCCCCAGAAGCGCGGGGTGACCCCGGCGTAGGACGGGTTTCGCAGGAGCCGCCCGAGCTCGCCGCGGCGGATCTCGCGCGCGATCTCGGTGGCGAACTGGAACTGGAGGCGGCGGTCGTCGATCGACCAGGAGCGGTTGGTCTCGAAGTAGAGCCCGTCGTCGGTGTCCCCGATCAGGTCGGCGAGCGTCCCGGCCTGGCCTGGCTCGATCGACACGTTGGTCATGCGGACGATCGGCTGGCGGGCGAACCCGTCGGCGCGGGCGCAGCCGCCGGACCGGTCGAGGCCGATCGCCGCCGCCGACTGGCGATCGGAGAGGGCGGCGCGGAGCACCCCGGCTTCGACCAGCGGCGCCCGCGCCGCCGCCACGCCCTCGTCGTCCCAGCCAAAGGAGCCGAGGCCGCCGGGCAGCGTGGCGTCGGCGGTGATCCCGAGCTGGTCGGAGCCGTAGCGCAGCGCGCCGAGGTCGCGCGGAGACACCCAGCTCGTGCCGGCGTAGGCGGCCTCGCCGAGGAGCATCCGGTCGAGCTCGAGGGCGTGACCGATCGACTCGTGGATCTGCAGCGCGAGCTGTTCGCCGTCGAGGATCAGGGTGGCCCGGCCGGCCGGACAGACGGGCGCGGTGAGGAGCTCGATCGCCTCGCCGGCGATCCGCGGTGCCTGGCCGACGAGGTCGAGGCCGAGCACACGCTCCCAGCCGGCGCAGGCGGCCGACACTCCCTGGCCGGGATGGGAGCGGACCTGGAGCTCGCCGCCGTCGACGGCGACCACCGAGATGGTGGCGCCGCATTCGACCCGCTCCTGGGTGCAGGCGGCACCGCCTGTCGAGACGAAGGCGGTGCGCACTCGCCGGCTCGCCGTCTCGGCGTCGCGGCGGACGATGCGCGCATCGCCGCGGAGGGCGACGTCGGCGGCGAGGAGGAGCTCGAGCTTGTCCTCGAGCGAGATCGTGAACGGATCGAGCACATGACCGCCCGACCAGTGTCCGCGCGCCGGGTCGACCGGGGCGAGCGCGCCGCCGGGCGCCGCGGGCTGGCTCTCGGCGATGGCGAGAGCACGGGCGAGCGCCTCCTCGACGCCGGCCACGGTCTCCTCGCGGGTGGCGGCGAAGCCCCAGCCGCCGCCGACGCGGGCGCGGACACCGATCCCGGCCATCGTGTCGCTCTCGACCTGGGCGACGCGGCCGTTGCGGACGAGTACGCCCTCGGTGTCGGTGGCCACGTGGCGCGCCTCGGCGTAGGCGCACCGGACGGGGGCGGCGCCGAGCGCCTCGGTGAGCAGGTCGAGGACGCCGCTCTGAGCGTGGTCGAGCATCCGCGGCAAGGTAGCGCGTCACGCCCTCCGCCCGAGGCCGCTCGGGCGGGGCGGCGCCGATCACCTTGAAGAGGTCCGGTCGGCATGCGAACATTTGTTCGTATGATTGTCTGCATCCTCCTCCCCCGCTTCGAGCTCGTGGTCGCCGTCGGCGGGCTCGAGCAGCTCGCCGGGCGCGCCGTCGCCCTGGCTCCGACGACTGGGGCGGCGGCGGGTCGCCAGCCGATCGGCGAGGCCTCGGGGGCGGCCCAGGCGCTCGGCGTCCGCGCCGGCATGACGCTCGGCGAGGCCCTGGCCCGCTGCCCGGAACTCGAGCTGGTGAACGGCGACCCGGTGGCGGTGGCCGACGCCTGGGAGCGGATCCTCCGGGACCTGGAGGGGATCGGCGCGGCGGTGGAATCCCAGCGGCCGGGGCTGGTCTGCTTCGACGCGGCGGGGCTCCGCGGGCTCTACGGCGGCTCCGAGGAGCGGGTCGTCATCGCCGCCCGCCGAGCGATCGGCGGGCGGGCGGGCGGCGCTCGGATCGGGGGAGCCCCGACGCGCTTCTGCGCCCTGGCGGCGGCGCTGACCACCCGGCCCCGGCGGACGGCGATCGTCCGCGACAGCGCGCGCATGTACCTCCGTGGCCGACCGATCTCCCTGTTGCGGTCGCGACCGGCGACGGCGCCCCTGGTGCCGACGCTCGAGCGGCTGGGCGTCGCCACGCTGGGCGAGCTGGCGGCGATGGCCCGGGGGGCGCTGGCCGACCGCTTCGGCGCCGCCGGGCTGGAGGCGCATCGGCTCGCCGGGGGCGAGGACGATTCCCCCCGCCCCCGCCGTCCGGCCGAGCTCCTCAGCGAGTCGCTCGAGCTCCACGAGGCGGCCGGCGGCCCGGCGCTCGAGCACGCCCTGGGGGTGCTGATCGACCGCCTGCTCGCCCGCCCGGAGCGCCGGGGGCGGACGCTGCGCGGTGCCACCCTCGCCGCCCGGCTCGTCGGCGGTGGCAGCTGGCGGACGACGGTGGCCTTCCGCGAGGCGCTGGCCGATCCGCGGCGGATGCGCCTGGTGCTGACGCCGCGCCTCGAGCTGCTGCCGGCCCCGGCGCTCGTGCTCGCGCTCACGGCCGAGCAGTTCGGCCCGGCCGCCGGAGGGCAGCGGTCGCTGATCGCCCCGGCCATCGAGCTGCGTCGGGAGCGGCTGCGCGAAGCGGTCCGCCAGGCCCGGGCGGCGGCCGGCGCCGACGCGGCGCTGCGGGTGGTGGCGGTCGACATCGCCTCGCGCGTACCGGAACGGCGGATGATGCTCGCCCCCTTCGAGTCATGAGATTGGGGGGCGCCGAGCCGGCGCGGGTCGAGGCCGACCGCGAGGGCACGCCGACTCGGATCGACCGGCACGCGGTCGCGCATGTGCGCGAGTCGTGGCTGATCGAGGATCGCTGGTGGACCGATCGGCCGCTGCGGCGGCGCTACTGGGAGCTGGTCAGCGAGACGGGCCGCGACATCGTCGTCTTCCACGACCTCCTGACCGGCAGCTGGCTGCGGCAGCGATGACCTACGTCGAGCTCCACTGCCATTCGGCCTACTCCTTCCTCGACGGGGCGTCGATGCCCGAGGAGCTGGTGGGGGCGGCGGTCGAGCAGGGACACGAGACGCTGGCGCTGACCGACCACGACGGCGTCTGGGGATCGATGGAGTTCGCCCACGCCGCCCAGGGACTCGGCCTGCGGGCGATCCACGGAAGCGAGCTGAGCCTCGACGACGGCCGCCACGTCACGCTGCTGGTCGCCTCGGCCGGCGGCTGGAGCAACCTCTGCCGGCTGCTGACGGCAGCCCACGCCCACACCCGCGACCGGGGCGACCCGCCGCCGAGCACGAGCCTCGAGACTCTGGGCGACCACGCCGAGGGATTGGTCTGCCTGACCGGTTGTGCGGAGCGCGGAGTCCACGACGAGGCGAACGTCCGGAGGCTGCGGGAGGCGTTCGGCCGGGAACGACTCCGGGTCGAGCTCCAGCGCCCGTTCCTCCAGGACGACCGGGCCCGCAACCGGGCGCTGGCGGGGCTGGCCCGTCGGCTCGGCCTCCGCTGCGTGGCGACGGGGAACATCCACGCCCACGCGGGCTCCCGCGCCCACCTCCAGGACGCCTTCGTCGCCCTGCGCCACGACCTCACACTCGAGGCGAGCGAGCCCCTGCGCCGCGCCAACGGGAGCCACGTGCTGGCGTCTCCCGGAGCGATGACCGCCCGCTTCCGCGAGCACCCGGAGGCGGTGGCCGAGACGGCGGTGGTGGCCGAGCAACTCGACTTCAACCTGGTCGGAGACCTCGGCTACCGCTATCCCGGCGTCGAGGACCAGACCGCCCAGCGACGGCTGGCCGAGCTCTGCCGGGCACGGCTGGACGGCCGCTACGGAGGCGCCGTGGCGGCCGCCGGCCGCCTGGAGGAGGAGCTGCGGGTGATCGATACGCTGGGGCTGGCGGGGTTCTTCCTGCTCCACCACGACATGCTCGAGCTGGCGCGGGAGGTGGCGATCGAGGTGCGGGGCCCCGACACGGCGCGGGCGCTCCTGCCGCCGGGGCGGGGGCGCGGGTCGTCGGTGTCCTCGATCGTCTGCTACCTGACCGGCCTCTCGCACATCGATCCGCTGTCGAGCGGACTGTCGATGGGGCGCTTCCTAAACCCGGAGCTGACCTCGCTTCCGGACATCGACCTCGACTTCCCCCGCGACATCCGCGAGATGCTGATCCGCCGGGTCCACGATCGCTACGGACGCGACCGGGCGGCGCTGGTGGCCACCTTTCCGAGCTTCCGGTCGCGAGCGGCGATCCGCGAGCTCGGCAAGGTGCTCGGGCTGCCGCCGGCGGAGATCGAGCGGGTCGCCCGGGGGGCCGATGGCTTCGCCCGGCGGGTCGAGCGCGACGTCGAGGCGGCGCTCGGGCGCAAGCGAGCGGCCAGCGGCCGCTGGGCGTGGTTGAAGTCGCTGTCCGAGGAGGCCTACGGCCTCCCCCGCCATGTCTCCCAGCACCCGGGGGGGATGATCGTCGCTACCCGCCCGCTGATCGACTGCTGCCCGGTCGTGCCGGCGGCGATGGAGGGCCGCCAGCTCGTCCAGTGGGACAAGGACTCGTGCGCCGACGCCGGCTTCCTGAAGATCGACCTGCTCGGGCTGGGCATGCTCTCGGCGGTCGAGCGCTGTGTCGAGATGATCGCCCGGACCCGGGGCGAGCGGATCGATCTCTCGCGGATCCCCTTCGACGACGGCCCGACCTTCAAGGCGATCCAGGAGGCCGACACGACCGGCGTCTTCCAGATCGAGAGCCGGGCGCAGATGCAGTCATTACGGCGTACCCGCCCCGAGAACCTCAAGGACATCACGGTTCAGGTGGCGATCGTCCGTCCCGGCCCGATCCAGGGCGGGGCGGTCAACCCCTACATCGAGCGTCGTCAGCGGCTCCGAGCCGACCCCGGCTACCAGGTCCCCTACGAGCACCCCTCGCTCGAGCCGGTGCTCTCGGAGACGCTGGGCACGATCATCTTCCAGGACCAGGTGCTCGAGGTGGCGATCGCCTTCGCGGGCTTCACGCCGGGCGAGGCGGAGGGGCTACGGCGAGCGATGAGCCGCAAGCGCTCAGAGGCAGCTATCCAGGCCTACCACGAGGGCTTCGTGGCTGGGGCGCAGCGCAAGCACGGAGTCGACGCTGACACCGCCGAGCGGGTGTTCGCGATGGTCAAGGGGTTCTCGGGCTTCGGCTTCCCCAAGGCCCACGGGGCCGCGTTCGGCCTGCTCGCCTACCAATCGACCTGGTTGCGCGTCCACTACACGCCAGAGCTCCTCTGCTCGCTGCTCAACGAGCAGCCGATGGGCTTCTACCCTCCCGACTCGCTCGTCCACGAGGCGCAGCGGGGGGGGATCGAGGTGCTGGCGCCTGACGTCAACGAGAGCGGCGTCGAGTGCGACATCCAATGCGGTCCAGGGCCAAGCAGCGTCCGGATCGGGCTCGGTTACGTCCGCGGTGTGCGGGCTGACGAAGTGACTGCGCTCGTCGGCGCCCGCGAAGCGGGCGGTGGCTTCAAGAGCCTGTCTGACCTCGCTTCGCGGGCCGGCTCGAGCGCATCCTCGCTCGAGCTGCTGGCCTGGTCGGGGGCGTGCGATTCGCTCGTCGCCGAGGCAGCGGGCTCTGATCGGCTGCCCGGATCCGCCCGGCGAGTCGCGCTCTGGCAGCTCGGCGTGATGACCCCCGGGCGCCGCGTTCCCGGCGGTACCCAGCTCGCGCTCCCGCTCGACCTGCCCGCGCCGCCCGCGCTGCGCGCTCTCTCCGAGTGGGAGGCGATGCTCGCCGACTACGGCACCACAGGACTGACCGCACGTACCCATCCGCTCGCGCTGCTGCGCGATCGCCTGTCCGCAGACGTCGTCAAGAGCGAGGACCTCGAGACGCTCGATCACGGCAGTCGGGTCCGGGTGGGAGGGCTCGTCGTGGCCCGCCAGCGGCCGGGCACCGCCGGCGGTGTCGTGTTCGTCCTGCTCGAGGATGAGCTCGGCACGATCAACCTGATCGTGCCGCCGAAGATCTACGAGCGCCACCGCCTGATCGTTAGAACCGAGCCGCTGATGCTCGTCACCGGCAAGCTCGAGCGGTTTGCGGGCGCCGGGGGGGCGATCAACGTGCTCGTCAACGGAGTCGGCGCGATCGACGCCCCGGACAAGATCCTCGCCGAGATCAAGGACTTCTCGATGCTCGACGAGCAGGTCAGGCGCGGGCTGGTCGAGCAGCGGGCGGCGAGCGGCGGCGCTGGTGGCGACGGGAGCGGTGGCGAGGCTGAGGACTTCCGCGCCGTGGCGCCGGCGGTGATGAGCTTCGGGTCCGGCCGCCGGCGGTAGCGACGCATCCGGGCGGCCCCTCCTCCCGGCCTGCACGATATGGTGCCGCTCGCAGTGCTTGCGGTCTTGATCTTCGCTGCTTTCTGGGTCGTGCTCGCGTTCGGCCTGTTCTTCGTCGCTGCCCGCGGGGGGCTCGGCGGCGCTCGGGCCGCGCTGCAAAAGCAGTCGCGTGGGGCCAGCCGGTTCGCTGGCGCCGTGTTCACGATCCTGTTGATCGGATTCGGGATCGCGTTGCCGGCGGCGCTCCTGATCGGCAACGCCAACCACGCCAACGGCCAGGTCGGCGGGTACAAGCTCACGGCCGGCGAGAAGTCCGGGCGCGAGCTGTTCGGGGTCCACTGCTCGGTCTGCCACACGCTCGCCGCCGCCAACGCGGTCGGCAAGGTCGGGCCGAACCTGGACATGCTCAAGCCGCCGGCATCGCTGGTGTTGCACACGATCAACAACGGCTGCTTGCCGAACGCTCCGACCGGCTCGGCGGAGCAGTGCCTCGGCCAGGGCGTGATGCCGGCGGCCATCGTCCAGGGCCGCGACGCCCAGAACGTCGCGAACTTCGTCGCGCGCGTCGCCGGCAAGGAGTAGCGGGAGGCTTTCCGTCCGTGGCCGCTGGTACTATCGCCGCTCCGTACAGCTGAATTCCAACCGCCTAAGCCGCCAGCAGAGCGAGAAGGAAGCGGGGGACCCAAGTTGTTGGGGCTAATCGTGCCCTGCGCGTAGCGTCGCTCTTTCGACGCGAGCCCGTCAGCTAACCCCGCAAGCACACGAAAGAGGACGGTCAAGATGCCGCGATCAGGCATATCTGTGCCTACGGGTGCGTCGGCTGCCGAAAACGGCCGCTCGCGCTCTGAGCTCGACAGTCGGGGAGAGGATCGGCGGCCATACTCGGGCGACGCCGCGTACTCGGGCGACGCCGCGTACTCGAACGACGCCGCGTACCCGAGCGAGAGCGCGTACCCGAGCAACGGCGGCGTGCCCGGGCGGCGCACGGTCACGATCACCGGCCAAGGGGCGGAGGGCTACGCCTCACGCAACGGAACCAGGCCCTCGGCCGCCCAGCGCCACCAGCGGCTCCAGCGCCACGAGCGCGCCGGCTTCCGACCCGACCGGGTCGCGATGTGGGCGGTCCTCCTCGGCGTGATGCTGATGCTCGCCGCCGCCACCAGCTCCCACGCGGCCGTGCTCGCCGCACACCACGCGCTGACCCTGCACTAACCCCCCCCGGCCAGCGCGCAGACCGTCCCGGCCCGCCTGACGCCCTCGAACCGGCTCCGGTTACACCGGGCATAGCCAGTTCTGGGCTCAGGGTGATCTCTCGCTTATCTCCGTCCGTATAAGAGGAGAGAGAGCCCTTGTGCTCGCGCCGCACCGTAGATAGACTTATGAAGCGTAAGTAGATGTCAAAACTAAAGGGCAGGTTCTTGCACTCCTGCCGTCCCTGAGACCTTTCGGGGGTCAACGATGAAGACGCCGATGAGCAGGTTCCAAATCCACGACGACCTAACGGCGCCCGAGGGCTCGCTCGCAGTCTTGCGGGGCGCGCTCTCCTCGGGCGGGCAGCTGCCCAACTTCCTCGGCGTGCTCGCCGGCTCGCCAGCGGCGCTGCGCGCGTACGCGCGGTTCCGCTCCGAGCTGCGCCATGGCAAGCTGACGCTGCCAACCCTTGAACGGATCGCGCTCGCGGTGGCGGACCATTACCAATCCGAGCCCGGGATCGCGATGCACTCGCGCGCCGCGCGCGGCGCGGGCCTGGCGCTGGACGAG
>JBPCNA010000157.1:0-34410 GCA_051001735.1 Solirubrobacteraceae bacterium
GGCGCCCGGGCCGGACGAGGCACCGACGGCCGGACTGCCCAGAGTCGCCCAGACCGGTCGAGGCGCCGACGGCCCGCCGGTGGTCCCGGCCGGCCGAGGCGCCGACGGCCAGCCGGTCGTCCCGGTGCCGGTCGGGCCGCCGGGCCGGTGAGCCAGGCGCTCGGACCGGTCCCCTCCCAGCCGGGGTGCCCGGTCTGCGCCGCCCCACTCGCCGATCAGCAGGCCTGGTGCCTCGAGTGCGGCACGGCCGCCCGCACCCGCATCGCCCCGACCCCGCGCCGCTGGCCGATGATGGCCGTCGTCCTCGCCATCGCGTCGGTGCTCGCATTCGTCGCCATCGCCGTCGCCGGCGCGCGGCTCGTCGGCTCCGAGAGGCCGACCGCCGGCGCCGTCCGCCAGGCCGGCGCCGCTCAGCCGGCGGCCGCGCCCCGGGCCGCCACCACACCCGGCACGGCCACACCGACACCCTGCACGGCCAGCCCCACCCCCTGCACGGCCAACCCCACCCCCGGGACGGCCAACCCCACCCCCGGGACGGCCAACCCGACACCCGGCACGGCCGACCCCACCCCCGGGACGGCCAACCCGACACCCGGCACGGGCATCCCCACCCCACACCCGGGACCGTCGCCCGGCGCGGTCAAGTCGGCGCCCTGACGAGCCCAGGCATCCCTACACCGAGGCCGAGGATTCGGACTCAGACGTAGCCGCTGCTAAGAGCGGGTCCCCGCCGCCTCGCGGGCCGTGGCGTGATGGGCAGCGACCGGCGCCGGCAAGGCCGGCAGCCTGTCCGGGGCCGTCTCGAAGAGCATGAGGACGACCGACGCGGCGATCTCGCCACCCGGTTCGGCCTCGGCCTCGGCCAGGCGGGCGGCGCTCTCGGCGGCGATCGCCCGGACGCGCTTGGTCACCGCCTCGAGCTCGCCCGACAGAGCCTTCCAGCCCTCGGCGTCGACCGAGATCGGAGTGCGTGTGAGGTGAGCGTCCGGGTGGTTGAAGCCGTCCGCGCCCGCGGCCGCGTTGACGTGGCGGGCGAGGTGGTCGAGCGCCGCGCTGACCGCTGCCTCCTTGACGATCGGCGGGACCTCGCCCCACGCCTCGTCGGTCACTCGCGGCCGGGCGATCGCCGTGTAGTAGTGCTCGATCGCCCCCCGTCGCGGGGTCTTCTTCACCAGCTTGAGGAAGCCGAGGGCGACCAGCCGGTGGACGTGGTAGCTGACGGAGCCGAGCGACACCCCCAGCTCACGCGAGAGCTCGTTCGGGCTCGCGACCCGGTCCTGGAGGACGCCGAGCACCTGCGCCCGGATCGGATGGGCGAGCGCCTTGACCATGCGCGGGTCCGATATGTAGGCGAAGGGAGTCACGGAGTCTGCCCAATGACGGTACCTAAACGCTTGCGCGCTCGATGCAGTCGCACCTTCGCCGTTCCCTCGGGGATGTTGAGCGCCCGCGCGATCTCAGGCTGTGAATAGTCTCGAGAATACCGCAGGGCGATCAGCACCTGCTCATCGCGGCCCAGGTGGGCGAGCGCCCGCCCGATGTCGACCCGGTCGATCACCCGGTCGGGCTCGTCGGACGCCGGCCGGTCGGCCATGTCGTCGAGCACGTGCTCCGCCTTCGCCCGCCGGCCGAGGCGGCGGAACGCCTCGTGGCGCGTTATCTGCAGGCACCACGGGATCGGAGCCTTGGGCGAGCGGCACGACCCCCGCCGGCTCCAGGCCCGCATCATCGCCTCCTGGACGACGTCATCCGCCTCGACCGGATTTCGGAGTATCCGCCGCGCCTCCTGGGCGCACCGGCGTCGAATGGCCTCCCAGTCCCACGCTCGCGTTTCGTCCAAGGGGGTCCCGTCCGCAGCGGCGACCGAAAAGGTTTCTCAACGCATTGAAACGGATTTGCCCGTCCGCGGGTCATTCCTTGCATGAGCTACCTCGAGACCACCGACCCCGCCCGCTCGGCCTACGCCACGCTCGCTCCATTCTACGACCGGTTCACCGCCGGATACGCCCATGACCGGTGGCTCGGCCAGATCGAGTCGCGTGCGCTCGGGCTCGGCTTAGCCGGACGCCGCGTCCTCGACATCGGCTGCGGCACCGGCAAGAGCTTCGCCCCCCTCCTCGACCGCGGGTACTCGGTGACGGCGTGCGATATCTCGCCCGAGATGGTCGACGAGGCGCTGCAGAAGTTCGGCGACCAGGTCGATGACCTGCTCGTCGGGGACATGCGCGACCTTCCGCCGCTCGGCGAGTTCGACCTCGTCACCTGCCTCAACGACGCGATCAACTACCTGCTCGACCCCCGGGAACTCGAGGCCGCGTTCCGCAGCGTCGCCGATGTGCTCGCCCCCCGTGGCGTCTACGTCTTCGACGTCACCTCGCTGGGGAGCTACCGCAGCACCTTCTCCCGGACGATCCTCCGCGAGGATGCCGGCGGCCTCTTCTGCTGGCACGGGGAGGGCACCGCGACGATGGCGGCCGGCGACGCCGTCAGCGCGAGGATCGAGGCCTTCATCGAGGCCGAGGACGAGCTGTGGCAGCGAGTGTCGAGCCGGCACGTCCAGCGCCACCACCCACCCACCGTGATCCGCGCCGCCCTCCACGCCGCCGGCCTCGAGTGCGCCGCCACCGCCGGCCAGCGGCCCGGCGGCAATCTTGACGACCACGCCGACGAGCGCGAGCACATCAAGGTCGTCTACTTCGCCCGCCTGCGGAGGATGGAAGAGGGGGTGAGCTTCACATGACCGTCATCGACATCTGAACCCCCGGCGTGCCCGGGGCCCCGTCTCACGGCGGGCCCCGGCCCGGCGCCGCCATCACATCGAGTCACAAGTCACTGACTACTCAAGAAACCCTGTGCATTTAGGGTCGGGGTAGGTCACTTGTGCGCCTGTCCGCGCCTTATGCTGGCTGCAGTGGTAACCAATCGTTCACGCGAAGGAGGCCGCATGACCGACATAAAGGCGATCCAGGGACAGGTACAGGAGCGCCTGAGCGAGCTCGAAGAACTCATCGAACATCTGAGCTCAGAATTCGAGCAGCTCAAGACGATCGCAGGGATGCTGGCGCAGACAAACGGCGGTTCGAGCACGGCCGCGCCGAAGGCGCGCCGTCGTCCCGGCGCCAAGGCGACGCGCGCCCCCGCGGCCGCGACGACGGGCGCACGGGCACAGCGGGGCGGCAACCGGGCACAGCGGGGCGGCAACCGGGCACAGCAGGCGCTCGACCTTATCGCCGCGCAGCCCGGGCTGACGGCCGCCGAGCTGGCGGACGCCATGAAGATGAAGCGCAACTACCTCTACCGGGTCCTCCCCGCCCTCGAGAAGGACGGTCGGATCAGCAAGCGGGGTCAGGGTTACCACCCAGCCGGCACGCCGGCGACGTCCTAGGGCACCGAGGTCGCGAGGACTCAGGGCGCGCCGACGGCACCCGGATCGGGGGTCGCCGGCGCGCGCGCCGCCGACAGCTCGGCCGCGAGCTCCGCGGCCTGGCGCCCGACCCGGCGCATATCGAGGCTCTCGGCCAGTACGCCCGCGTCGGCAGCCCGGCGCGACGCCGCTTCCCCGTCGCCCGGCGCGGCCCGCAGAACGAGCAGGCGGGCCTCGTCGAGCGCGATCAGCGCCAGGCCCGGCAGCGCATCGGCTTCCTCCCCCTGGCGCCGCGCCGCCTCCAGGTGGGCGAACGCCCCGTCGATCGCCCCCGTCGCCGTCGCCAATACCCCGAGCGACCGGTCGACCGGCCAGAGCACCGCGCTGCTGACGGCCACGACCCACTGCCCGGCGTACGGGGCGAGCCGGTCGTAGAGCGCCGCCGCGCGCCGGGCGTCGCCGAGCTCCCACGCCGCGTCTGCGAGCAGGGCCAAGGTCAGGATGTGGACGTTGTTGCGCGGCAGCGCCGCCAGTCCGTCGCCGACCACGCGCTCGAACTCGGCCCGGGCCTCGGCCGTCTTGCCGGCCTGGAGCAGGAGCCCGATCAGGCCCGCCCGGATCGCCACCATGTCCGGATACGCCACGAGCATCTCGCGCACCGGACCCTCGAGCTCGGGGAGGCGGCCCTGCTGCATCCGGATCAGCATCATCTGCGAGTAGGCCGCCAGTCCGCTGACCGACCCGGCGACCCGCCGGCGCATCTCGTCCGACTCGGCGTTCAGCCGCTCGGCTTCCCCGAAGCGGCCGGCGCATACCGCCCGTAGGCCGCGGTGCAGAGGGAGGAAGACCATCGCTCGCGGCTGGCGCAGCTCGGTCGCCATGTGCTCGATCCGCGCCACCTCCTCGTCGAGGGCGTCGAAGTCGCCGAGCTGACCGAACGCCGTCGTGCGCCAGTTGCGGGCGAGGAGCTCGAGCTCGACGTCGCCGACCTCACCGGCCAGCTCGAGCAGCTCGTCGGCCAGCGCGAAGTCCCGCATCGCCGAAGCCGGGCCCCACCAGGCGAGCAGATGGCGCCCGACGACGTAGGCCAGCGTCTCCAATGACTCGCGTGTCCCGCGTTCGGCGTGGGCCGCCCGCGCCCCGGCGAGCGCCTCGGTGGCCAGCCGCTCCCGCCGCCCGGCGTAGGAGGTCGGCGCGTAGTAGAGGGCGACCGCCAGCAGCCCCTTGATCTCGGCGATCAGCAGCGGAGAACCCCTCTCGCCCAGGCGCTCGATCGTCTCCTCGGCGAGCGCGACGAGGACGGCGTCGACCCCGAAGCTGAGGCCCCAGATCGCGTAGGCGCGTGTCGCCCGAGCCAGGGCCTCCGGCTCGTCGTGGCGGCGCGCCGCGTCGGCCGCCTCGAGCAGCGTCCGCCGCGCCTCCTCCGAGTCCCCGGCGCGCATCTGCGCGGCGCCGAGCGACTGGAGCAGGGCGATCCGCGCCCGCCCGTCCTCGGCGCCGCCCGGCACGGCCAGGGCCCGGGCGAAGAGCCCGGCCGCCTGGTCGTAGGCAAAGGCGCGCATCGCCCGTTCTCCCGCCCGGGTCGCGTAGCCGACCGCCCGCTCGGCCCCGCCGGCCGGCACCGCGGCGAGGAAGTGGTGGGCCAGGTCGTCGAGGCGGTCCTCGATCTCCTCCCCGCTCGTCGATTCGATCGCCTCGCCCACGGCGAGGTGGAGCGCGGCCCGCCGCCCGGCCGGAAGCGCCTCGTAGAGCGTGGCCGCCACCAGCCCGTGGCTGAACGCGTACACCTCGGTCAGGTCGAGGCCGGCCTGCGACTCCCGGGTGATCGCGGTCTTGCTCAGCAGCGACGCCGCGATCGCCTCGTCGAGCAGGTCGAGCGCCCGCGCCGCCGACAGGTCGGCCGACCGGGCCGCCAGCTGGAGGTCGAACTCGTCGCCGATCACCGCCCCGACGGTCAGCAGGCGGCGGGCCGCCTCGCTGAGGCGCAGGACGCGCCGCTCGATCACCTCGCGCACGCTCTGCGGAAGGCCGTGGCCGGCCAGCGAGCTCCGGAACGACCAGCGGCCGTCCGGCTGGCGTGCGATCACCCCGGTCTCCCGCAGGTGGCGGAGCATCTCGCCGACGAAGAACGGGTTGCCCGCCGTCTCGCGGTGCACCTCGCGCGCCAGCGCCAGCCCCGCCGCGTCGATCGGGTGACCGGCCAGCTCCTCGATCAGATCGACGATGTCGTTCAGGTCGAGCCCGACCAGCGACAGCCGGGTCACGCCCGGCTCCCGGTAGAGGTCGGCCAGGACCGCGGTCAGCAGGTCCTCCTGCGCGATGTCCGAGTCGCGGAAGGTGCCGAGCAGCATCAGCCGGCCCGACGTCGACGCGATCACCAGGTGCTTGAGCAGGAGCAGGGTCGACCGGTCGGCCCAGTGGAGGTCATCGAGGATCACCAGCACCGGCGCCAGCTCGGTCGCCGCCGCGAAAAGCGACTGGACGGCGTTGAAGAGCAGGTAGCGCTCCGTGTCCGGATCGGACGTCGGCGGCGCCGAGACGTCGCCGAGCTTCGCGCTCAACCCGGGCACCAGCCGCGACAGTTCGCTCGCGTGGGGGCGCAGGAGGCGCCGCGGCGCCGTCTGGACGTAGTCGCGGAGCACCTCCCGCCAGGCGTAGTAGGGAACTCCCTGATCCTCGTCGCACCGGCCGTAGAGGATCAGCGCGTGGTCGGGCACGGCCGTCCTCGCCGTCTGGGTGACCAGGCGCGTCTTGCCGATTCCCGGCTCGCCGGAGATGATCGCGACCTGGCGGTCGCTGTCGACCACCCGGTCCCAGCACTCGAGCAGCGTCCGCCGCTCCGCCGACCGCCCGACGTAGGCCGTCTCCGGGACCGACCGCAGGCGCGGCGGCAGTGCCGGGCCGCCGCCCTCGGGGAGCGGCTCCCACAGCACCCGCCAGCCCACCACTGGCTCGGCCAGCCCCTTCAGGTTGAGCGGGCCGACCGGCTCGAGCTCGTGCGTCCCCCGATCGCGGATCACCGCCCGCACCGGGTCGGCGATGAAGATCTCCCCACCCCGGGCCTTGGCGCACAGGCGGGTCGCCTCGATCGGCGGCAGGCCGAAGTAGTCGCCGTCCTCGACCGAGGCGTCGCCGATGCTGATGCCGATCCGCACCCCCATCGCCACCTCGGCGCTGCGGTTGCGCCGCTCGAGCTTCTGCTGCATCCGCACCGCCCCTTCGAGCGCCCCCGACACGCTCGGGAAGGCGACGAGGAGCCCGTCCCCCGTGTTCTTGACCACCCGCCCCCCGACGTCCTCGGCGGCGTCGCGCAGGAGCGAGTCGTGCTCCCGGCGGAAGTCGTCGAAGCGGGCGCTCCCCAGCCGGGCCCCGAGCGCCGTCGAGCCGACCAGATCGGTGACGAGGATGACCGCGAGCTCGATCCGCGTCACCCCCACCCACCCCCCACCCTCGTCGCCCAACCCCGCTCGGCCCAGACCAGTCGTGCGCGCCGGCGTTCGACCGGCGGGCACGTGCCTCTCGGTCTGTCGCCGGGCAGGTGCGCGCGTCCCCCCAAGCCACTCAGAATACGCCGAGCCGCCGCCGCCCGTCAAAGGGCGATCAGTCGAGGTCGAGCCGCTCGCGGGCCGCCCGCGCGATCGGGTGGACGGCCAACGGCGCCGCCGGCGGCGCTGCCGGCGCCCCGAGCACCGCCATCGTGGCCGCCACCGAATCGGCGAGCGCCGCCAGCGCGTAGCCGCCCTCGAGCACGACGCCCAACGGCACCCCCCGGCGGTCGCAATGGCGCCGCACGCTCGCGGTCATCGCCGCGTATCCGGCCGCGGTGACCTCGCAGTCGGCCAGGGGATCCGCCGCATGCGCGTCGTAGCCGGCCGAGATCAGCACCAGCTGCGGCTCGTAGCCGTCGGCCACGGGTACGACGACGTGCTCGACCAGCGAGCAGAAGACGGCGTCGCCCGACCCGCCGCCGACCGGCAGGTTGACGGTGAAGCCGGCGCCCGGCCCCGCACCCCGGTCCGACGCCGACCCTGTGCCCGGGTAGAGCGGCCACTCGTGGATCGAGGCGTAGAGCACCGCGTCGGTCTCGTGGAAGATGTCGTTGGTGCCGTTGCCGTGGTGCACGTCCCAGTCGAGGATCAGCACCCGCTCGAGACCGCGCCGGTCGAGCGCGTGGCGCGCGGCCACGGCGACGTTGTTGAACAGGCAGAACCCCATCGACCGGCTCCGCGTCGCGTGGTGCCCCGGCGGACGGTGGGCGGAGATGCCGGTCCGGGCCGATCCGTCGAGCAGGGCGTCGACCAGGGCCACCGCCCCGCCCCCCGAGTGGAGCGCCGCCTCCCAGGAGCCCGGGCTGACCACCGTGTCCAGATCGAGCTGGCCCCCACCCGCCGCTGAGAGCCGCTCGATCGCCGCCACCAGGCCCGGCGTGTGGACGAGCTCGAGCAGCTCCCGGTCGATCGCCGGCGACTCCCGCCGCTCGAAGCCGAGCCAGTCGCGGTCGGCCAGCACCCGCTCGATCGCCGTGATCCGCGCCGCACGCTCCGGATGGGGGCCGGTGTCGTGGAGCAGCGAGGACGGGTGGCTCAGGTAGAGGCCGGCGGTCATGCCGGTACCGTACGCCCGCATGGCAGACCGCGTCCGCCCCGCTCCCGGGGGGTCCCCCATCGAGGCTGATCTCGCGGTGGTCGGCGCCGGCGCCGCCGGACTCCACGTTGCGCTCAGCGCGGCCCACGCCGGCGCCCGCGTGGCGCTTGTCTCCGCGACGTCGCTGGCCCAGACCGCGAGCTACTGGGCCCAGGGCGGCCTCGCCGCCGCCCTCGCCGCCGACGACAGCCCGGACCGCCACCTCGCCGACACCGAGCGCGCCGGACGCGGCCTCGTCCGCGCCTCGGCCGCCCGGGTCCTCTGCGACGAGGCGCCAAACCAGGTCCGCGAGCTCGAGCAGCTCGGCGTCCGCTTCGACGCCGACCGGCTCGGCCGGCTCGCCCTCGGCCTCGAGGGCGGCCACTCGAAGCGCCGGGTCGTCCACGCCGGCGGCAGCGCGACCGGGCGGCGCGTCATGCGCCAGCTCTCCGCCCTGGCCGCCGAGGAGCCCGCGATCGAGGTCATCGAAGAGGCCCGGGCCAGCGCGCTGCTCGTCCGCGACGGCCGCTGCGTCGGCGCCGCCTGCGAGGACGGCCGCCTGATCTCGGCGCCCGGCCTCGTCCTCTGCACCGGCGGCGCCGCCGCCCTCTGGGCCCGCACGACGAACCCGCCCGGAGCGCTCGGCATCGGCCTCCTCCTCGCCCACCGCGCCGGCGCCGAGCTCGCCGACCTCGAGTTCGTCCAGTTCCACCCGACCGCCGTGATCGGCCTTCCCGGCCGCGAGGGCTTCTGCGTCACCGAGGCCGTCCGCGGCGAGGGGGCCCGGCTGCTCGACGCCGCCGGCGAGCGCTTCGTCGACGAGCTCGCCCCCCGCGACGAGGTGGCCAGCGCGATCCACCGGCGCCTGGCCGAGACCGGCGCCCGCTCGGTCTCGCTCGACATGCGCGACATCGATCCGGCCCTCTTTCCCAACGTCGTCGGCGCCCTCGCCGAAGCCGGACTCGACCCGAGCCGGGAGCCGATTCCCGTCGCCCCCGCCGCCCACTTCGTGATGGGCGGCATCGTCACCGACCTCCACGGCCGCGCCACCCTCCCCGGCCTCTACGCCGTCGGCGAGGCCGCCTGCACCGGGCTCCACGGGGCCAACCGGCTCGCCTCCAATTCGCTCAGCGAGTGCTTCGTCTTCGGCGCCCGTGCCGCCTGCGCCGCGCTCGAGGAGCCGGCCCTCCCCCCCGGCCGCGACCCCGGCGAGCTCGCGGGCGGCGACGCCGACGGGGACCCCGCGGCGGCGATCCCACCGGTGACCGCGGCCACCCGCACCGCCCTCTGGGAGCACGCCGGGCTCACGCGCGACCGCGCCGGGCTCGAGCTCCTCGCCGGCGAACGGCATCCGCTCGCGCGGCTCGTCGCCGCCTGCGCCCTGGCGAGGGAGGAGAGCCGCGGTGCCCACGTCCGCCGCGAGTACCCCGACCTCGACCCGGCGCGCGATCGCCGCCACACGATCGTCGACCCCTCGGGCGAGCCCCGCGCCGAGCGCTGGGACTAACGACAGCCGGCTTGCGCCCACGTCAGCCCTCGGACCGACGACCGCAACCTTGCGCTTAAGCACCGGTTAACACTGTGCACGACCCCAGCTTCATCCCCGGTGTTCATACTCGCGCCGGGAGCTGGAGTGGCCGCGGGGGGTCGTGTCTCGATCGTTGAGACCGAAAGAAACGGATTTCCTACGTGTACCAGTTCAGCCGAGCCATTTATCGGGAACTCGCTCCGCTCGTGGAACCCCGCGGGCCGGGCGATGTCAGCGCCCACCAGCGGGTGCTCCGCGCGTGCGAGGCCGCCGTCGACCGTCTGGCCAACGATCGGCACTACTTCGCCCGACCGGCCCGAACCCTGTTCAACGACATTCGCTGCCAGTTCCCGGTCAGCGCCCAGGCCCACGTCTACCGGGTGGTCGACCACTACCTCCACCTGGCCGACGGCTTCCTCGCCAAGCTGCCCCGCAACGGCTGCGACGCCAACGGCAACCCCCTCCAGTGCCGGGCGATGACCCGCAAGGGCTCGGCCTGCCAGCGAATGCCGCTCCCCCACAACGGCTACTGCCCTTCGCACCAGCACCTCGCCGAGACCGAGGACTCCGAAGCCGAGCTGGCCGCCGCCTGAGCTCGCCCTCGGCCGGGTAGGCTCCCGAGCGGTGAGCCGCCCGGAACCCGAGCCCGACCCGGAGCCGCCGCGACCGGCGCCCGGCCGCCCCCCGACCCTGGTGACCGACTCTCCGCGCCCCCGGGTCGGCTTCATCGGCCTCGGGATCATGGGCGGGCGGATGGCCGCCAACCTCGCCCGCGCCGGCTTCGAACTGACCGTCTGGAACCGGACCCGCGAGACCGCCGAGCGCTTCGCCGCCGATCACGCCGCCGGCCTCGCCGAGTCACCCGCCGCCCTCGCCGCCCGCAGCGACCTGGTGATCACCATGGTCGTCGACGGCGACCAGGTCGAGACGGTCCTGCTCGGGCCCGACGGCGTCGCCGGCGGCGCCTCCCCCGGCCTCCTCTGCGTCGACTGCTCGACGATCGGCCGCGCCGCCGCCACGCGGATCGGCCAGGCCCTCGCCGATCGGGGGATACGCCTGCTCGACGCCCCGGTCACCGGGTCGGCTCCCCGCGCCGCCGACGCCACCCTGACGATCATGGCCGGCGGCGCACGCGCCGACTTCGACCGCGCCCGCCCCGTGCTCGGGGCGATGGGCCGGCTCGTGCTCCACGTCGGCCCCCTCGGCCACGGCCAGACGATCAAGCTGATCAACAACTCGGTGGCCGCCGCCAACGCCCTGACCGTCGCCGAGGCACTGGTCGTCGCCACCGACCAAGGCGTCGATCTCGACGCCTTGGTCGCCGTCATGGAGGCCGGCTCGGGCGGCTCGGCGATGCTCGCGCTCAAGCAGTCGGCGATGCGCGCCCACGACTTCGCTCCGCTCTTCAAGCTCGACCACATGCTCAAGGACGTCCGCCTCTGCCTCGCCGCCGCCGGCGTCCCCTTCGAGGCGGCGGACGCCGCCGCCCAGGCGCTCGAAGAGGCGGCCGCCCTCGGCCACGGCGACGACGACTTCGCGGCCATGCTGGCCGCTGTCGAGCACCGCGCTGGCCATTTGGTCGGAGAGGCGTCGTCTAGCATGGATCGCGCGGACGATTGGCCGTCCGGCGATCCGGGCACGCTGTTGGAGTAACCGCCCTGAGTTGCCGATACGGTCGGACCAGGCCCATCCCGACACGGAGACCCATCGATGACCGTCACTGAGAAGATGATCACCCGCGGAGCCCACTACACCGGTCTGCTCGCGGCGATGGACTCGCGCGGCTCGACCAAGCTCCGGCGCGACGAGCGCGATCTCCTGCTCGAAGCGGCCGACGAGCTGCTCTTCGACGAGGTCGGCGCCCCCGCCGCGCTCGAGCGCGCGCTCGATCTGATCGCCCATCTCGAGGAGAGCGATCGCTGGTCGGCTCCCGGTGCCGCCGAGCTCCGCGAGCACATTCGCGGCTGCGGCCTCGACACCGCCGCCCGGCCCTAGTGGTCTGTCTCGCAAATGGCTTGCCCGGTCTGGCGAGCGGCTGGGCGTGATCTGGCGCCGCACGGTGGCCGCCGATGTGCTGGTGGCACATGGGCGGGCGCCGGGTGGCGCCAGGCGCGTCCAGACGCCGCCAGATGTCAAGGGATTTGCGAGACAGACCATCTAGCGGTCTAGCGGCCTCTCCCGGACACCCTGCCGGTCTCTGGCGGGCGGCCGCCCGCGTCGGCCGCAGTAGCCCGGCCGCTCCGCCGCGAACGCGGCTCCGGGGCCGGAACCCCGCCGACGGTCCCAGGGCCGCTCCGGAAAATGATCGGCGGCCCCCGGCCCCGGTCGATCAAGGTTTTTCTTGGCTGACGCACCGAGGCTAGCCGAAATTCACAGGATCACGGCCAGATAGATACTGCGTTTGCAGGAAGACTTGGCTTTTCGCCCAGTTTTTCGTATCCTTGACGTAGTCCTGCTGGGCCGCGCAGTCCCCGGGCCCAGTGGGATCGTTCATTGTCTGCCCCCCTCTCCTGCCCCCCGCGTCCCCCGGTTTTCTATGCCAATTGCCTTTAAAGAATGGGCGGTCACCGTCCGCGCTCTCGCCGAGGGCGAGCAGCTCATCACCTTGCGCAAGGGCGGCGTTCGCGAGCCCGGAAAGCACTTCCGCGTCGAACATGAGCGCTTCTTCCTCTACCCGACATTCGACCACCAGCGAGGCGACCTCGTCCGCGAGTCGCACCAGCCGGAGCTCCGTCGCGCCCTCGAGGAGGGCGTCTGGGCCGACGGCGAGCCGAGCGTGCACCAGCTCCACCACGGCCCCGCCGTCCAGCCGCCCGACCGCGTGCGGATCCGCGCCTGGGCGGAGATCGCCGCCCAGTACACGATCACCGACGCCCGCACGGTCGATGCCCTCTCGCCGTTCTACGTCTGGACTCCGGACTACGCCGAGAAGCGGCTCGAGTGGAAGCGCCGCCATCCCCTGCACGTCCTGCTCCTGCGCACCTACCGCATCCCGCGGCCGGTGACCGTCAAGGTCAAGGACGAGTACGGCGGCTGCCGCTCCTTCCTCGAGCTCCAGCGCGAGCTTCCGTTCGAGGGCACGCCCGTGCTCTCCGACGAGGAGTTCGGCCGCGCCGCCGAGGAGATCGAAGCGATCGCCACCGGCCGCGTGCCGGTCCTCGCCTGAGACACCCGCCTTGCAGCGCTGTGCCGGACGGTCGGCTGGCGCGACACTGCGCGGGTGGCCTGGGTCGAAACGAGCTCTCCCAACTTCACCGCCCGGCACGAGCACGCCGACGTCGATGACGCGGTCGCCGTGCTCGAGCTGGTCGAGGGGACGCGCGAGCGTCTCGGCGGGATGTTCACCCGGGTGCCGGACGACGTAGCCGTCATCCTCCACCGCTCGCAGGTCGAGCTCTGCCTCGCCCAGCCCTACCTCCCGATCGTCCGCCTCGCCACCGCTCCCGCCGGCCGCCGCTACCTCGCCGGCTGGTGCTCGCCGAGCGAGGTCCACGTGCTCGCCCCCCGGCTGCTCGAGCGGCGCGCCTCCGCCGTCCCCGGCTCACGCGAGATGGCCATGCTCGGACCGGCGACCCTCTATACCCAACTCGTCCTCGCCGCCAACAACCGCACGCTCCCGCCGCCGTTCCGCCCCGGCGGTCTGCGCCGCTACGTCCGGTGGGCCTGGCTCGCCGCCGGGGCCGCCCAGTTCTTCTCCGGCCAGACGGCGTTCGCCCGCCCGGCGATCGCCCGCCGGCTGCGCGAGGGGCGCGAGCCGGCCTTCCCGCCCGGCGTCCGCGACGCCGCCCTCCTCGGCGGCTCGGTCTTCGACCTGCTCGCCCGCGAGCACGGCACCGGCGCCGCCGTCCGGCTCGCCTACGCCCCCCTCCACGGCCACCCGCGCGAGGCCCTGGTCGGCGCCTTCGACGGCCGCGCCATGATCCACACCGAAGGCGCCTGGCGCGCCCACCTCGCCCGGCTCGCCGAGCAGCGGTAGGCCGCTCAGTCCCAGGTGTGCGTCGCCATGAAGAGGATCACGGCGACGATGGCCACCGCCAGCAGGAGGGCGGCGAGGATGCGGATCGGACGGGTGACCGACGGCGCCGGCGGATCGCGGCTGACGATCTCCGCCTCGACCAGCACCTCGCGGGCGGTCGGGGCGCCCGACGCAGCGACCATCACGTCGCGCGGGCCGCCGGCCATGAAGTCGGGAACGTCGAAGCCGGGGCGCCGGCGGAGCAGGCTCGGCACCCCCTCCTCGAGCAGCATCCCCTGGATGAACTCGGCCTCGGCCTGGTTGCTCGCCCCGGCGACGCGGACGAGCTCGCCCTCGGTGTACTGCGGCTTGATCTTGCGAGCCCGGGCCTGGCGCTCGCTCACCGGCTCCGCTTCGCCCGCGTCGACCAGGGGCATCCCGCAGCTCCGGCAGAACCGCTCCTCAGGCGGGTGCGGGGTCGCGCAGCTGGGGCAGGCGAGCCGGGCGGCGGTCATCAGACCACCGCGAGCTCGACTTCCTCGACCTTCGCGTCGACGATCTTGAAGGCGCGGATCTCCGGCTCGTCGGCGGCCACCCCGACGATCACGTACAGCGCCTCCGGGTAGAAGGCGAGGTTGATGTCGGTCTGCGAAGGCAGCGGCGGGCTGCGCGTGTGGGAGTGGTAGATCGCCCCGAGCTCCCACCCGGCGTCCTCGATCTCGGTCTGGATCCGGTACTGCTCGAGCCCGTCGATCTCGTAGCGGAGTGGGCTGTGGGCGGTGTTGGTCGCCCGGTAGACCCGCGTCGCCTCGCCGCCGGCCGCGGCGATCATGCCGCAGCACTCGTCCGGCTTGTCAGCCTGGGCGTGGGCGACGATGTCGTCGAGCAGTTGGCGGGCGATGCGCATCGGCGGACCCGAGGCTATCAGCGCAGGTTCCCCGTCTCCGAGGGCGACGGGATCGGGTCGAGTCCGGCGGCCTGGCGGACGAGGACGAGGTGCTGCGAGTCGCTGCACATCACGGCTCCGACCAGCTGGACGAGCTTGACGTCGCCGAGGATCTGCTGGTCGGAGTAGAAGCCGAGGATCTCGGCGCGCTCGAGCTCGTCGAGCACCGCCAGCGCCGTCGGCCGGTCGACGACGGCCCGGATCTTGGGCAGCGCCTGCTCCACCTCGACGAAGCTCGGGGCCGGAGGCGGCGTGTCGCCGAGATACTCGGCGAGGGTGAGCAGCGCGGCCGCGTGCTGGCGCTCCTGGTCGGCCAGCTCGGTCAGGAGGGCGCGCACCTCGCGGCCGACCGCCGGCCGGGCGGCCATGCCGGTGTAGGCCACCGCGAGCGCCTGCTGGAGGCGCACGGCGCCGACCACGGCCGACTGGTCGACGATGCCCTGCGCCGGGGAATCCGCCGCACCGGCGAGGAGGAGGCCGCCGGCGGCCGCAGCCGCACCAGCAGCACCGGCCCTGGCCAGCAGCCCCCGGCGGCTGAGTGCCGCCGCGGCGCTCACGCGCGGCCTCTGACGATCGCGGCCGACAGCGGCGGCAGGCCCCGCGCCTGGGCGATCAGCACGGCGTGCTGGGCGTCGCTGTTGGCCACCCCGACGACGGTCCCCCGCGCCTGGAGGTCGGTCAGGTTGGCCACCGCGTCGATGCACGCGGCGATCGCCGTGTCCTCGATCGCCCCGGCCAGCGCGAGCGCCGCCCGGCCGTCGGCCGCGCTGAAGGCGTAGGTGGCCGGCTTCGGCGTCGGCGTGCCGCCGAGGCGGTAGATCGCCCCGGTCAGGGCGTAGACGTGGGAGGCCTCCTGCGCGCCGATCCGGCGGGCCAGGTCCGCCTCGGGCCCCCGTAGCAGCGACGCGGCGTGTGCGTAGACCGCGACCCCCCGGTTCTCGATCACCAGCAGGCCGTCGAGCACCTCGGCGTCGGCCGTGCGGAACTCCGGGTTCGTCGGCGTCCGCGGCGTCGACGAGCCGCAGCCGGCCAGCCCGGCCAGGGCCGCTGTCGTGAGGCCGCCGGCCGCCGCGAGGAGGCCGCGGCGCGAGGTGCGCTCGCCCGGTAGGACCAGCACCCCGACGACCCGTCAGCCGTCGAGCGGGGCGGTCCCGCGGGCCCGCCCGCGGGTCACCACCAGAGCGTGCTCTCGAGGTTCTCGACCTCGTCGAGCGGCAGCGTGTACAGCCCGCTCGAGAGGTACTTCCAGCCGTCGTCGGCCACGACGAAGACCACGTTGCCCTCGTCGAGCTCGCCGGCGATGCGCACCGCCACCCGGGCGATCGCCCCGGAGGAGACGCCCGCGAAGATGCCCTCCTCCTCGAGCAGCTTCCGCGTCCACAGCATCGCGTCGCGGTTGGTCACGAAGATCTTCCGGTCGAGCAGCGACAGGTCGATGATCGGCGGGATGAAGCCGTCGTCGAGCGAGCGCAGACCCTGCACCGGCTCGCCCTGCTTCGGCTCGGCGGCGACGATCTTGACCGCGTCGCCGAACTCCTCCTTCAGGCGCCGTCCGTTGCCCATCAGCGTCCCGCCGGTGCCGAGGCCGGCGACGAAGGCCGACACCTCGTCGAGCTCCTCGAGGATCTCCAGCGCCGTCCCGTTGTAGTGGGCGAGCGGGTTCGCCTCGTTGCCGTACTGGTAGGGCATGTAGTAGTGCGGGTTGCCCTCCGCCATCTTCACGGCCATGTCGACTGCGCCGTTCGAGCCCTGGTCGCCCGCCGAGTAGACGATCTCGGCCCCGTACATCTTCAGCAGCTGAGTACGCTCCGGCGTCACGTTGTCGGGCATGACGACCTTCAGCGGGTAGCCCTTGCGCCGGCAGATCATCGCCAGGGAGATGCCGGTGTTGCCCGACGTCGGCTCGAGGATCGTCTGGCCCGGGCCGATCAGGCCCTTCTCCTCGGCGTCCTCGATCAGCGAGCGCGCGACCCGGTCCTTGACCGACCCGGTCGGGTTCATCGACTCGAGCTTGGCCCAGATCCGCACGCCCGGCTTGGGCGAGAGCCGCTTCAGCTCGATCAGCGGAGTGTGGCCGATGGCCTGCACGATGTCGCCGTAGCGACCCCCGCATGGCTTGTTCTCGAGGAACGGCGGGCCCATGGTCACGAATATAGCGTTCGCACCCCGCCGCCGGATCAATCGGCCGGCAATTGTTTTCGACCGGCCTCAGGACGTCATCTCGGCGACGCACGGGATGGGGCCGCCGGGGTCTCGAAACCCTCAGCGGGGGTCGGCCCGATCGAGGTTCCCGTGGCGACGAACGCCGGCAAGCGGCGCTCGTCGTCACGGGGCATCAACGTGAAGCGGCTGATTGTCCGCTGGCCGCCCTCGTGGTCGCCGTAGAGGAGCTCGACGGTGACCGGGCGCCGCCCCGCCGCCGCCTGCCTGGCGCCGTCGAAGGCCGGGTCGGTCGCGTCGCGGATGCTGCCCTGCCAGAAGCCGAGGCTTCCCGCCGCGATGTAGATGTCGCGGGTCAGGCGGCGGAAGTCGTCGAGGTCGGCGTGGGGGGCGTCGCCGAGGACGCGGTGGTCGAAGAAGGCCCAGCCGTCGAGGACGGCTATGCCGTTACCCGCGTTGCGCAGGGCGATCCCCAGGTAGACCGCCTCGTCGGCCACCTCGAGCCCCGCGTGGCCCCCGTCGAGCTTCAGCCAGTGTCCGTCGAGGAAGGGGATCTTCTCCGGAGGATCCTCGAGGCGCGACGGCATCAGGACCGGGCGCAGGCCGACGAGCAGCGAGCGTTCGGCGGCGCGGGCCGTGCGGTTGCCCGACCGCACCGAGGAGAACGTGGCCACCGCGACGGATGAGCGTGCCGCCCGCGGTGGCCAGCGAGGAGATCGTCGCCCAGTCGGTCATCCGGCTACGAGCGCGCCGGGCCCCCTACCCCCGGCTCAGCGGTGGGTCGGGCCCCCGCCGGCCATGGCCGGCAGGATGACCAGGACGTCGCCCTGGCCGACGTTGGTGTCGAGCCCGTCGAGGACGCGGACGTCCTCGTCGTTGAGGTAGACGTTGACGTAGCGGTTCAGCTGGCCCTCGGCCGAGAAGAGCTGGGTCTGCGTCGCCGGGTGCGCCTCGGCCAGGCCGCGCAGCACGTCGCCGACGTTGTCACCGGGGGCGGTGACCTCCTTCTCGCCGCCGACGGACGCGCGCAGCACCGGGGGGATCTTGATCGTCGCCATGCGCGCGAACCCTAGCCGGCCGCGGCGCAGAACGCCTCGTAGTCGGGAAACACGCCCATCTCCTCGTCGGTGATCTCCTCCGGCGGACGCGAGCAGACCGGGCACTCCGGGTCGCGGCGGACCTTCAGCTCGGTGAACGTCGCGCTCAGCGCTTCGTAGAGCAGCAGGCGGCCGACCAGCGGCTCGCCGGCGTCGACGATCAGCTTCACGACCTCGGTCGCCTGGAGCAGGCCCATCGTCCCCGGCAGGACGCCGAGCACTCCGTTGGCGCCGCACGACGGCGCCAGATCGGCCGGCGGCGGGACCGGGTAGAGGCACCGGTAGCACGGGCCCTCGTAGGGCTTGAACACCGACAGCTGCCCGTCGAAGCCGAGGATCGAGGCCGAGACGACGGGAATGCGCAGGCGCACCGTGGCGTCGTTGAGGAGGTAGCGGGTCGGGAAGTTGTCGGCGCCGTCGACGACGATGTCCCAGCCGTCGATGATCTCCATGATGTTCTCGGAGTTGAGCCGGGTCGCGAACTTGACCACGTCGACGTCGGGGTTCAGCGCCTTGATCGTCTCCTCGGCCGAGTCGACCTTGGACACGCCGATGCGCTCAGTGGTGTGGATCACCTGGCGCTGGAGGTTCGACAGGTCGACCGTGTCGTCGTCGACGATGCCGAGGGTCCCCACCCCGGCCGCGGCGAGGTAGAGCGCCACGGGCGATCCGAGGCCGCCGGCACCGAGCAGGAGCACGCGGGCGTCGAGCAGCTTGCGCTGGCCCTCCTCGCCCACCTCGGGCACGAGCAGGTGGCGCGAGTAGCGCTCGCGCTGGAGCGCGGTCATCGACCGGGGGACGTCAACCACGTAGCCGCGGTCCTTCCAGAGGGTGATCCCGCCGAGCATCGATGCGACGTTCGCGTAGCCGAGCTCCTCCTGCAACGTGTGGGCGGCGAGGGCCGAGCGGTTGCCCGACGCGCAATAGAGGACGATCCGCTGGGTCCGGTCGGGAACCGCCCCCTCGATGCGCGACTCGAGGAAGCCCCGGGGAACGTGCCGGGCGCCGGGCAGGTGGCCGCTCCCGAACTCCTCGGTCTCGCGCACGTCGACGAGGGCGACGCCGTTTCCGAGCAGGCTGTGGACCTCGCTCGGATCGACCTCGGTTATCTCGCCCTTGACCTTGCGGATGAATTCGGCGCCGGACGGGCTCATGCGGAAACTCCTGAACTCTTGTCTGGATTCATAACTATAAAAAGTATAGCGGTACGCCTGGGGCTTCCCCTCGCGCCTTCCGCGTGCGTCCCTCCTATCCATCGTCGCACGCAGCGCCCGCCGGGGCCAGCCGGATTAGCCTTCGGGCCATGCCCCCGCGGGTCAGGCTCGCCCTCAGCGTCCTCGTCGGCGCCGTCGTCGGCGTACTGGCCGTCGTCGTGGCGACCGGCGGGCCGGGCCGGCCGGCGCCGCTCAACCTCGTCGACGGCTTCGCCGGCGCCCAGCTCCCGCCGGCGATCCCGCCCGCCGACTTCGCCCTCCACGACCAGGACGGCCGGCTGGTGCGGTTGAGCGACTACGCCGGGAAGGTCGTCATCCTCAGCTTCCTCTACTCGACCTGCCAGGACACCTGCCCCCTCATCGCCCAGCAGATCCGCGGCGCGCTCGACCAACTCGGCCGCCCGGTGCCGGCCCTCGCGGTCAGCGTCGACCCGACGCAGGACACCCCCCTCAACGTCCGCCGCTTCCTCCTCAAGCAGTCGGTCACCGGCCGTCTGCGCTTCCTCCTCGGCAGCCGCGCCGCGCTCGCCCCGATCTGGCACGGCTACGGCATCGGGCCTCAGACACCCGGACAGGGCTCGCGTTCGGACCACTCGGTCGACGTCGTGCTGGTCGACCGGACCGGCCGCGCGCGGATCGGCTTCCCGGCCGACCTGCTCTCGCCCGAGCCGCTCGTGCACGACATCCGCGCGCTCGAGGCGCTGCCGCTCCCGGCCCATCCACCGGCGCGCGTCAAGCTCTGAGAATCCGGCCCGCCGGGCACCGGCCTGATACCCTACCGGCCAAGTAGGTATTCACCGGCGATGATCTTCTCAACCAAGGCCGAGTACGGCGTGCGCGTGATGGTGGAGCTGGCCCGCAGGGGCGGCGACCAGCCCGTCCCGCTGGCCGAGATCGCCGAGCACGAGGGCCTGCCGCTGGCCTACCTCGAGCACCTCGTCGCCCGGCTGCGACGGGCCGAGCTGGTCGAGAGCCGGCGCGGCGCCCGGGGCGGATATCTGCTGGCCCGTCCGGCGGACCAGATCACGATGGCTGAGGTGGTCGAGGCGCTGGAGGGCACGATCGCCCCGATCGACTGCATTTCGAGCACTCCCGGCGGCGGCGTCGTCTGCTCCCGGGAAACTGATCCGGATCACGTATGTACGACGAAGATCCTCTGGACCCGCGTTCGCTTCGCGATCGTCCAGACCCTCACCGAGACGACGCTCGCCGACCTGATTCCCGCAAACCGCAAGAAGCCGGTCGCCGCCTGAGGCGGCCTGGCACTGGAGCGAAATGGCTGAACTGGAGATCCGCAACCTGCACGTGCGCATCGAGGAGCGCGAGATCCTGCGCGGCGTCAACCTGACCATCCGTCCGGGTGAGATCCACGCGCTGATGGGTCCGAACGGCTCGGGCAAGTCGACGCTGGCCAACTCGATCATGGGCCACCCCGACTACGAGGTGACCGACGGCCAGATCATCTGGGGCGGCGAGGACATCACCGAGGCGCCGCCGCACGAGCGCGCCCGTTCCGGTCTCTTCCTCGCCTTCCAGTACCCGGTCGCCATCCCCGGCGTCTCGGTGGCCAACTTCCTGCGTATGGCGATCAACGCCAAGCGGGAGGAGCCGATCAAGGTCAAGGAGTTCGGCCAGCAGCTCGCCCACGCCGTGGAGCTGCTCGACGTCGACCGCGCCTTCACCTCCCGCCACCTCAACGACGGCTTCTCCGGCGGCGAGAAGAAGCGGGCCGAGATCCTCCAGATGGCGATGCTCGCCCCCGAGGTCGCGGTGCTCGACGAGACCGACTCCGGCCTCGACATCGACGCCCTGCGGACCGTGGCCGAGGGCGTCGTCAAGCTCCACCGCGAGCAGGGTCTCGGCGTTCTCATCATCACCCACTACCAGCGCATCCTCGACTACATCACGCCGCAGTTCGTCCACGTGCTGATGGACGGCCGGATCGTCATGGCCGGCGGGCCCGAGCTCGTCGCCCGGCTCGAGCGCGAGGGCTACGACCCGATCCGCGAGGAGGTCGGCGCCCGTGCCTGACACGGCGACTCCACGCAAGCGCGGGACCGCCCGCGAGGCCGTCCTCTACCGGGCCCTCTCGGGAGCCGGATCCTCGGGCACACTCGACGAGATCCGCGCCGCGGCGCTCGTCGCCTACGACCGCCTCGGGCTCCCAACCTGGCGGCGCTCGGGCTTCTGGCGCACGAGCCTCGACGAGCTCGACCTCGCCGCGGTGGAGAACCGCACCTATCCGGCCGACGCCGAGCTGCCGTCGACGCTCGGCGACGGGCCCCGCGCCGGCGTGCTCGTCCAGCGCGGCGGCTCGGTCGTCCACGCCTGGCTCGACCCGGCCCTCGCCGAGGCCGGCGTGATCCTCTGCTCGCTCGAGGACGCGGCCCGCGACCACGCCGACCTCTTCAGCCGCTACTTCATGCGGCGACTGACGCTCGACCGCGACAAGCTCGAGGCGGCGAGCGCGGCCCTGTGGACCGGCGGCGCCTTCCTCTACGTGCCGCCGAAGCTGGTCGTCGAGCACCCGTTCCAGATCGCCTACGAGATCACCGAGCCCGGCACGGCGCAGTACGCCCACACCCTGGCCATCGGCGGGAGCGCCAGCGAGTTCCGCCTCCACGAGTACGACCTCGCGCCCGACTTCGAAGGCCAGGCGCTCCACGCCGGCCAGTTCGAGCTCTACCTCGAGGGCGGCGCCCGCTGCCGCCTCGGCCACGTGACCGACTGGGGCACGGGCGAGGTCTACGACGTATCCACCGCGGTCGTCGAGGTCCAGCGCGACGCCTACTGCCACTGGCTGCCGGCGCTCCTCGGCGGCCACCTGATCCGCCACCACGACGAGCTCGTCGTGGCCGGCAAGGGCGGCGACATGGCCTTCCGCGGGATCTTCTTCGCCGAAGCCGACGAGCACCTCGACGTCTTCGCCGTCGACCTCCACGAGACCGGTCCCTCCTCGGGCGACGTCCACTGGCGCGGCGCGGCGACCGGCGCGAGCCGGGCCAGCTTCGAGGGCCTGATCCAGATCGACCCGGGCTCCCAGCAGACCCACACGTACCTGCAGGTCCACTCGATGCTGCTCTCGGCCAAGGCCAAGCTCGACGCGATCCCGTCGGTGCTCGTCTGCGCCGACGACGTCTCCGCCTCCCACGGCGGGACGGTCGGCGAACTCGACGAGAAGCTCATCTTCTACATGCAGTCGCGCGGCCTGACCCGGCCCGACGCGGTGCGCGTGATCGTCGAGGGCTTCTTCGAACCGCTGATCATCCAGCTCGAGGACCCCGGCCTCGAGCAGACGCTGCGCGACAAGATCGGGGCCAAGCTGGCAGCGGCGGCGGCCGACATCGAGCGCTACGCCCTGGCGAGGTAACGGCGATGGCCACGACCACGACCGACAGCTCGCTCGACATCCGCGCCGACTTTCCCATCCTCGCCCGCGAGATCGACGGCCGGCCGATCGTCTACCTCGACTCGGGCGCGACGTCGCAGAAGCCGGAGGCCGTCCTCAAGGCGCTCGACGACTACTACCGCTTCCACAACGCCAACATCCACCGCAGCGTCTACGTGCTCGCCCAGGAGGCCACCGACCTCTTCGAGGGCGCGCGCGAGCGGATCGCCGCCTTCTGCGGCGGGGAGACGCGGACGACGATCTTCACCCGCAACGCCACCGAGGCGATCAACCTCGTGGCCTACGCCTGGGGCCGGCGCGAGCTCGGGCCGGGCGACGCCGTCCTCATAACCGAGATGGAGCACCACTCGAACATCGTCCCCTTGCAGCTGGCGACCGCCGACACCGGCGCGACCCTCCGCCACCTCAAGGTCTCAGACGACGGCCTCCTCTCGCTCGACGAGCTCGACGCGGAGCTGGCCCAGGGCGACGTCAAGCTCGTCGCCGTGGCCCACGTCTCCAACGTCCTCGGGACGATCAACCCGGTGGCGGAGATCGTCGCGCGCGCCCACCGCGCCGGTGCGCTCGTCCTCGTCGACGGCTCGCAGGCCGTGCCGCAGATGCCGGTCGACGTCGCCGCGATCGGCGCCGACTTCTACGTCTGGACCGGGCACAAGGTCCTCGGGCCGACGGGCATCGGCGTCCTCCACGGGCGCGCCGACGTGCTCGAGGCGATGAACCCGTTCCTCGGCGGCGGCGACATGATCGCCCACGTCGACATCGACCGGTCGACCTGGAACGAGCTGCCCTGGAAGTTCGAGGCCGGGACCTCGATGATCGCCGAGGCCGTCGGCCTCGGCGCGGCGATCGACTACCTGTCGGCGATCGGCATGGAGCGCGTCCAGGCCCACGAGCGCGCCCTGACCGACTACGCGATGGCCGGCCTGGCCGGGGTCGAGGGCGTCCGCATCGTCGGCCCGGCCGAGCGCGCCGGGCTGATCTCGTTCGTGATCGACGGCATGCACCCCCACGACATCGCCGAGCTAGTCAACCGCGACAACGTGTGCATCCGGGCCGGCCACCACTGCGCCCAGCCCCTGATGCGGCGCCTCGGCGTCGGAGCGACGGCCCGGGCGAGCTTCGGTCCCTACAACAACACCGCCGACATCGACGCGCTGATCGGGTCGCTCGGACGCGCCCGCGCGGTCTTCGGACTCTAGGAGCCTGATGGACGACCTCTACCGCGACTTCATCCTCGAGCACTACAAGCGCCCGAAGAACTTCGGCGAACTCGACCCCCACGATCTCGAGGCCCACGAGCACAACCCGCTGTGCGGCGACGAGCTCGGCGTCCATATCCGGGTCGCCGACGGCCGCGTCGACGACCTCCGCTTCCACGGCCACGGCTGCGCGATCTCGCAGGCCTCGGCGTCGATCGCCTCCGAGGAGCTGATCGGCATGGACCTCGACAAGGTGGCGACACTCGACGCCGACTGGATGTTCGACCTCCTGGGAATTCCGATCTCCGCGACTCGCCGCAAGTGCGCCCTGCTCAGCCTCAAGGCGATGCGTTCGGCGATCACCGGCGAAGGGAGCTGGCCCGCATAGCCGCGGTCGTTTAAGGCCGCACCTACCATGTTTTGTCCGGCGTCACGGCCGGACCGGTACAATTCCTACCACCGAGCACAGGATTACGCAGAGGAGCTTATGGCCGCCACAGACATCACCCGCATTCCGAAGTCGAGTCCGATCATCGAGACGGACAAGGGCGAGCTCGTCTCCCCCAAGGGCGTCTCCCGCGAGGTCATCCGCGAGCTGTCGAAGATCAAGGGCGATCCGACTTGGATGACCGATCAGAGGATGAAGTCGTTCGAGATCTTCGAGCGCAAGACCGTCCCGACGTGGGGCTGCGATCTCTCCGGCCTCAACTTCGACGATCTCGTGCTCTACTCGCCGCCCACCACCGGGCGCTTCGACTCCTGGGACGACGTGCCCAAGGACATGAAGGACACCTACGAGGCTCTGGGCATCCCCCAGGCCGAACGCGAGCATCTCGCCGGCGTCGTCGGCGTCTGGCGCCAGGAGCCGGTCTACGAGGGGCTCAAGGAGGAGTACGCCAAGCAGGGGATTCTCTTCTGCTCGATGGACACCGCGGTGCGCGAGTACCCCGACATCGTCAAGCAGTACTTCATGACCAAGTGCGTCCCGGCGCAGGACAACAAGTTCTCCGCGCTGCACGGCGCCGTCTGGTCCGGCGGATCCTTCGTCTATATCCCCAAGGGCGTCAAGTGCGACCTGCCGCTGCAGGCCTACTTCCGCATGGAGGGCGCCGGCGAGGGCACCTTCGAGCACACGCTGATCATCGCCGACGAGGGCGCCGAGGTGAACTACATCGAAGGCTGCACGGCCCAGACCTACAGCGTCAACTCGATGCACTCCGCCGTGGTCGAGATCTTCGTCATGGAGGGGGCCAAGGTCCGCTATACGACGGTCCAGAACTGGTCCAAGGACGTCTACAACCTCAACACCAAGCGCGCCGTCGTCCAGGCCGAGGGCACGGTCGAGTGGGTCGGCGGTTCGATGGGTGCCAAGGCCGTGATGCTCTACCCGGGCTCGTTCCTGCTCGGCGAGGGCGCGCGCGCCGACCACCTCAACGTCGGCGTCGCCGGCAAGGGCGTCCACAAGGACACCGGCGCCAAGGTCGTCCACATGGCGCCGAACACCACCTCGAACATCCTCGCCAAGTCGATCTCCAAGGACGGCGGCATCATGGGCTACCGCGGCCTGGTGCGGATGGGCAAGAACTCGCAGGGCTCGAAGTCCCGCGTCCAGTGCGACGGCCTGATGATGGACGGGATCTCCCGTTCGGACACCTGGCCCGACATCCAGATCCAGAACCCGAACGTAACGGTCGCCCACGAGGCGACGGTCGGCCGGATCTCCGACGAGCAGCTCTTCTACATGAGCTCGCGCGGCTTCACCGAGGACGAAGCGGCGGCCATGATCGTCAACGGCTTCATCGAGCCGTTGACCAAGGAGCTGCCGATGGAGTACGCGATCGAGCTCAACCGGCTGATCCAGCTCGAGATGGTCGGGTCGATCGGCTGACGCCCGGACGGGCGAGCGGCTCCCCATCCGGGAGTCGCCTCGCTCGTGGCCGCCCATGCCCAGACGCGAGCCGAGGATGGTGGCGCTACGGACGGTGGGTCCGGGCCGACAGGATCTTCCCTCGTACCGCTCGACGCCGACGAGCGCGGCGACGGCCGCCGCACCTTCGTCCACGTCGAGGGCCTCGACGCCCCGCTCGTAGCCTCCCGCTCGGAGCTGGCGACCCCGCCTTCGAGGCGCTGATCTCCGCGCTCCGGGCGGCGAGCCCCGAGTTCCGCAAGCTGTGGGGGCGCCACGAGGTGGCGGGCCCAGGCGAGGGGCGCGAGGAGCTCAACCACCCGGTGGTAGGCCGGCTCGTCTTCGAGCATGCCGTCTTCCACCGTGCGGAGGCCACCGAGCAGCGGCTGATCCTCTACTCGCCGACGCGCGAGGACGACACGCCGGCCAAGCTGGCGCGCCTGCTGGCGACGAGCTCGGCGGCGCCTCGCTCGCCGAGGAGCCGCTCGAGGCGGGGCGGTCCGTCGCCGTCGACCGTCACCGCTCCACCCGGCCAGTAGGGGCTCGCGGCGACCGCCGGGGTCATCAGGTGGGTCTCGAACACCCAGCTGCCGCAGTTGAGGAGGTGGGCGCCGGACGGGGTGACCCACTCCGACGGATCGTCGCCGGGGAGCGGTCCGGTGCGGTGGGTGTGGCCGAAGATCACGTACTCGGCGTCGATGCCGAGCCGGTCGACGACACAGCCGAGCGCGAGCAGCCGGGCGCGGCGGAGCTCGTCACCGGAGACGTCGCTGCGCAGCGGCCCGAAGCCGGCGCGGTTGAGGGCGGCGACGGCCACGGGGAAGGCGGCGGCGGCCGCGCGCGAGCGCAGGCGCAGGCGGCCCGCGGAGGACGTCAGGGCGTGCCGTGCCCGGGCCGAGCCGCTGCCGTTGATCAATCCGGGCTGTCCGCCCTGGGCGACGGCGTGGATCCAGGCGTAGACCGGCGCGACCAGCGCCTCGTAGTCGTCGGGGCGGCGGACGGCGGCTGGGTCGATCCGGGCGAACCGCGCCATCGCGGCGATCGCGAGCCGCTCGAAGGTGGGGACCGTCATGTGACAGTCGAGGTAGTGCCCGTGGGTCGCGTAGACGTCGTCGCGGACCCAGATCCCCGGATAGGCGAACTCGATCCGCCCGCGCGGGCCGAGGAAGTCGGCGATCGCGCAGGCGGCCGGCGATGCCTCCTCGGGCAGAGCGCGCTGCTCGGGGTCGAAGACGCCGTCGCCGCGCTGGAGCCAGGACCCGATCAGGGCGTGGTCGTGGTTGCCGGGAACGAGCACGACCTCGCGCCCGTCGAGCGCGCGCCCGAGCGCCTCGAAGAAGGGCCGGGCGGCCTCGAGCGCGCGGCCGACCGGCCCGCTGCGTAGCTCGATCGCGTCCCCGAGCAGCACGAGCCGGTCGACGCCGTCGAGCGCGCCGACGAGGGCGTCTAAGCCGACCGGCCGGCGGAGGACGTCGGCCCCGGTGTGAAGGCCGACGTGGAGGTCGGAGACGATCAGCGTGCGCACACGCCGCCGGGGAGGCTCAGCGACCGCGAACGGGTCGGATCGTCTTCGGCAGCATGAAGCGGACGTCCTCCTGGATGACCGAGAACTCGTCGACGTCGACGACACCGCGGTCGCGGAAGAAGGCGACCAGCCGCTGGACGAGCTCCTCGGGGGCGCTGGCGCCGGAGCTGATCCCGACCACGCGCTTGCCGTCGAGCCACTCCTCCTTGACCTCGTGCTCGTTGTCGATCAGGTGCGACTCGGTCCCGTAGTCGCGGGCGACCTCGACGAGCCGCTTGGAGTTCGACGAGTTGCGCGAGCCGATCACGAGGACGAGATCGCAGAGCGGCGCCAGCTGCTTGACCGCGGCCTGGCGGTTGGTCGTGGCGTAGCAGATGTCGTCGGTGCGGGGCCCGATGATCCTGGGGAACGTGGCGCGCAGCCGGCTGATGATCGTCGTCGTCTCGTCGACCGAGAGCGTGGTCTGCGAGATGAAGGCGACCTTCTCCGGGTCGGCGATCTCCAGGGCGTCGACGTCGGCCTCGGTCTCGACGAGGACGATCGAGTCGGGCGCCTCCCCCATCGTCCCCTCGACCTCCTCGTGGCCATGGTGGCCGATCAGGACGATCGTGTAGCCGTCGGCGGCGAACTTCTTGGCCTCGACGTGGACCTTGGTGACCAGCGGGCAGGTCGCGTCGATCGTCCGCAGGCCGCGCTCGAGGGCGTTGGCGTGGACGCTCGGGGCGACGCCGTGGGCCGAGAAGACGGCGACCGAGCCGGGCGGGACCTCGGTCTCCTGATCGACGAAGATCGCCCCGCGGGCGCGCAGCTGCTCGACGACGTGCTTGTTGTGGACGATCTCCTTGCGCACGTAGACCGGCGGCCCGTAGCGCTCGAGCGCGCGCTCGACGGTCTGGACGGCACGGTCGACACCGGCACAGTAGCCGCGGGGGGCCGCGAGCAGAAGGCGCTCGACTGTATTGGTGGCGGCGGGCATCCAGACCGATTGTACGGAGCGCGACCGGGCCCGCCCGAGGGCCGGTTCGCCAGCGGCCCCGGCGCCCGGCGGCCGGGTCAGCCGGCGGCCGGGTAGCGGCGGAGGATCTCGCGCTCGTAGGCGGCGAAGAAGCCGGCGTGGTCGGGACCCACCTGTCGGACGTAGACCTCGTGGAAGCCGGCCTGCTCGTAGCGCTCGAGGCGCTCGAGATGGGGGCCGAGATCGGGTCCGCAGGGGATCGCACCGGCAACCATGTCCTCGTCGACGAGCTCGCACGCCTGCTCGAAATGGGCGGGCACGGGCAGGAGCTGGGGGAGTTGCGGACGGCGCCGGCGTCGGGAAGGCCGGGCAGAAGCCGTCGCCGACGTGGACGGCCAGGACGATCGCCCGCGGCCCGAAGCCGGAGACGAGGATCGGCTCGGCGATCGCCTCGCCAGTGCGACGCCGAGGTTGAAGCGGCCCTCCATGAGGGTGGCGCTGGTGGCGGCGGCATGGGCGATCACCGCCGGGTGGATCCGCACGGTGGGGCAGGTCACGCCGGTGGTCAGGGGGGTGCGCTCGGTGGCCTGGGCGATGGCGCCGATCGTCGACCAGACGAAGGGGCTGTGGCCAGGAGCGTCGTTGCACGGGTGGAAGTGGTCGGAGATCCACAGGCCGGCGAACCCGGCGCGCTCCGCGCCCTGCGCCTGGGCGACCAGATCGGGAGCGGCGTGCTGCTCGCTGGAGAGGAAGCAGCCGACCCGCATGGGGGCATGTCTCCCGCGTCGCGCCGCGGCGAAACTCGGCGCCTCTAGCTTGGCGCGGGCGCCTCCGAGGGACTACGCTACGCCACCCGCTTTGCGTCGTAGACGAGGAGCACCCGATGCCCCAGCAGCACCTCGACCGTCTGAGCGCCGTCGACGCATCGTTCCTTCACCAGGAGGGACCGACGTCGCACATGCACGTCGGCGGCCTGGCCATCTTCAAGGCGCCGCCGCCGGCGATGGAGGATCTCTGCGACCAGGTGCGCGGACGCCTCCACCTGGTGCCGCGCTACCGCCAGAAGCTCGCGCACACCGCGCTCGACAGCGGCCGTCCGGTGTGGGTCGACGACCCGAGCTTCAACCTCGAGTACCACCTCCGACACACGGGTCTGCCGGCGCCGGGCGACCGCGAGCAGCTGCTGCGGCTGCTCGCCCGGATCATGTCCCAGCAGCTCGACCGCTCGAAGCCTCTGTGGGAGATCTGGTTCATCGAGGGGCTCGACGACAACCGCTTCGCCCTGATCTGGAAGACGCACCATTCGGTGATCGACGGCATCGCGGGCGTCGACCTGGCGACCGTGCTGTTCGATCTGACGCCGGTGCCCGAGCCGGTCGAGCACTCCGGGGAGCCGTGGCGGCCGCATCGGGAGCCGGGGACGGCCGGGCTCCTGGCCGCCGGCCTGCGGGGCGCGCTCAACGCCGGGGTGGCGGTGACCGAGGGGGCGATCGACGCGGCGCTCCACCCGGAGCGGGCGATCACCCGCCTGCGCGACGCCGTCGAGGGGATCGGCGAGGTCGTGTGGATCGGGCTCAACCCGGCGCCGTCGACGCCGCTGAACGTGGAGATCGGGCCCCACCGCCGCTTCGTCGGCGTGAGCTGCGCGCTCGATGACTTCAAGCTGATCAAGAACACCTTCGGCGGGACGGTCAACGACGTCATCCTGACCGTGGTCTCGGGCGCGCTGCGCACCTTCCTCCAGGGTCGCGGCGTACGCACGGAGGGTCTCGAGCTGCGGGCGCTCGTTCCCGTCTCGGTCCGCGGCGAGCACGAGCGGGGTCAGATCGGCAACCGGATCGCGGTGATGCGCGGCCCGCTCCCGGTCTACGTCGAGGATCCGGTCGCCCGCCTGCGCGTGGTCTCCCAGGCAATGAACGGGCTCAAGGAGTCAAAGCAGGCGCTCGGGGCCGAGGTGATCGCCGGGGTCCAGGACTTCGCGCCGCCGACGATCCTCGCCCAGGCGTCGCGGCTCAACTTCTCGACGCGTCTGTTCAACCTGCTCGTGACCAACGTCCCGGGACCGCAGTTCCCGCTCTACGTCCTCGGCCGCGAGCTCGAGGAGGTGTTCCCGATCGCCTTCCTCCCCCGCGACCACGCGCTGGCCGTCGCGATCGTGTCCTACAACGGCGCGCTCAACTTCGGCCTGCTCGGCGACTTCGACGCCCTCCCCGACATCGACGTGATCGGCGACGCGATCATCGCCGAGCGGGACGCGCTGATGGCGGCGGCACGCGTGGCGGGGGCTCCGGCGAAGCCGCGCCGGCGCACGCGACGGGCCCCGGCGACGGCCAGGAAGCCCTGAGGCCGCAGGCCCGTCCGGGCCGGCGACGGTTCCGCCTGCGCGCCGGAGTCGTCGCGGCCGCCATCGCCCTGGGCGGCTCGCCCGGGTCGGCGGCGGCGGCGGCCGGCTGGAGCTTCGTGTCGACGCCGACCGACCAGCTCGGGGTGCCGGGGCTCTTCGCGGCGTCGGAGGTCACTCCGGAGGGGAGCATCTACACCGGCTACGGTGAGCTGGCCTTCGCCTTCGGCTCCCCGCTCGCACCGTACCTCGCGCCGCACCGGAGCCTCGTCGAGGGCGGCGGCTACCCGATCATCGGTTCCGGCATCGCGCGCGGCGGCGTCGGCTACCGCGTGACCATGCTCGCCGCGCCGGTCGACGGGGTCGCGGTCGACTTCCTCCGCGTGCGCATGCGCAACCTCACCCGCGGGCGGCGTACGGCGGTGTGGGCGGTCGGCGTACGGGCGAGCGGCGACGGCCGCCTGACCCGCCAGGGGGCGCCCTACTTCCGCTACCTCGCGCCGTCGGGCACGCCGAACGGCTTCTATGCCCAGCCGGGGGAGGCGTGGCAGCCGGGGCGGCGCTGGGCGGTGAGCGGCGACGCGATCGTCCGCGAGGCGGCCGACGGGAGCCGCCCGGTCTTCGCGCTCCTCCCCCCCGCCCGCGGCCGGCGCATCGACGGCGACCGCGCCTGCGCGCGGCGGACGACGATCTGCGTCCGAGTCGCCTACGCCCGGGCGCTCGCCCCGGGGGCGGCGGCGGAGCTCGTGTTCAAGCTGCCGGCCGTCCCCGTCGTTCATCCGAGCGCGGCGCTCGTGGGCACGGGCTGGACGGAGGCGCACACGTCGGTGCGGCGGGCCTTCGACGCCGCCCTCGGCGCCGGCATGCGGGTGCGCCTGCCGGAGCCGGCGGTCGCCGACGCCTATCGGGCGAGCCTCGTCCAGATCCTCACCAGCCGCTACCGGCTTCCGGGCGGCGCTTGGGTACAGGCGGTCAACGACCTCCAGTACCACGCGTTCTGGCTGCGCGACGCGGCGATCATGACCAACGCGCTCGACCTCGCCGGCCTCCACGCGCCGGCGGGCGAGGACCTCGACTACTTCGCCGCCTGGCAGCACCCCGACGGCCTCTTCATGAGCCGGGCCGGCCAGTACGACGGGATGGGCCAGGCGCTGTGGGCGATCGGCCGCCACGCCGAGCTGACCGGGGACGCGGCGTACGCGGCGGCTGAGCTCCCGGCCGTCGGGCGAGCCGTCGCGTGGCTGGACGCCGAGCTCACCGGCGACCCGCTGGGGCTGCTGCCGGCCGGCGACCCCGGCGACAACGAGTTCCTGGCCGGGCACCTGGCGGGCGACGACTTCTGGGCGGTGGCCGGGCTCGACGCGGCGGTCGACCTGGCGGGACGGGCGGGCCGGCCCGACCTGGCCGCGGCCTGGCGGCCGCTTGCCGAGCGGCTGCGAGGAAGTGCGGCCGCGGCGACCCGGACGGCGGCGGCGCGGCACGGCGGCGCGGTGCCGCCGGCGCTCGACCGTCCGGGCGGACGCGACTGGGGCAACTGGTGGGTGGCCTACCCGGACGGACCGCTCGCCCCCGGCGACCCGGCCGTGACGGCAACGATCCGGCGGGCGCGGGCCGGCTTCCGCCAGGGCATCGCGACCTACGCGGGCCAACTCCACGACTACACGGGCTTTCGCATCTTCGAGACCGAGCTCGCGCGCGGGGACCAGGCGGCGGTGATCGACGGCCTCTACAGCGAGCTCGCCCACGCGACCGGCACCCTCGGCGGCTTCGAGACGGACATCCGGCCGGGCGGGAAGCGCTCGAGCGCCTCGAACCTCACCCCCCACGGCACCTACTCGGCTGAGCTGGTCACCCTGATCCGCAACATGCTGGTCCGCGACGGACCAGCCGGGGTCGTACTCCTCGGCGCCGTCCCGGGCGCGTGGCTGCTGCCGGGGCAGACCGTGTCGGTCGCCCGAGCGCCAACCCGGCGCGGCGCCGTGTCCTTCACGCTGCGCTCCGGCGCCGGTGGGGCGACGCTCGCGTGGTCGGCGCCGGCGGGGACGTCGTTGGCGTGGCCGGTCCCCGCCGGGGTGCGCGGCTTCCGCGCCGGCGCCGGCCGGGTCGAGCGCGGCGTGCTCGTCCTGCCCGGGTCGAGCGGCTCGCTCGCCGTGCGCTGGACGCCGCGCCGGGGTCTGACGCTGGCCGAGGCGGTGGCCCACCTGCGCCGCGCGGTAGGTTGACGCAGATGAGACGCCTCGTCGTGCTGGCCGTCCTGGCGACCGACGCGGCCGGGAGCGCGGGGGCGGGCCCGACGACGCCGCTGCGCCTCCACGGCATCGGTCCCCTCCAGCTCGGCATGACCCGGACGGCGGCGCTCGCCCCCGGCTGGCTGGCCGGGCGGGGGCGCGGCTGCCCGCTCGGGGGCCCGCCGGTGCCGATCACCTACGGCTTCACGGGACCGCGGGCGCCGGCCGGCCTGAAGGGGTTCGCGGAGTTCGACGGGGGGCGCCTGCGCGTGATGTCCTTCACCGCCGGCGTCCACACCGCCGCGGGCGTGACGGTCGGCCAGACGACGAGCGCGCGGATGGTCAGCCGCTACCGGAGCTCCGGGTTCAGCGCCCGGGCGCGCTTCGACCACACCTTCGGCGGAACCTTCGTCTCGGTCACCCGGGGCACGGACCAGCTGATCGGCGCCTTCGCGACAAACGGCGCGATCTCCGAGCTGGCGATCCCCGACGTCCCGGTGTGCGAGTAGCGCTGAGGGTCGGGCGGGCGGGGCGGGCTTCAGAAGCCGAGCGCGAACCTTGCGTCTTCGCTCATGCGCTCCGGGGTCCACGGGGGCGTGAAGACCATCTCGGAGGAGACCGACTCGACGCCGTCGAGCTCGCTGACGAACTCGTCGATCTGCTCGCTCACCTGCGGGCCGATCGGGCAGCCGGGCGAGGTCAGCGAGAAGGTGACGCGCACCTCGCCGCCGTCGACCTCGATGCCGTAGATCAGACCGAGCTCGACGAAGTCGAGACCGAGCTCGGGATCGATGACGTTGGTGAGTGCTTCCTCTACTTCTTCGATTGTGACCATCCGCTCATTGTACCCGGAGCGTAGCCTTACCACGAATGCGCCTTCTCCTCCTCGCCCTGCTCGTCGGCCTGCCGCTCGCCGAGCTCTACGTGATCATCCGCGTGGGCGAGGCGATCGGGCCGCTGTGGACGGTTGCCGCGCTGCTCGGCAGCTCGCTGATCGGCGTCAGGCTCGTCCGCGCCCAAGGCCGCGCGGTGCTCCGCGACTTCGCGGCGGCGATCGCGGCGGGCCGGCCGCCGGCGCGCGAGGCGCTCGACGGCGCCCTCGTCTTCGTCGGCGGGGCGTTCCTGATCGTGCCGGGCTTCCTCACCGACGTCGTCGGCGCCCTGCTGCTGGCGCCGCCCAGCCGGGCGGTGATCCGCCGCCTGATCGTACGCCACTACGCGGGCCGGCTCGTCGCCTACCTCGCCCGCGCCGGGGCGGGCCGCCGGCCGCTGGGAGAGGTCTACGACGTCGACGGCCGCGCGATCGAGGTCGATCCGGAGAAGCTCCCACGTTGATCACGCTCGGCTTCGGCGCCGACACCGTGGCGGGTGTCGTGCGCAGCGGTGCGGGCGCCCTGATCTGCCGCGACGGGCGGACGACGGCGTCGCCGCCGCCGCGCGTGGAGGAGCTCACCGGTCTGGCGGGTTGGCGGGCGACGGACGAGGACGGCGTCCTCGAGCTGGCGTTCGAGCCGATCGGCCGTCCGGCGGTGTTCTCCGACGGCAGCCGCGAGTGGCTCTGCCGGGCACGGGGCACGGCCGCCGGGAGAGCGGTCGACTGCCTCGGCCACGCGATCGTCGGCGGCGAGCCGCCGCGCGGACGCCGGCGGCCGGGCCTCGGGCGCGTGGTCGCCGCCTGGCTCGGTGAGGATCTGGCCGTCGCGCTGCACGCCCGGCGCCCGGCACGGGCCCGCAACCATGAGGCCGAGGAGGTCGACGGATTCTTGCTGCGCGGCTCGCCGCCCGAGCCCCACCCGATCGAGGATCCGCGCCTGTCGACCGCCTACGGCGGCGACGGCCGCCAGCCACCTTCGGTGATGCCACGACGGGCGGGGCTCGAGCTGTGGGAGACCGAGGACTCCGACTACCCGCTGCGGGGGGCGGGGGGGGGGGGCGGGGGGGGGGGGGGGGGGGTCGGCGG